>CANQHU010000008.1 GCA_947623945.1 uncultured Clostridia bacterium | reverse complement strand
ATAGTAAGATATACAGATATAGTAACAGAATATGAAGAAAATACTAGACCATATAGTTATAAAGATATTTTTGAAGGAGAAGTTACATATGATTATGATAGTTTTTGGATAAATGATAGACAATTATATCAAATATCCGCATATGATGATGAATTTGACCCAGAAATGGAAGTAATAGGCAACATATATGATAATCCAGAGTTATTAAAGGAGGAACTATGAACAAAGATAAAATGGAATTAGAAGAAGCCATTAAAATATTAAAGGATGACAATAAGGTATATAAATTAAATAAATTATTAAATGACACTTTAAATATAGAATGTCCTAAATATTATCAAGCAATAGAAGTAGTATTAGAAGCACTAACAGACGCACAAAAACAATATCAAGAGGGATATTTAAGAGGTAGAAAAGAAGAAGAAAAAGAAATGCTAAAAGTAATAAAAATGCATTATATTGAAAGAAAGAAAATAGAAAAATTAATTGATAATTTATATGCAGATGATAATACAACTTATGGAACAATACGAATAATTGAAATGTTACAAGAATTATTGGAGGATAAATAATATGTCATATTTATTTGATTCGATTGTAAAATATACACCTAAAAAAGAAAAAGTAGATTTTATTGTTCCAGAAAGAATAAGAGAGGCTTGTATATTTAGAGGATATACATATAAAGAAGCGGCTGAAAAATGCAATTTAAATTTAAGAGAATTTGGCTTATATGCAAATGGATATAAAGATATACCGGAAGAAAAAATTTTTAACTTAATGAAAGGTTTTAATTTTCCAAAAGAATTTTTTTACATAATCAAATGGAATAGAGTAGACTTTTAAATCAAATACTACATTTTAGAGGTGTAGTATGAACGAAAAAGAGATAATAGAAAAATGGACAAGTGGACTAAGTAAAGAGCAGTTAGCAAAAATGTATAAAAGACAATACAATCAAAGCATAAGGATAATAAGAAGCGAAGTCAGAAACAGACATAGTGGAAGATTTATAACAAGTTATGAAGCATTAAGGTATATTGAACAAACGATATACAGATATTTGAAAAGGAAGTGAAAAACATGAAATTCGAGTCGAAATATGAAATAGGACAAAAAATTTGGATTGTATATTCAAATAAAGGAGAAGTATGTGTATATGATGATACAATATCTGAAATTGCTAAAAATAAAAGCCATATGTATTATGTAACAGAAATAGCATGTATTGAACTAGAAGAAGATGAAATTATACCATACGAAAATACTATACAATTATTAGGAAAAATAATTGAAACAATGAAAAACATACATAAGGAGGAAAAAAAGAATGAGTAAAAAGACTTTAAAGGAATTAGAATTAGCAACAGGAATAATAGTTAAAGAAAAAGATAAATCAAAAAAGTATAATGAAAATCAATTTAATAAACTGCTAAAAAAAAGACATATTGTTATAAAAACAGAGAAAGGATTAGAATACTATAGAGAAATATAAAGGGAGAGAATATTATGAGAGTTAATAAATTAAGTAAAGAATCGAAAAAATTTTATGAACGTGAATTAAGGCAATACTGGAAAAATAAAAACAAGTTGACTAATTTATTAACTAAAAAAGAAAAACGCCTTAAATTTGATTCTATGAATTCTAGGACTATAATTTATTTACAAGAAAGGATCAATTATATAGATGATGTTATTAATCAGTTAAATTCATTTGAAAAAGAAGTTTTTTATATGATTTTTAAACAGAATTATAGTTGGTTATATTGTAAAACTGAAAAAAATATAGATAAAAATACATATTATAATATTTTAAACAAAAGTATTTATTTGTTGGCAGAAGAATTCGGAGAGATATAATCTCTCTTTTTTTTAGGAAAAAATAGGGAAAATCAACATATACTTCTATGTTATAATAAAAATGTGCAACATGATCTAAGAAATTAGATTGTACAATTCAATAGCCACTCAAAAGAGCCACATAAAGGCTTTTTTGAGCATTAGGAGAATATTATGAGTATATCGGAATTAATTGATAAATATGTAAAAGAATTTTGTCCTATATGCACAGATAAAAAAAATTGTAACATTAGAATATATAATGATCATAAAAATAAAATTGTATGTTGCAAATGTGTTTATTTTAATTCTGATAACAGTACGAAAAACGAATTAAAGAGTAATTAATGTTAATATTACTAGGATATTAATAATATATATAGCCATATTTATATATGAATAATTCTTTTTCTTAAATAATGAAAGCTATCCTAGTTAAAGCTTCTGTAAAAACTAAAAAATAATATAACTATGAATAAGAGAGGATTAATAAAAATGCGATTTATGATAAATGATGCTGAATGGGATATAAGATTAGTAAATGAAGCTGAAATGAATAATGAAATGAAAAATGATTATACATTAGGAGTTACTATATATAAGACACAAGAAGTTTTGCTACTAAAACATCAAGCAAATATAATAAAGACTTTAAAGCACGAATTAACCCATGTATGGCTATATGAATATGGACATGCACAAAATGATGATAGCAGTTATAAATATGAAGACGTTTGTGAAATCGTTGCAAGTAGCAATAATTTTGTAAATGAGGTAGTAGAAAAATTCAAAAAAGAAATGGAGAAATAAATTATGGGAAATGAAGAATTTTTAAGAAAATGTATGGAAATCGTAAGAGATTATACAATGGAGCATTTAGATAAAACAGATGGAATACCAGCATTTAATGTATTTGTTGTATGGAGCTGTAAAACTTTGCAAAATAACAAAGCATTATTAAGTACAACATTATCTGATGGAATGTATTATGAAATAACACATAATGGCGATAAAAAAGAATTATATGTAGATGCTTATAAAAAATTTGAAAATAGATGTATTAAGTTGGAAGAATAAGGTGGTTTAAATGGCAAATAGCTATGATGAATTAACTGAAAAACAAAAAAGATTTATAGATTATTATATAGAAACATCTAATGCAGCAGAAAGTGCCAGGAGAGCTGGCTATAGTGAAAAGACAGCAGATAGAATAGGGCATGAAAACTTGAAAAAACTTGAGAATTATATACAAGAAAGACTTGATCAATTAAAAGACGATAGGATTGCAAGTGCAAAAGAAGTATTGCAATATTTCACAACTATTATGAGAGACAAAAAAGAAGATACAAATGATAGAACTAAATGTGCTGAACTATTAGGAAAAAAACATGGAATATTTAAAGAAGGAGTTGTAATTAACCCAGACAAACCTTTTGAGGTAAATATAAATATAAGAAAAAAATAAAAATACAATTCATTATGTTAATATACATATGTCAAGACTTTCAAGGATTATCATAATTAAAATTATTAAAAATTCCCGAGAAAACACTTAAATATTTTACATAAAATAGATTATGAAAGGATAAAGTTTGTAGTGGATATAGATATAACAGAAAAACAAGAAGCATTTATAAATTCTACAGCATTTGAAACATTATTCGGAGGAGCAGCAGGAGGAGGCAAGAGTTATGGTCAGCTAGTAGATGCTTTATTATATGCATTAAACTATCCAAAATCAAAACAAATAATATTTCGTAGAACATTTACAGACTTAGAAAAATCTTTAATCAGAGTGAGTCTGGAATTTTATCCAAAAGAAATTTCACAATATAACAGCAGTAAACATATTTGGAAATTTAAGAATGGAAGTATTATAGATTTTCGGTTATATAGACAAAGAAAATGATGTTTATCAATATCAATCAGCAGAATATGATGTGATCCGCTTCGATGAATTAACTCATTTTACTGAATACATGTATACATATATGATTTCAAGATGCAGAGGTGCAAATAATTATCCAAAGAGAATAAAAAGTTCAACTAACCCAGGAGGAGTAGGACATAGTTGGGTAAAAGAAAGATTCATCGACTTAGGAGAACCAAACCAAATACATTCTATTACATTAGAAACAGGAGAAATTACAACTAGAACTTTTATACCAAGTTTCGTGCAGGACAATTTATTTTTACTTCAAAAAGATCCAGATTATATACGAAGGCTAGACAATCTTCCAGAAAAAGAAAGGAAAGCATTAAAATATGGAGATTGGGATATATTTGATGGACAATTCTTTACTGAATTTGATAGAAAAATACATGTTTGTTCTCCGTTTGTAATACCAAAAACATGGCGAATTTATAGAACAAGAGATTATGGATTAGATATGTGTTCTGTACATTGGATTGCAATGGATTGGAATATGAATATTTGGATCTATAAAGAATTATATGAAAGTGATTTAATTGTTTCTGATGCAGCAAAAAAAATAAATGAAATGACAGATGAAGATGAACATATCGTTGCTGATTATGCTCCACCTGATTTATGGAATAGGAATCGAGATACTGGCAAAAGTACAATGGACATTTTTGCTGAACATGGACAGTATTTAACAAAAGCCGATAATAATAGGATAACTGGTTGGTTAGCAGTACATGAATGGCTCAAAGTATTTGAAGATGAGCAAGGTCAATTAACTAGTAAACTACATATATTTAGTAATTGTAAAAATCTAATTAGAACATTACCAGCTTTACAACATGACGAAAAAAATCCAAATGACGTAGCAATTGAACCTCATGAATTAACACATGCACCTGATGATTTAAGATACTTCTGTATCATGTGGCAAAATCCTATGATAAAGAAACAAACCTTACCAAAAGAAAATTATACACCAACAGAACTAGAAGATTTAGGATATAGAGATACAGAAACACCAATTAATATAAATGTAGCAAAACCAGTTGCTACTAGAAGGAGAAGATAAAATGATTTATTTATTGATTTTTGTATATATGTTAGCATTTCCAGTTATAATGATCACTTTATTATGGAGAATATTAGATAAATTAGACAAACGTAATGAACAAAATGAAATAAAAACAAATAATGTGCAGAGAAAACCCCATCCTAATATTGGAAAAATTAGTTATAGAAGTCCATTATTTGGTAGACAAAGCGTACAAGCATATGAACAATATAAAAATGCTGATGGATTGTATGAACCATTGAAACCTAATAATGGTATTCCAATAAAAAAGGAGGATTAGCTAAATGGAAGAAAGCCCTTATGAAGAACTAATTAGAGAAAAGACAGAAAAGAAAAAAAACATAATGAACGATAAAGAATTAGAATTAAGTGAGAAATACCTTGTATGGTACAGAAGAGCATATGAAGATAAGCAACGATTAGGATTAATGCAAAAATGGGAAGATACAGAAAAATATTGGGAAGGAGAATTTGAATATGATGATGAAAACGATCCGGCACCTAATACTAATATAACTAATTCTAATGTAGAAGGTAAAACGGCATTATTATGCGATCAAACAATCAGTATTCAAGTAGATCCACGAGAACCTGGCGATAGACCTTTTTGTGGAATGGTAAGAACTTTAGCAAATTTCATTAAAGATCGAAATGAAATGTATAGAAAGATAGAAGTTCATGAACGTAGAAGGGAATTAACCGGAACAGGAATATTTAGAATTTTATGGGATTTCAATAAATTAAATGGAAAAGGATTACCAAATATTCAACCAATACATCCAAGTAGATTATTTATAGATCCTGCAATAACAGATATATATGATATTCAAGAAGCACAATATATTATTGAAGCTAAAAATAGAAGTTTATATAGTGCCTATGAAGAATATGGGGAAGAATTGGCTGATTGTATAATACCTAATCTTGATCCTGTTCAAAATATTCTACAAGAAAATGATGAAGATCAGTATGTACATCTTATGGTATGGACTAGATATAATGAAAAAGGAGAAAGAAAATTAAGGCTTGTCGAAATGTCCGGAGATGGAGTAATTTTAAAGGATACAAAGAAAAAACTAGAAGAGTATTCAAAAAATATAGAAGAAGATTCTGAAGAAGAATTTTTAACAGGGAAGAAAAAAGAGAAGAAAGAAGAACTTAAATTATTTCCAAATGATAAATTTCCATATTTTTTAACGCCAGATATGCATAGAGAAAATACAGTATGGGGAAAAGCAAGTGCCGAATTAATACTTCCTATATCTGATCAAATAGATGAACTAGATGATAGTTTATTACGAAATGCAAGACTTACAGGTAATCCTATGGGAATAATGTCAAATAGTTCTGGAATTGATCCAAGTAAAGTTACTAATGTGCCTGGTCAAATAATCCCAACAAATGATATAAATGGTTTTAAATGGTTAAATCCTCCATCAATACCACAATACATAATAAATAAAAGAACCGAATTAATGAACAATGATAGACAAATAGTTGGAAGATTTTCTGATCAAATGATTGGTAAACAACAAAGTGGAATTGATACTGCTACTGAAAGTTTAGCATTACAAAATAGTGGTAATAGTATGATAAGTCATAAAAAAGGATTATTGCAAGAAACTTTATCAGAAGTATTTGAATATGCAATAGAATTAGCATTATTAAATTGGAATACAACAATGTTGTTTAGAATAGTAGGAGATAATGGAGAAGATGAGTTTGAAGAATTTAATCCAGATTCATTAAATAATGTTCCTTTAATGATTGAATCAGATACAGATTATAGAAATTCATATAGAGAGAATTGGAAACAAAGAAATCCAAATAAAGATATAAATGAATTAGACTCTAATGAATATAAATATATGCAAGTTGAAGATGAAAACGGAAATAAAGAAACAAGAAAAGTAGAATATGATTTAACAGTTTCCGTTGGTGTTGGACTTCCTAATAATCCAGCATATAGATATAGTTTAGTTAGACAAGCCTATGCAGATCAAGCAATAACTAAAAAAGAATATAGAAATTATTTAATAAAAAATATAGGACTTAATATTCCAGAGATACCAGAAAGTCAATCAGAGCAACAACAAATAGGAATATATGATGAAGAAACAATACAGGATATGCAACAACAATCAATAGATCAAAATGCAAATATAGAAGGATTATCCACTTCTGGAAATCCACAAATAAGTTATATGAGAGGAGGATTAGTTTAGAATGGATATAAAAGATTATAAAATAAAAAGAACAACTATTTGTGAATGTGGACATGAATTCACTATTAAAGATTTTGTAGAATTAAATAGAATAAATGAACATGGTTTTTATTCTAATCAAGTGCAGCATTATTCTCCTGCTATATGTCCGGAATGTAAAAAAGAAGTAATTTTATTACTTAAGCAAAAAGGACAGACTTATGTTGTAGTAGATATAGCAACAAAGAAAGAAGAAAAAAGAAAAGATATTTTTACAGAGCCTATAAGCACAATTGGAGACATAAAAGAAATAAGTAATGAATTTATATGTCCTCAATGCAAAAAGGTCTGTAAAAATCAACTAGGACTTAATGCACATATGAGAACACATAATAATTAGATATTAATTAATTTTAATATATGGAGCAGATAAGCTGGCTAAAAATCAAATATTTTTGAGGAGTAAACCTGGCAAAAAATCTTAAGAGGATAAAACCTGGCTAAAAATAGAAAGGAGTACATATGAAAGAAGAACAAGAAGGGATTAAATTAGAAACAATTAATCCAGAATCAGAAAGCATCATATTACCAACTGTTGAAGTTGATGTTGATCCAGAGGTAGTAACCGAAGAAATTGATGAAACAGAAATAGAAAAGGTAACTGATGAAGACGAAAAGCAAAAATCTTTACAAAGAGGTGTGAATAAGGAAAGACAACTTCGCAAAGCCGCAGAGAGAAAAAATAAAGAATTGGAAGCAAAGATAGCAGCATTAGAAAAAGCCAATCAAACACCTACAAAAACAACTCTTGATAAATTAATAGAGCAAGGGGTAGATGAAAACATTGCAAAATCTATAGCAGATGCTATTGAATCAAAAAGTAATGTAGATATAACTACTAAAAAAGAACTTGCAGATGTAAAATTCAAGTTAGAATTATCAGAGAAAAGTAAAGAAGATGGATTTGAAGATATAGCAGAATATGCAGAAGAAATAAAAGAATTAGTTGACAAAGGTCTTAATTTAGAGCAGGCATATTATGCTACAACCTATTCAAAACCATCTGCTAACACTAAAAGCGAAATCATAAGAAAATTAGAAGCTAAGATGCAAAAAAACAATGCTAGAAAGGAGATCCTAGGAAATAACCTTAATAGTAATATTGGTACTTCTAATTCAAGTAAAGAAAAAGTAAATGCAACAGCAGCAGAAAAAGCTATTGCAGAGGCAACTGGAATGTCCATACAAGAATACTTGGCTATTAAAAATATAGATAATGTAAAAGATTACAATACCTATAAAAGCAAGAAGAAATAAAATCTAATTTCTTATATTTATAAGCACGTAAATTATAAATATAGGAGTGATGAAAAATGGCAGTTGAACCAACTACAGCAGCAATGATGACAAGAGAAAATTTTGCAGAATTATTAACACCAATTCATAAAAAGATTTTCTTTGATTCATATAATGAAAAACCATTAGTATATAAAAAAATATTTAGAACTGAAAAGATGAATGCTAAAAAACAAACATATCCACACTTAGGAGCATTTGGATTATGGAAGGAAAATAATGAAGGAAATAAATTTAATCAAGATGCTTTTAAACAAGGGGAAGTAGCTTCTTTCGAAGCAAGAAGATTTGATAAGGCTTATGATTTAACTTGGGAATTAGTACAAGATGATTTATATAATGTTATGAAGGGAATAGGAAAAGGAGGAAGTGCTAAAGGACTTGGTCGTTCTTTAAGAGCAACAGAAGAAACTGATTCAGCAGATGTAATTTTAAAAGGATTTGAAAATGTTGGTTTTGATGGCAAAGCATTATTTGCAAAGGATCATAAATTAATTAATTCTGAACAAACATGTTCTAACTTAATAGAAGGAGAATTAAAAGACGAAAGTTTAAAAGCGGCATTAACATTAATGAGATTGCAAAAAGATGAAGCTGGTGTACCAATTATGGCGCAAGCTAACCAACTTGTTGTATGTCCTGCATTAGAATTTACAGCAAAGGCAATTATTAATTCTATTTTACAAAGTGGTACAAATAACAATGATGTAAACACTGTTCCTAATTTAGAGATAGTTGTTTGGGATTATTTAGATGATCCAACAGGTGCTATGAAACCTTGGTTTATTCAAGACACATCTATTGATAATTTATTATTTTTAAGAAGAGAAGAGCCTATTTTCCAATCTGAAAAAATAGCAAAACAAATGGACTACTGCATGAGTGGATATACTAGATTTGATACAGGTTACTGCGATTGGAGAGGACTAGTTGGAAGTAAAGGAGTATCTGAATAATAATAAATACTACTTAGAGAGGAATCAAATTACTGTTTCCTCTCTCTTTTTAAAATAAGAAAGGAGAAAATAAATGGCTAAGATATTTGAAGAAATAAGTAAAGCAAACGCTAATTCTGCTGGAAAGCCAGATGCAAACTTAGCAAATGATTCTAATAATCTTGGTGGAATACCTGCTAACGAGTATGCGACAGAAAAATATGTTCAAGAATATCACAATGCAAAAGAATCTAATCAAAAAAAATATATAGATCAACAAGACCAAGCAATTTTAGATGCTGCAAAAGAATATACTAATACCCAAATAAGAAATCAAGACTTTAGTGAATTTGCTGAATTAAAAGATGTTCAAGCATTAAAAACAGAATTATCAAATGATTTAGCTAATTGCAAGACAGAATGTGCAAGCAATTTAAAAGCAAAAACAGATCAAATAGTGAAAGATGTAAATGCAAATTTTGATGATGTAAATACATCAATTCAAAATCTTAATAAAGGACAATCAGACCTTTTTCAATCTGTCAGTAATGGTAAAAGAAAAGTAGCAGAGGCTATTACTGACAAGGGTGTTCAAACCTCTGCAACAGATACTTTTGATATTATGGCTGGAAATATAAGGCAAATATCTACAGGAGGAGAAGTAGATCCTAATTTTGTAAATACATCAGATGGAACTGCAACAGATACTGACATTTTACTTGGGAAAACCGCTTATGTAAAAGGTCAAAAAATATATGGCAATCATACTTGTAAAGGTATAGATACATCAGATGCTACCGCTACACCATATGATATTTTAGAAAATAAAACAGCATATGGAGCTACTGGTAAAATGGCAGGAGTGTTAACAATCAATACTAGTAGTGGTGGTTCAACACCAAGTTATGGTTTAAGTGATGTAGAAAAAGTATATGGAACAGTATCTGGTACAATACAAAGACGAAGAATGGCTTATGAAAATAAAGAACAAGGATGTGTTGATATAGCAAGGTCAAATAGAACTACCGGAAATGCACCTAATGATTTTCTAGTATATACAACACAATCTAAAATAATAGAAAATAATAATGGAGAGAACGCTGGTAAAACATTAGGAATATATGCAGATAAATTATCAATACAAACATTAGTTGCTTATGAATCAGAAAAAGGATATAAATTAGATGTACCAGAACATACAGAAATATATACAATGGAAGAATTAGGATTAACAAGTGGTATAAATCCAGTAGAAGATAATGGTGTTATAGTATTAACATTAGGTGTATCAGAGAGAACATCATTAGGTAGCTATAATTTAGCACTTGCTGTAAGAAATGTACAAGGATCAAGTTCTAATGATGGATTGTATAATATAGAAATATTCTTATATGAAGTAGTATATAAAATAGATAGAAGTAATCCAAATGATATAAAGGCTTACTGGACAATAGAAGATAAGCAACCTCTTAGAATAACATTTAAAACAGTTAATAGTTATTTTTGTAAAAAAATTTCTAGGATAATTTTTAAAGAAGGTAAAGATGTTTTTGCTCTTGTTAGTGGTTATAGTAATAGTTATCCACGGAGTTGAAGTAGCACCATTTAGATTTTTTAGAAATGCAGAAACATCGAGTGGATATATAACTTCATGTGAAACACAGCATCTAAATTCTATAGGTGTTTATGATGGTATAGCTGATGCTGAACAGCCATTATTTGCATTTTTTGCTACAAGTATGGATGCTATTTGTGTATATAGTTCTGTAGGTGATGCGGTAATAGCATTATATGATGAATTATATTATCCAATAGGGGTTGTAAGAACATATTTAGGTTCATACAATTCTGACACTCCAGCTGCGAGAAATGGCTATATAACTAGAGATTTAAAATATGCTGTAAAAGGAACGAAATTATATTCTTTAGCAATAGATACAGATTTATTAAAAGTGACCGCAACAGAAGTAAGAGAGGTTAATAGTGGAATACTACCTCATAGTGGTCTTAGTAGTGGATATATAAATGACCCTCAAGTATTATATATAACTGATGCTAGTAGTAAAATTTTAATGGCATGTACATTAGATACTGATTTTCAAAGATATACTGGAACTTTTAATATATATGAATATTATGTAGATTTTGATACAAAGAATAATGAAGTGTTTAAATTAAAAACTAGTTATGGGCATGGCGATTTAGGTACTCCAATAGATTATAATATAAGCACAGGTGAGCATCAACTTGCTATAATTAAAAGTACAACAGATGGCAACGAAATATTTTCAAGTATATATATTGACCGTTATGACAATAATGTAAAAGTTATAGAAATGGTTAATGCAATGCCAGATTATAATGAAGTAGTAGCATTAAAATATAATGGCGATTATTATTATAGATTAAAAGGCGGAGGATTAACAGCAATGCAAGATGATGTGGCAGCTGGAAAAACATTTATAGGTTGGAATGGATATGCTGAAACTGGAACAATGGAGGTAGAAAAAAATGAGTGATAAAGTACAAGAATTAAAAATGCAAGAGTTAAAAGATTTATTCTTTTATGTATTTGGAATAGTACCGCTTCAAAATTACGGAGTTGTAGGAGATGGAATGACAGATAATAGATTAAAAATACAGCAAGCAATATATGATGCAATAGAAGTTGGAGCAAAATATATATATGTGCCAAAAGGAGAGTATTATTATTCTGCACAACTTTTCGATGTTGATGAAGTAATATTCATAGGCAATAATACACAGGCAATTATAAAAAATGTAGAAATAAGGCAATTTCCAGATTTATGGAATGAAGCACAGGCAAGTTCAAGTGCTTTAGTTCCAATAGGTGGAATAGTGATATATGCAGGCCAAACTATTCCTAAAAATTATTTAGAATGTAAAGGTCAAACAGTAACAACTGCGGATTATTTTACATTATATGAAAAATTAAACGGAGATCAAGAAACAATACCAGAAACATTTAAAATTCCAAATTTAAGTATAGAAACTGCTAAATACATAATAAGAGCAAAATAAGGAAGGAGGATTATTTTATGGCAATTGTAAGTAGAACAACAGTTAAGCAAGTAATTGATGATATTAAAGTAAGACTACCTCATGAATATGCAAAAGAAAGTTTATTCTTATGGATAAATGAAACTATGAAAAAAATATATAAAGATTTAGCTATTCAAGAACAATACTCATTTATTACTAGAAAAAATCAAGAATTATATTCACTACCAGAAGATTGTAGCATAGACATGATAAGTTCTGTAACAATATCAAATAAAGCTAGAAATCAAGATAACCCATATGACTGGGGAACATTTAAAGAACTTACATCTTATTTAGAAAATGAAAATATGATAGAAGCGGGATATTATGATGGCAGAGAAGGTTTGATTGGAATACATCCGACACCAAATGATATAAGGCAAATAAGAGTATTTTATTGGAAAAAGCCCAAAATGATAACAGATGAATCTGATTATATAGAACTTAATGATAACTATATTGATCTAGTTAAATATAATGTAATGTCAATTATAGCTATGTCAGGTCATAATCCCGACATAGAATTAGCAAATGAATATATTTTGTTATATAACAATTTAGTTCAAAAAGCTAATGAAGATAAAAATGAACAAAAACAACGATACCCTATTATTAGAGATATTGCAAAAAAAAGAAGGAGGAGAATTTAGAATTGCAAACATTACCTTATTTGAATAATATAAATTATAAAAGTAATAATCAAATAAATTATTTAGCAGGTGGGATCAGTAATATTTATCCTCCAGAAAATATACAAGATGATGAATGTCAAGATATGTATAACATGTGTCTTGACAATTATCCTGCAATAAGAACAAGAATAGGAAGAACAATGTTGTTAAATCCAGGACTAAAAGGCGAAAAAATAAAATACTTTGGTGTTGCGGGAGTAAGATATTTATTTTATATACAAGGTACTCAATTAAAAGATATGGATGGAACAGTAATTTCAAATGAAATAAAAGGAGAAAAGTTTAGGCATGTTTATTATGCAGATGGAAATAGTGAATATTTAGTATTGTATGGAGATGATATAGTACCAACCAGACATAAGTTACCTTTAAGCCCTCTAAATGTACCAGAAATAATGCCACTTCCAGATAATATTACTAGTTTTGAACATATGTGTTATCACAAAAATAGAATGTTTGGCAGTAATGGAAATATGTTGTATTTTTCTGCTTTACAAAATCCTATGGATTGGACAAGCACAGAAAATTCAAGAGAAGATAGAGTGCCTAACTGTAATAAAATAACAGGTCTTGTAAGTTTTGATGATAAATTAATTGTTTTTTCAGAAAAAAATATGCACTTATATTATGGTTCAAATGTTATTTTGGGTACAAATGATTCATATACATGTGTTTCTTTGGATAATAATATAGGTTGTTATGATCAATGCACAATAAAAGTACATAATTCATATTTATATTGGCTATATGGTCGTTCTATTTATGAATATGATGGTAGTACAATTAGAACAATTGATAGACCAGCTAGTAATAATGGTGTTACTGGAGGAATTAGACAATTTATTTATGGAATTACAATTAATGAAGCAAAAAACATTTCTGTTGCTGGTAGTGAAGATAAAGTATATTTTTGGTTTCCAGATTATAATTTTTTCTTAATATTTGATCAAAGATTAAGGAAATGGACTAAAGAATTACAACCAGAAGATATTAAGGAAGAATTAAAATATGTAACTATATGTGATTCGTATGCTAATTTAAACTTTTCACAAACTCCTAGTCCAATATATGCTTTAACAGCAAATGGTACAATTTATGAATTAACTGGTGGAAGAAAAGATGGTCAAGAATATATACAGACTTATGGACAAGATGAATTTACAGATGATCAAGATATAGTATATAAAAAACCTATCCCATTTTATTTAAAAACAAAAGAATTTAAAAATGGTGTTATAAGTAAAAAATTATCTCTATCCAAATTATGGTTTAATTATGATTTAGATAAAAATGCAAAAGTAAATATAAAAATTATAAGCGATAATGGTAAAAACTGTATAAAAGAAAATGTTTTAAAATCTGGTATAAATATGACACAAGAAGTCTTAATTCCTAATGATATGCAAAATGTAGATAGCTATACATTTGAAATATATGGATATGGAGATATAAGAATAAAAGCAATGGAAAGAATTGATAGAACAACTCCACGATAGTATATATAAAAAATAATTGGAAAGGAAATATACACAATTATGTATTTTAGACAATATGGAGATAATTCTGCGACACTAAAAGAATGGTCAAGACAGCTTGGAGTTGTAAGTAAAAATAATTATCCTCTATATCCATCAGTAGAACAAACATTAGAACATTGGAAAAGAACATTAAATACCAGTTTAAAAACAAATACGTTTGACACATATGATACACCAGAATCAACTATATATAATTGGCAAAATAAATTAAATGAATTGTACAATCAATAACTTTCATTTTGCTGCATGAAAAGAAAATGGAAGGAGTAAAAAAAATGCCAAATACTTTTTTAAATACATCAAGATCTATAGCAGCTACAAGTAATCCTGTAGCAAATGTACAACAAGTAACTGATAATAATCAACAAGCAGTAAGTAGTAATGTAAATGGTACAAATGGAATTCAAACACCTCAAGTTCAAAGTTCAAATAATAGTATAAATCCTATAACAATTCCTATACAAATACAACCTCAAATTGCACAAAAAGGAGAACCTGAAACAACAAGTGCAAATATTCAACAAGGAATACAAACTATATCTAATCAACCACAAACAAATATGCAACAAAATCAAGCACCTATACCACAACAATATCAAGATAATACACAAAATAGTAATGTAGTAGATTTTAATCAAATTTATTCTAACTATCAAAACAATTTTGGTAATAATCAACAATTAGGAATTAGTGGAATTAAAAAAAGTAGTATAGGTACAACTATTGTAACTCCAACAGCCTATAATTTGAATAGTATACAAGGACAATATCAGAGTGCATATGCAGATACTGTTAATAGTTTGATAGCTGAAATGTTAAAACAAATGAGTGAAGGATTTCAATATGATCCTAATTCTGATGAAGCCTTAAAAGTTGCAACAGAATATTCTGCTAATTCCACATTACAAAGTCTAGCAGGAAGCGGAGTTTTAAATAGTTCTGCTACAGCTGAAAGAGTAGCTAGGATAGTATCTGAATTAATACCACAATATGAAGAAAAAGCTCATAACAGATGGATAGAATATTTAGGACAACTATCAAATACTGCACAAGTTGTAATGAATTATGATTCTCAACAATTTGAATATTGGAAAGATGCAAAAAACAGAGAATTTGAAAATAAACAGTTTGAATATCAAAAACAACAAGATGCTTTAGAAAATGCTTGGAAAAGAGTTGATGAACTTGGCTATGTTGATAATTATGCAAGTACCATATTAGGAGTAAAAGTTGGAACATTATCTAGAGAAGCAAGGCAAGCAAAAGAGGAAAGAGAATTTCAATTACAAAAAATGAGAGAACAGCTAGAAATTGAACGTGCAAACGAAGAAGCCTTGTATAAATTAAAATCAGAACTGGATTTAGAAAGGAGTAAACAATTAGCATCATATCAAAGTCAATTAAGTAGAGAAGAAGCAAAATACGAATATGATTTACAACGTACATATGAAACTTCTAGCAATAATACTAGTTTAAGTACATACAAAGATATTATAAATAATAGATATGCAAATTATGATGATATTACAAAAAAATATACACTTTCTAATAATAATGAATTATATAATTATTTAATTTCCGAAAATGCAAAAGGTAGGTTAAGTGATAGCGATATGTATACACTATTAAGTTTTTATGGAGTTCAATCTCCAGATGAAACTGAATTAAAAGATGCAGTAAATCGTTCTATTGCTGATATTGTAAAAAATGCTGGAAAAGCTGCTTTACACAACAATTAAGAATAGGAGGAAATGTATAATGTATAATGAAGATGATGAAGAATATAAAAAAAGATTAGAAAGATCTAAACGACTTGCTAATGATTATATAACTAGTAATAATTCGAATATTAATAATTATAGCGATAATATATTTGCCGATAATAATTATATTGATAGATTAGCTAGATCTAAAGAATTGGCAGATTCTTATATTACAACTAACAACAGCAATATAAATTCAACTAGAAATTTATCGGAAAAATTATTGAATAATACTACAAATTTAAATAAGAATGAAACTAATAATATGGACAATAATACAACAACTAAAAAAGAAACAACAAAAGTATTCGGAACTACTAATGGAGGAGCTGTTGCAAGTATTGTCGGAAATTTATCTAAAGAATTATCTAACAACACTAATAATAGCAATACAGAAAAAAATACTACTAAAAATGATAATGTACCATCTATGACTCCAGAAGAAATAAAAGAATTATCTAAAAAAGCAGAAAGTAAAAATGTTCAACCAGTTTCTAATAATACCAAAAGTTCAAATAATTTTGCTATAAAATCAAGTAATATTCCAACGCAAAATCAATTGAATGATGAAAAATTTTTACAGAATTTTAGAGAAATGGTAGATGATGAAGCTAGAGCAAAAAAAGAAGCGGAAGAAAGAAATAAAAATATTGCTAAAGGTGGAGCAGATGCAGTTAATGAGTATATTTCTACAGTATTGAAAAATATTCAATGGGGAGCATTAAAAGCACCTCAAGGCTTATATGATGTAGCAACTACATTAACAGCTTTAGGAATAAGTGGACTAGAAGGAAGTTCAAAAATAGTTGGATTAGAGAATACTGCTAAAAATTTAAATGATGCATACAATTCTGTAGTTAATTCCGGAAGTAAAGTTAAAGCAATTGCAGATTATGAAAGCAAAGTTACTAATAATATTGATAACGATTTTGTCAGAACAAGTGGAGAAATTGCAGATGTTATTTCAAATATGGTTGGAAATTATGCAATAGGATATATTGGTAATGTTCCATCTACAGTAGTTCAAGGTGTCTCAGTAGGTGGAAGTTCATCACAAGAAATTTTAGATGAAAATAAAAATAATATAAAACAAGCAACAATAACAGGAATTGCAAAAGGTACTGTTTCTACTCTAACTGAAAAAATGTTTGACGCTAATATTATAACAAGAGGAGAAAAAACTTCTCTATCTAAAAGTGTTGATAAGTGGATTTCAAGAAAATTACAAAGTGATTTTGGAAAAGAATTTGCTAATAAAACAATTGGTGTTCTTGGAGAAAATATAGAAGAATTAGTTGAAGATAATGTAGGAAATTTAATTGATAAACTTGTAAATAATAAAGAAACCCCAGATTTTCTTTCTAAGGAGTGGTGGGCTAATACAAGTGAAACTGCTAAAATTACAACATTGTCTACAATAGTTATGAGCTTTTTAGGATTGGGCGGAGAAACTTTTGAAAATAAGGAAAAGGACATGCAAGCTGACTATTGGATAAAACAAGCACAACAAATAATAGAGCAAGAGGATATGGCTATTCATTATAATACTGATGTCATGAAAAAAATTAGCAATTTAGAAAACTTTTATATTACAAATTTTGATCCAGATGGTAATATTTCACAAATTATACCGACAATAGGTAAACCAATAGAAAATCCAAACAAAGATCTGAATATAGAACCAGTAATAGTTAAAGATCAAGATACTCATTATTATATGGTCATAGATGGCAATACAGGTGTTGTATTAGATAGTACTTATTACGATACTTATTTAGAAGCCGAAAAATCATTTAATGAAAAAGCTAGTAACTTGACTGAATTACGAACCAAAGCTATAAATGACAAAATAAATGAAAGTAACTATCTAATAACAAATGAAATAATGAATATAGTAAATCAAGCACAAGATCAGATATCAATAATAGATAATTATAATATCGAAAATAATAAAAATGCAAAACAGCAATTTGAAGATATTAAAGAATTAAATAATCAAATTTCAGATAAATCTATATATAATAATACCGCAGCTATTAATGTATTTAAGACTGTCAGCAATAATATAAAAAATATAAGAGTAGTAGAACAAAGTGGAAATACATTTGTAAATTCATTGGATAAGGATGGTAAAGTGACTTATAAACAAAAAATAGCTAGTCCTTTATATAGTGGTGCAAAAATAAAAACTATTATAAATAATGCAATAAACAATGCAGACTTATCAGATATTAATATATCCGATAGTACAAATATAGATAGTACTCAAACGCACATAAATAAAAATACAGGCAATTTAACTTCAAATGAAACAAGTTATACCCCTGAAAAAGTAAAATCGATTATTGAGCCTTTTAGCAATCAAGAAGAATATACAGTAGAAGAAATGGCTAATATATGGAATAATGAGATAGATAAAGAAGATTTACAAAGTGTGTATGATGATAAAGGTAACTTACAAGGTTATGTTTCTATCCAGGAAGATGGAGATCAATTAGTAGTAAATAGTTATGATAGTAACGATAATATTATTTCTAGTGAAGTCATACCACCTCAAAATGGAAAATATACATCAAAGTCAATAAAAGAGACTATTGAAAAAGTAACAGGGTTATATGAGCAAAATAAGACTTCTGGAACATCAGTTAGCAAGACAAATAATAGAGAAAATGCAAAAACAAATTATACTGGTAATTCTGCATTAACTTTTGAAGAACAAGTGGATAAATGGAAAAATGGAGAGTTTAGTCCAAATGCCCATTTAACAGTATTAAAAGAAATGCCTCAATTATATCAAAATATGGGTATTAGTAATTTACCAATTACTGTTACAGCTAACAAAATAAATAGAATCTATTATAAACAAGGTACAAAAAAAGGAAAATATCATGGATTAGGAGAAAGTGTTAAACAGTTACCTGATGCTATCGAAAATCCTTTAAACATAGTTGAATCTATTACTGATTCAAACAGTATTGTAATTATAACTGAACTTGCAGATAGTGATGAAAATATTGTAGTTGTTTCATTAAAACTAAATGGCAATGGTCAAGTAGAAATTAATAATGTTAATAAAAATATTGATGCTAATGTACTGACAAGTGCTTATGGAAGAGAAAATTATGACTATCCAGTAAATCCAACGAACACATCTTATAGAGGTTGGATGCAAGATAACTTTGACAATAATAGAATTATTTATGATATTGATGAAGGTATAAAGAAAAGACTCATTAATGGACAGTGGCTATCATTGCCAAACTCCAATAATAAGTCTTTGACTACCAACAATAATGGTAGTTCTATTGATACCAGTATATCACAAAAAGACACAAATGTCAAAAGTGATACTGCTATTAATAATAAGTCTATGCAAGTAGATAAAAATTATACACCTGACAGCAATATTAAGAGTATGAAAAAAAATGCAAATGGTATGGAAACTGACAATCAAGGTAGACAGCTTTCAAAACAGCAGCAAGAATTTTTTAAAGATAGTAAGGTTAGAGATGAGAATGATAATTTATTGACTGTATATCATGGAAGCAACAATGAATTTACTATTTTTAATATAAAAAAAGCAGGAAAAAGTAATGAGAATGCTTCTATAGGATTTTGGTTTACAACAGATAAAACTGGGGCTAAAGAATTTGCCAAAAACTCATGGTATGGGGATAAAAACTCTAAAGTATATGAAGGATATTTAAATTTAAAAAATCCTAAAATATTCAATAGTATAGACAACACTCATGAATTAGAAAATATAAATAATCAACTAAAAAAAATAAATAAAGCAAAAGAAGATATAATATGGAAAGATGTTTATGCATTTGAAGAATATAATATAAATAAATATACAGATGAGTATAAACTAAATGAAATAATAAAATCTGCATATCCAAATAATTTAGAAAAACAGAACCAATTAAAAAATTTGGCAACAGAATATATTAAATTAGATAAAAAATATCAAGCCTTAGAAAAAGAATATGATAATAAAAAATATGGTGATTCTTATGAACAGTTCCGTACAGAAATATACAAGTTAGCGAATAAAGATGCAGAATTTGCTAATGTTGGTGGAACAGGTATGTTTATCGAAAATCATAAAGAATTAGTCGAACAATATAGACAAAAACTTCTTCAAGAAGGTTATGATGGAATTATAATTAAAAATACTAAATATGATAATGGAACATTTGAAAGAAATAAAAGCGTTAATACACAATATATTGCTTTTAATTCAAATCAGTTCAAGAATATAGATAACACAACACCAACATTAAATGATGATATAAGATATATGAAAACAAATAAAACTCAAAACGTCAAAAATGAAGAAGTACACTTTAATAAGAGAACTGCTCAAAGTAAAGCAACAGAAACAACTCAAAGAAATGCAGAAAGGCAAGGGGCATATATTGAAGAAGAAATTAAAAAAATAGAGGCTACTGGCAATTGGGATTATTCTATTCCTAAGACTAGCCTAACAGACATAAGAAAAACAATAGAAAATTATTTAGGTTTAGGAATTAAGAAAGGGCATTTTAGGCAACAAGCCTACGCAATTTACAAGGGTAATAGAGATGTTATTAGAACAAAAGAATATAAAGATATGGATAGTATATTACATGAGACAGGACATGCTCTTGACATTGGGAATAGACTAAAAATTGATAAAGAAACAATATCAGAAGAACTTTTAACAGCAATAGACAAATTAGGTGGGTATGAAAATGAAACAAGAACTGTAAGACTAGAAGAAGGCTTTGCAGAAGTGATAAGAGAATATTCGATAATTCCGAATCAAGCTAAAATTGATTATCCTCAAAGTATTGCTATATTAGAGAAATTAAGACAAAATGATAAATCATTTAATACTTTCATTGAAAAAGTACAACAGCAAACATACAACTACATACATCAAGATCCAAGGAATAGAACATTGAGTAATATTAGCATTGGAGAACAAACAGATAAAATACCTTTTTCAAAAGAAATAATTAAGGAAGAATTCATAAGAAAAGTCTGGGATAAAGATTATCTTATAAAATCTGCTGTCTCAACATTACAAAAAACTACTGGAAAAACAGTTAATCAATTGAAAGCTGCTGACAATGCTTATTATCTTACAAGATTGATGAATGGTATAGGCGATAAAGTTTCTTCAATGTTAGCAGATGGATATATAGATGAAAGCGGAAATAAATTAATGCCAGGATTAAATCAAATAGGAGAAATTTTAAATAATAATTCTTCACGTTTTGATGACTTAAGAGTTTATCTAGTTGCAAGAAGAGATACAGATTATAGAAATAAAGCATTAAAGACAGGATTAAGAAATAATGATAGCTTAGCAGTAATAGAACAATTTAAAAATGATAAACAAATCCAAAAAGCAACTCAGTTGATATATGATACATTAGATGGAGTAATGAAGTACGCTGTCAATAATGGATTAATAACACAAGAAACAGCTAATACATTAAAAGAAAGCAATGCTTTTTATGTACCTATGCAAAGAGTTTTAGAAAATAGAAGTAATCAAGTAGGAAGAAAAGGAACAGTTGCAGAAATTATAAAGAAAAGAGTTGGCTCTGAACTTGATATAAAAGATGTTTTGGAAAATATTATTGCGAATTCAACAAATATAATTCAACAAGTAGAAAACAATAATGTATTAAAATCTTTATATAAACAAGGAGAAGCAAGTGGATTAACTGGTGCAATTTATGATGTAATAGATACTCCTATGACTAAAATTGGTACAGCAAAACTAGAAACTTGGAAAACAGAATTAGAAAGACAAGGCATTGACACAAACAAATTAGACCTAGAAAAATCAATTGATTTATTTTCTCCAAATAATAAAGTTGATAGACAAAACTTAATAACAAGTTTTATAGATGATAGTGGGAAAAGAGTATATTTACAATTTAACGATAAAATATTATTTGAATCATTTATGGGATTAGACAAAAATTCTATGAGCTATTTATTAAGACTTTCTAGTCATATGAATATGCCTTTGAGATATGGAGCAACAATGGCTAATATAGGTTTTGCTATACCTAATATGATTTCAGATACTGCACAAGCAACAATATTTTCTACTGCTGGATTCATTCCTGTAATTGATAATGCTATAGGTGTATTAGATATATTAGCAGTAAATAATAAAACTGTAAGAAATTTTTTAAATCAGATCGCACCTGGATACGCAGATAAGATCAACAATTTGTATACTATATATCAACAGACAGGAGCAACAAATGCCACAAGATTATCTCAGTATAGGAAATCAACCCAAAATATTATGAAAGATATTTATGGTACAAAAAGCAGTAAAAATTTAAGTATAAATGAACGTTTTAGATCTTTAAAAAAATTATTGGATATAATGACATATATTCCAGAATTATCAGAACAGTCAACAAGATTTAGAGTATTTCAAAGAAATTATGATTATTATATAAAAAAAGGTAATAGTGAAACAGATGCAAGAATTATGGCAGCATTAGAATCAAGAGATGCAACACAAGATTTTAGCAGATCTGGAACTGTAACGAGAGAGATAAATCAATTAATTCCTTTTAGTGCTGCAAGAGTAGGCAGTATCTATACATTTTCAGAAAAAGTTAAAGCTAATCCAAAGCAAGTGGCAACAAGAATAGCTTTACTTACAATTATAGCTATGGGAATTAAAGCATTAGGATATGATGATGATGAAATAGAGGAAGTAAATCAACGAAAAAAAGATGACAACTTTGTACTTAGAATGGGGGATAATATTGTTACAATCAAGAAACCTCAAGGTATTTTAAGAAGTATGATTAACTTGGCAGAATATATACAAGATCTAGCAACAGGTCACATTGAGGAAGGTAAAGAAGGAGAAAGACTTGGAGAATGGATCAATAATGCAATTATGGATAATATGCCAACTGATGAAGTAACAGGTTTAGTTCCTAATATGGTTGCACCATTAATAGAAAATGCAATAAATAAAGACTTTTACTATAATACTGATATTGTAAAAAGTTATGATTTGGATTTACCAGATTCACAGCAATATTATGAATATAATTCTCAACTTGCTATCTTAATTGGACAAGTATTTAATTATTCTCCAGCTAAAATTGACAATTTAATTTCAGGATATTTTGGCAGTTTAGGAACAAGTATAACTAATATTATGGATACAGTAATGGGAAAAATAGGGATGATAGCAGAAAAGCCAGAAATGGGTGCAGAAAGCAATGCAATAGGTAAAAGATTCATAATCAATATTAATAGTAATTCTGCTTCGATAGATGAAATTTATAACAGAAAAACTGAGCTAACTAAAAAGAAAAATGGAGAAACTATAACAGATGAAGAAAGCCATGAATTAGATACGATTACCCAAGCTATTTCTAACATGTCAAAAATAAATAAGCAAATTAAAGAGATAAAAAAAGACCTATCAATGTCTGGAAAACAAAAAGCAGATAAGATAAAATTATTACAAGAACAAAGAACAGATATTGCTAGAAAATCTTTAGGAAAAAATCTAATACATCCAGAAAACGAAAACAGTATAGAAAGTACGGAATTTTATCCAACTAATAATAGTTTATCCAAAAGTAATTATGAATTAGAATTAAATTCAGATATGAAAAAGGAATACGAAAAACTGGCAAGTGAATATTATAACAAATATGCAAAACAAGGATTATACAATGAAGAAAAATTAAAAGACATTAAGAGCAAAGCAAAAGATTATGCAAAAAATGAACTATTTAAGAAATACAAAAACAACTTAGTGAAATCAAAATAAAAATTTCAAAGAGGGCTATTGATAAAAATCAAGGCTCTCTTTGACTTTATTTTTGGAAAGGAGTGATTAAATGGACTTAATTCTCGAACGATTGATAAAGGTGGAGGAACGTGCAAAATCTAATACTAATAGATTAAATGAACATGAAAGAAAACTAGAAAACATACATGATCTTACAGTAGCAGTAAAAGAAATAGCAATGGAAACGAAGGCTACTAGAGAAGATGTAAATGAAATGAACAAACGATTAAAAAAAGTAGAGGATAGACCAGCACAAAATTATGACAAAATAATCAGTACAATTATAGGTACAGTAGTAGGAGCAATAGCAGGTGCAATAATAGGTTTAGTATTATAGTAAAATGGAGGTGGTAAGGTTGAAAAAAGCAGTAATTAAACTATTAGAAAATTTAGCAGATTTATTTAAAGTAAAAACAATTTTAAGTTTATGTGTAATAATCACAACTTGCATATTAACATTTAAAAATGTAGTAAGTGTAGAAGCTTTTATGGCTATAGCAAGTGCTATAATAACTTATTATTTTACAAGACCAGAAAATAAAGAAAAGGAGAGTGAATAATATGCTAGTAATGACAATGAAAAGATTACAAATGAATTTGACATTTTTAGGATATGATACAGGTGGAATAGATGGAAAAAAAGGAACAAAAACAAAAAAAGCCATATATGATTATAGAATTTCAAGGGGGTTAGGAGCAAGTGAAATTGCAGACCAAAAGATGATAGATTGTATAAGAGCAGAAATAATTGAAATACAAAGAAAAATAGGAGCAACTGCTGATGGAGTAGCAGGAAATGAAACTATTACTAAAAAGGCAGAATATGATAAAAAGAAAGAAGATTACTCTTGGGATAATATAAAACATTTTAAAAAATCAGAATTTACTTGTAAATGCGGCTGTGGACTTAACAATATGAATTTAAAGGTAGTACAAATTGCGGATCAAATAAGGGATCACTTTGGAAAACCTTGCATAGTAAATAGTGGTTGTAGATGTACAAGTCATAATAAAAAAGTAGGTGGAGTTGCTAATTCAAGACATTTATCTGGAAAAGCAATCGATTTATATGTTCAAGGTATATCAGGAAATACATTGTTATCTTATGCAAAGCAATTAGTAAATCAAGGGAAATTAAGATATACTTACTTAATTAGTGGTAATGCAGTACATATTGATATAAATTAAAAGGAGGAATTAAATATGTTAAAAGGATTTACAAAAAAAGGAGAATTAAAAAATATTAATGTAAGCGAAGATGGAGAATTATTAGTTAAAAGTGGAGGAATTCAAAATTCTAATATTGAAAATACAGAGGACAACCCTGTGCCTGTTAAAATAGTATCAACAGATAAGCTAGAAATTATACAAACCTCTGACCAAGAAGTTGTATTAAACTCATCTATTTTAATGCTTTCAACAGAAGCACAAGAAATAACTTTAGAAAAAAAAGTAACTGTCATCTCTATTGCAAATTATAGCGATACAGCTGATGTTACTATGAATATAGGCGAAAAAAGTTATAAAATTGGATCTAATTTAGCTATTGATTTGCCTATAAATGCAATAGTAGAAAACATTAGCTTAATTGCCAGTGCTGTTGATACAAAAATTCAATTATTAATAAAAGGGGTGGAATAAAATGAGTATTCGCTTTTTATCAAATAAAAACAATGATACAAAAAATATTCCAGTAAAATTATTTACTAGTATAGAAGAAATGAACCGATCTACAGGAAATAAAGAAGGAGATTTAGCATTAGTGTATGCTTCTAAAATAAGTAATTGGCAAGTAGATACTCAAAGCAATGTGATTGTATTTCCAGATACAGTAGTATTACCAGAAAAATTTTCGGGGCAAGAGGCAACCTTTACATCCATTGAAGGAAGTGCACAATATGTTAGTTTTACTGCAAGTTCTTGGAATGGTTTTAGATTAAGTCTTTATTTAGATGGACATGATATTCGTGTTACATATTCTACAGAAGATAATATAACATATACTAAGCAAGAAGGGGACTCTATAATAATTTTACCTTCTATAGTAAAATATAGTGGATTAGCGAGCTATTGGAGTGGAGTAATTGGATATTTTATGCAAGTGAATTCTATTACATTTGAGGGTATATATGAATATAAGGGAGATAAATGGAATACCGCTTTAAGTAATATAGATGCAACAAAAGAATATGTTTATAGCAAAACTTATTATGGTAAAGATGGTATGAATAGTGGAACATTAGGAGCAGATATTTCTCTTTTAATGAATGATGTCAATGCAACATTATTTTATAGATTACAGGATGTATATACCAAGTCAGAAAATGCTGTAAAGATAGAAGATAATTGGAAAGTACCAAGTACTCTTAGATTTATTCCAACAAAACCAGATGGTACATCTTTGTGGGATACTTCTTCTGTTACTAATATGAAAACTATGTTTAGATATTGTTCTGATTTACAGACAGTACCAACTTTAGATACTTCTTCTGTAACTGATATGAGTAGTATGTTTTATGAATGTCGTAATTTGGAAACAGTATCTTTAAGTGATACTAGTCAAGCTGTTGATATGAGTAATATGTTTTATGGATGTAAAAAATTGAAAACTATTTCTGAATTAGATATGTCTTCTGCAACTAATTTATCTAGGATATTTGATGGTTGTTCAATGTTAACTGAAATCTCTTTAAAGAATACTAACAAAGTTACTAATATGAGTGGTTTGTTTTCAGGATGTACTAATTTACAAACAGTACCAGATTTGGATATGTCTTCTGTCAATAAGGTATCAAGTATGTTTTATGGGTGTAGTTCATTAAAAACAATACCAGATTTAAATACTAGTCAGGTTACTGATATGAGTAGTTTGTTTCTAAGTTGTAGTAATTTACAAACAGTACCAGAATTAAATACTGATTTAGTTACAATTTTTGATAGAACTTTTTCTGGTTGTGAAAGTTTAACTGAGATTCCTTCGTTAAATACGTCTGCTGCTACTATAACCTTTGGTATGTTTTCTGGTTGTATTTTATTAGAAACTATACCAATGTTAGATACCAGTCATGTTACTGATATGACTAATATGTTTTATGGATGTACTAATTTACAGACAGTGCCAGAATTAGATACTTCTTCTGCTACAAAGATGAATCGTATGTTTTCAGGATGTACTAATTTACAAACAGTACCAGAATTAAATGCATCATCAGTTACTGATATGCTGTATATATTTGAGAAATGTCCAAATTTAAGTGAGGAGAGTTTAAATAATATACTTAAAATGTGTATTAGTGTATCATCAAGTGGGTATGACACCAAGTCTCATAAAGAATTAGAATATATGGGCTTAACACGAGAACAAGCAGATATATGCAAAACATTATCTAATTGGGATGCCTTTGTTGCGGCTGGTTGGACAACTGGATATTAAAAAATTTGACAAAAAAATAAAAACATACTATACTATAAAAGCCGACTTGCCTAGCGGTAGGAAGGAGGGTTGTTTCAAATTGAAAAACTTGCTAAAGCTGTTGAAACTTTACATAGTTTACTTAATTGTAAAGCTATTAGAGAAGTAGGCACAAGGAAAAGACTAGGTATGCACACCTAGTCTTTTTACATTTCAAATTGAAAAACATACTTATCGACGTCTTGATGTTATTATAACATCTTTATTATTATATGTCAAATTTTTTCAATTATTATTTTTTCATTTTATCAATTTTTTCTAAATCTTCTTCAAATTTTTCAAACACATATATACAAGCCTCATAATATACATATCCATTGAATATTAGAACTGGAAGCCCAATTATCATAGAAATAACGCCATTACCAAACAATTGATAAGTTCCTAATACAATCATTACTAATACATATATACCACATATAGAAAATATTGTTAATATAATTTTAGCCTTTAAAATATATTGATTTTGTTTCATACTTTCTCCCTTTTAATTTAAAATAGATGTTAAAAAAAAATATATCTTTTATATTTTGTAGATAATACAATTATACTGTATGCAGATACAGTAGTCAAGTAAAAAAAATAAATTTATAATTGTTTTGGTGGATTGTAATATGTATAATATAGTAAAAGTAGAATCAAAACAAGGATGCTATCTTTTTAAGTTAGGTCAAGTTTTAAAAGAACATAATATAACAATGAACAAATTAATTTCTGATTTAGAAATACAATATATAGTTATAAAAAGACTTATGTTTGGTAATTTAACACGTTTAGATTTATTAGTAGTATCTAGAATATGTAATTATCTTAATTGTAAAATGAGTGATATTATAGAATATGTACCATATTAAAAACAATTTTTAAATATAATTTTACGAAAAGGGCATTTTCATTTACAAAAATGTCTTTTTTTGTTATAATATTTTATGATAATTGTATAAGTGAGATGATAATGTGAAAAATATAGAACTGAAAAAAAAATGCATTCAAATGTATTTACAAGGAAAAACTTATTCTGAAATTTCAAAATTAACTGGTAAGTCGAGAACATATATTACAAATTTAATAAAAAATGATCCAAAAATCAAAGAAATACAAAATACAAAAAAAATCAAGGTTTATAAACGAAAAAATAATAAACAAATGATTATATACATACCAAGAGATTTTATAAAAAAAATAGGTATTACTGAAGATAGAAACAATATAGAATATGTTGATATTTCTTTTAATGAATTTTCAAATAGTATAATAATAAAAAAGCATAGTTGATTTTTAACTATGTTTTTTTTTGCTTTTAATGTTGCATTTACCGGGTAAATGTGTTATAATGCTTCTCGTTTACATAAAAAATAAGGAGGTGGAAATTGAAAATGAATGTAAATTATAATGAAAATCCTAAAATATTAAATAATTTTCTTTATTATTTAGAAGGTATTCGTGGATATACAAAAGAAACAATTAAAGCGTATAATTCAGACATATTACAATTTTGTAATTTTATAAAAGATTTTCTAGCAATTGAAATAAGTATAAAAGAATTTAACATTTTTACATTTTTACAAGTAAAAAAATCTGATGTTATTGCTTTTTTAGTATATTTGAATTTTAATAGAAATAATCATCCAAACACAAGACAAAGAAAATTATGTGCTATAAGAAGATTTTATAAATGGATTTTATCAACTAACCCTGGAATTAATAATGAAAATCCAACAAAAGAAATACCTAATATTGAAAAAATAATAAGGATTCCTAAATACTTAACTTTAGAAAATGCAAAAAAAATTCAAGAAATTTTCACATTAAGAAATAGTAGATTTCCTAGTAGAGATAATTGTATTATTACATTGTTTTTAAATACAGGGGTTCGTGTTGGGGAATTAATTAATATTAATTTAAAAGATATTAATTTTAATAATAATAGTATTCAAATATTTGGAAAAGGTAATAAAGAACGAATTGTATATTTTAGTAATAATTGTAAAATTAAATTACAAAATTATATTAAGATTAGAAATAAAGGTAAATCAATAATAGATCTTAATGAGCCATTGTTTATTTCACGTTTTAATACAAGACTTGGAATTGATGGAGTAGAAAATATTTGCTCAAAGGCTTATAAACTTTTGGGGCTAGAAGATTATGGATATACAACACATACATTAAGGCATACTGCTGCAACTATGATATATATGTATGTATCACAAGATTTATTGTTATTAAAGAGTTTTTTAGGTCATGCAAATCTTTCTACTACTGAGATATATACTCATGTGTACAATAAAAATATTAAAGAAGCTGTAGATAAAAATCCATTGAATGGATATGTTCCAAAAAAGAAAAAAAAGGCGGCATAGGGAAGAGAGGGTATTATGAGAATAGATTTTGATATAGATACAATCCGAAAAAATAAGTTAGAATTACTAGATTGTCAAATTGAATTAATATTAAGAAGTTTAGAATTTTATAATTACACATATAAATTTATTTATCCAAGACGTGGAAAATCTGAATCATTAGAATCAAATTTAAGAATTTCATTAGTTAATGATACTTATGAACAAATTTTAAGCCAATTTAGTGATTCTAGAATAAAAAATCCAATTATTAGTAATTCAGATGAAAATAAAAAATATTTTAAAAAAATTGCATAAACTATTGACAATTATTCTTGTTATATGGTATAAGTATTATTATAGAGAATTTTTCATATGTGAATAAAAATATATTGCAAAAAACGACGCACGAGAATCGATTTTAAGCCGTTTTTATAAAAAGGTAATATAACTTGTTGTTTAAATATTGAGTTATAAACTAATATTGCAGAATATAAAAGAAATTAGAAGATATAGAAATCTTTTTATAAGTTACAATATATAAATTTTTAATTTTATATGTATTATAAATATTGCAGAAACTAATTAAGAAAGATAATTTAAAAGATTTTGTAAATATAAGGTCTTTATATTTTATTCCTACTCCTTATTGCGCAAAACTTTGATTTTGCGCAATGTTATATTTTTATTAATAAATGCTTTTTATATGCCCTACTTTCACATAATCAAAAAAAATTTCATCTTTAAAAAGCCTCACGTTTATAGTGAGACTTTTAATTTTATTTAAATCTTTTTAAATAATTATCAATTTGATCAATAAACTCCTCATTATTTTTAGTTTGAGTCATATAACTAATTACTTGTTCAGTAACATCTGCAACAGGCATACTGTTCATAGCTTTTCGTAAAGCAAAAACTGTATCTTTCTCTTTTGGTGTCAACAATAAATCCTCTCTTCTAGTTCCAGACTTATTAATATCAATAGCAGGAAAGATTCTTCTTTCAGATAATTTTCTATCAAGATGAACTTCCATGTTACCTGTTCCTTTAAACTCTTCAAAAATAACATCATCCATCCTACTTCCTGTTTCAATTAATGCAGTAGCAAGTATTGTTAGGCTTCCCCCATGTTCAATATTTCTTGCGGCACCAAAGAATTTTTTAGGCTTATGTAATGCTGCTGGATCAATACCTCCAGATAATGTTCTTCCAGAAGAAGGGATTACAAGGTTATATGCTCTAGTAAGTCTTGTTATACTATCTAATAATATAATAACATCTCTTCCTTGTTCTACTAATCTTTTAGCGCGTTCTAGAACCATTTCAGCAACTTTAACGTGATGTTCTGGTAATTCATCAAATGTAGAATGAATTACTTGTCCTTTTATAGAACGTTTCATATCAGTTACTTCTTCTGGTCTTTCATCAATTAGTAATACTATTAATTCAACTTCTGGATTGTTTTGAGTGATGCTATTTGCAACTTTTTTAAGTAAAGTTGTTTTTCCAACTTTTGGTTGTGCTACAATCATTCCCCTCTGCCCTTTTCCTATTGGAGACATTAAATCAATGATTCTTGTAGCATAATCATTTGTTACTGTTTCTAATTTTAATCTTTCATTTGGATAGATTGGTGTTAATTCATCAAATCTTTTTCTTTTCATAGCCTTTTCAGGATGTTCACCATTTACTTCGCCGACAAATATTAATGAAGGAAATTTTTCTCCTTCTCTAAATCTTGAAATTCCTTTTATAACATCTCCGGTATCTAATCTAAATCTTCTAATTTGAACCATAGATATATAAACGTCTTTATCACTTGACAAAAAGTTTTCTCCTCTTAAAAAACCATATCCATCTGGCAATATATCTAATATTCCCTCTACAATTTCGTCTCCTTCATTTGTCAATTTATAATCTACTATTGGTTCTCCATTTTCATCATATTGGCGCTCAATTAATTCTTTTTCTTCAAATTTTTCATCCATTTCATTTATATTATCTTTTGATCTTGGCTCTATTATTTGTTTTAATATAGTAATAAGTTCATCTTTTTTTAATTTAGATGTATTTTTTAAATTATATTCCTTTGCTAATTCTTTTAATTCAAGCAAAGACATTGATTCCATATCTTGCATAAATATTTCCTCCTTATTAATTTTTATTTTTTACTTTGGGAATTTATAAAAGAAAAAAACTCTATATAAAATAACAGTATCATTATATCATAAATGTTGAAAAAAATAAAGATTTTTTCCAAAAAAAGGGAATATAATTTTTAAATTACATTCCCCTATCTATATAAACTCTTTCATTTGGATAATACATATCTAATTTTTCTCTTGCTGTTTTTTCTACAAAATCTAAAGATGTAATATCCTCTTTTTGTTTAGAAAGTTCTTCTTTATATTCTTTTTCTTTTTCTATTTGAGCTTTTAATTCTTCACTATTTTGACTATATTGATTTAAAGTTTTTTGTTGATCAGCAAAAATAAAAGTTAAAAAAACTGCAATTGCTAATACAAATAACCTTTTCCAAAATTTATGTTTTTTCATCCGTACCTCTCCATTTTATATATCATAATTATATATTCTTCTTTTTTTTTCAAAATCCTTCTTTTATTTTCAATTTTTTACAACATTTATGTTTTTCTTAGGTTTTTTTATCATATTATGTATTTTCCTTGTATTTATAAAAAGGAAAGTTATTGGTTTTTTAAATATGCGACGAAATAAATTTACGACAAATATAAATGGAGTTAATATAATTTTAATTATTTTCTTGAATATATTGATAATTTTTATATTTATTTTTATAATATATGAACTTATAAATAGCATATAGATAATTGTACCTAATATAATGCCTAAAAACATATATAAACGTAACTCACCATTATTAAAAACAAAAATAGAGTATAATATTGTAGCTCCTGTTAAAATCCAAAATATAATGTCTTCTACATAGGTTACAAAATTACTGGTTTTTATTACTTTTCTTGATATTCTAAAAACATCAAACAATAATCCTATTAGGATACCATTTATAATAAAAATAAGAAATAAATATGCTTGATTTGTAACCATTCTCTATTTTCCTTTCTGTAGAAATTATTTAAATATTTTACTCATAAAACTTCCTTTGTTTTTTTCAAGTTCTTTGTCACTATAAGATAAAGAAGAAATATTTCCCTCTACTATTACCTCAGATGTATCTATACTTAATTTATTAATTCTAATATTTTCTCCTTTTACAGTTAACAATCCGAAGTTCTGTTTCTAAAATTACGACTTGATCATCAAAACTTAAAACATCTAACACACCAGATATGCTTAACTTTCCCCTATTTTCTAATATTAAGTTTTGGATAACACCCGTTGTAACATTTTTTCTTTCATCAACTGTCATATCTTGTACCTCCTATTTTTTCTTGCTAAATTATATATATTCAGGGTTTGTCTTTTTTAGAACCAAAAAAAGGAATTAAGGTTTTTATTTGCAGTATAAACTGTTTATAAAAATCTTAACTCCTAAAATATTTATCTTATTTTATTAACTTAAAAGAAGTTTTTGAATTTTACTTACTATTTCATCAGGAACTACTGTTTTAAATGTGATTGTAATTTTGGTTTCAGATACTGAGAAATCAAGCATTTCTAATTTTTCTTGCTCTATAATATTCAATGTTTTATGAATATTATTAAAATTTCTAATAATACCATTTCCAATAATAGAAATCCTTGATGTTTCTTTTTTTACGATGCTTTTTATGGTATTTTCTTCTATAATATCAGATACAACTGTTCCTGGTTTATCATTAAAAGTAGATTTTGTAATAATTGGAATCTTAAATTTTTCGCCTATTTCTACACAGCGATTATGAAGCACTTTTGCTCCTTCACTAGAAATTTCATGCATTTCTTCATAAGAAAGTGCTGATAATTTTTTGCTATTTTCAAATTTATTAGGATCTGATGTATAAACTCCATCTACATCTGAATATATATAACAATTTTTTGCATGTAATGCTGCCGCTATTGCGACTGCTGTAGTATCAGAACCACCTCTACCTAATGTTGTTATATCCATATTTTCATTAATTCCCTGAAAACCTGCAATAATTACAATGTTTCCAGCTTCTAATTCTTTATTAATTCTTGTTAAGTTAATTTGCTCTATAATTGCATTTTGATTTGTATTATTTGTATAAATACCGTGCTTGCCAGCCCGTTAGTGATATAGATTTATATCCTAGTTCATTTAACAAAATACTTAATTTTGCACTTGATATTTGTTCCCCACTACTAAGTAATACATCCATTTCTCTATCTTGTATTGAATTTGATAATTCATTTGCTTCTGCAATTAATTTATCAGTTGTTTTTCCTTGTGCTGAAACTACAACTACTACATTGTAGTTTTTTTCTTTCATTTGTATAATTTTATCTGCCACTAATTTTAATTTTTCATTATCTGCTACAGAGCTACCTCCAAATTTTAAAACTATTGTGTCCATTATTTTCACGTACCTTTATAAAAATCTAACGGGAATATTAAAATTTTAATACTCCTTGTTTATTATATGAGTAAGTAATTTTATAAGTTCATCCTCAAGTAACTTTCCATAAAGTCATCTATTTCTCCATCCATAACTGCTTGAACATTTCCTACTTCATAATTAGTCCTATGGTCTTTCACCATAGTATATGGGCAAAATACATAAGAGCGAATTTGACTTCCCCAAGCAATATCTTTTTGGATGCCTTTTAAGTCTTCTATTTTTTCCTTTTGTTCTTTTTCTTTTAAATCAAATAATTTTGATTTTAACATTTTCATTGCTGTTTCTCTATTTTGAATTTGAGAACGTTCTGACTGACATGCTACAACTATGTTTGTAGGGATATGAGTGATTCTAATTGCAGAAGAAGTTTTATTAATATGTTGTCCCCCTGCACCGTGAAGCACGATATGTATCTATTCTTAAGTCATCTGGATTAATTTCAATTTCGATATCATCTGTAATTTCTGGTAAGACTTCTATTGATGCAAATGACGTATGCCTTCTTCCTCCACTGTCAAATGGAGAAATTCTAACTAATCTATGCACTCCCATTTCAGATTTCATATATCCATAAGCATTTTCACCTATTATTTCGAAAGTTACACTTTTTAATCCTGCCTCTTCCCCCTCTAAATAATCTAATTCTTTAATTTCATAATTATTTTTTGTTGCCCATCTTGTATACATTCTATATAGCATTTCTGCCCAATCTTGAGATTCAGTTCCGCCTGCTCCTGGATGAATAGTCACAATTGCATTATTAGCATCATATTTTCCAGATAAATAAGTTGTAATTTCAAATTTTTCCATGTCTTTTTGCAATTTACCGAGTATTTTTTATTACTTCTTTTGCCATTTCTATATCATTTTCTAATTCGACTAATTCTGACAATTCTTGCAAATTGATAATTTCATTTCTAATTTGATTATATTTACTAGTTTTTAATTTTATTGATTTTATTTGTGATAATATTTTAGTAGATTTTTTTGTATCATTCCAAAATCCATCTTCTGTTGTTTGATTTTCTAGTTCTTTTTGCTCTTTTTCCAATTTATTTATGTCAAAGAGATTCACCTAATTTCTCTATTTTTTCTTTTAATTGCTGTAATTGCCTTGTGTTTTCTTCTAATTCTAACATTTCTCATCACTCCTTTATACCTATTATATTTATTAATACATTTTTTGTCAATTATTTTATATTTAATTGGAAACAAGAATAATCTTATTTATTGATTTAATATAACTTGAACTTTCTGTTAATTCACTTAACACTACTTTCATTTCTTTACTAGAAGCATGAATTATATAATACTTGTTATCTTTTTTGCCTAAATAAAGCATTACATGCCCTTGTTGATATAATAATGATGGATAATTATTTTTAATAAGTTCTAACTTTTTTATTGCTGTTTTATTGTTAAGCAAAATTATTTGTCCAACACTTTTTTCTTGACTAGAAGTATTTCTTGGGAAATCAAATCCGAAACATTTGTATATATTTTTGACAAAACTAGAACAATCTACTCCTATGTCTTTACCTCCCCAACTATAATTTACTCCTTCATATCTTAATGCTTGTGTAGATACATTTTCTGCTGTATATGGGAGGTATCCAATATGTGCTTTATCTTTTTCAATAATAATTTGTTTTTTTGCTATGTATCCATTTTCTTTTCTCTTAGGCAATATTAAATTATAACCTTTTTCTGTTTCTCCTATATATGGCAAACATACACTCATATCCAATATTGTATCTTCTACTTTTATCATAGATTCTGTTATAACTCCAAAAGAATTGTTTTTTATAAAAAAATCTATATCTTTGCTAGTTGCTATTGCAATATTTTCTTTTTTTACCCATCCTGCATAAAAAGAGCTAATAACGAAATTCCATATCCCATCTTTGCTTTCATGAATAATTAGTACTTGCGTATTTACATGTAATTCACTTTCTTGAAATCTATCAAATGCCTTTTTTTCATCTGTGTAAATGCTTGTTTCTGTTGGGAAGGAACGTAAATTAGCTCGTTTAACAATAATTCCTTTTGTTATTGTTTTTTGATCTTGTATTTTATCTATATTACGATTATTTAAGATATTTGTTGAATTTTCATTATATTTTACACCTTTTTTCATAAAAACTCCTATCTCATACTGTCTTATTTAAAACCTTTTTCTTCCTACACTATAATAAATTCTTCTCTATCTTCTAATATAACTGCTTTATCAGTTAATTCTTTTATTTTTTCCTTATCCTCTGTATGTATAGGTATTACATATTTTGGATTAGTAATATTAATAACTTCTTTAATTGCCTTTGGTGTAGCATGACCACTAGTGTGTAAATAAATATTATCTTTTGGAACGAAATCTTGGATTCTTTTATAATCTTCATTTTTTTCTGTTAAATATCCATACCACTGCGAATATATAAAAGCATTATTTTCAAACTTTTTTAAAAATTTTGTAAATTTGCCATTTGCTCTAACTAACATTACAAAACCATATTTCTCCATTTTTTCTAACATATGTGGTCCATAGCAGTAAACTTTGGTACCTTTAATGTTATTAGTATCATTAAATTTATATAAGTTGCTTCTTGAAATTGTATTAATATATTCTAAAAGATCGCATTGATAATTATCACAAATAAACATTTTGTGACTTTTTAATGCTGCTTTGTGAATGGCTGCTATCCTATCTATATTGGTACTACTACATAATACAAAATTATACTTATTTTCATTAAAAATTTTTTCAGCTTTTTTTTGCAACTCAAATTCTGTTAATATTTTACTGTTATCTCTTGTTAAGGTTGTTCCTTCACAAATTAAACAATCTACTTTTCCAACATATTTTTTTACTGCTTCTAAAACTGCTTTACCTCTTTGTCCATGTGTCCTAAAATCTCCTGTATGCAAAAGTTTTTTTCCATCTGCTTCAATTAAAAACATATAGCTATCAAAAGCTGAATGGTCAACAGCAATAGGAGTGACTTTTATATCGTCAATTATTATTTTATCTTTTATATTAAAAGTTCTAAATTTTGATATTCTCTCCAAATCTTCTTTTTTTACAAGATTAGATTTACTAAGTTTAGTTTGCAATATATTATATATTTCTTTTGAAACCTCTCCAATATAAATTGGTATATCAGGCAATACCTTATTATATAATCCTATATGGTCTCCGTGATAATGAGTGATAAATATAGCTTTGTAATTTGGAACACCTTTTGTCAAGCCTTCTAATTCAATTTCCGTTTTTTTTCTACCTTTTGAATCTGGTAAATTGCTACCTATATCTATTATTATTTTAGTACCTTTATTGGATTCAATTTCGGTAATACAACCTCCTATTTGATTAGTTCCTCTATTGATTTTTATTTGCAAAGAATACACTTCCTTTTTTTATATTATTCATAATATTATAGCATTTTTTTATTTTTTTCAATAAGATTGGTCAAAAAATGTTCTCTTTTTCTAATTTTGTTTATTATTATTCATACATTTTAGTTATAACATAAAAAAGAAGTGTCATCCAATTTTTTGGATACACTCCTTAATCTATTTAACCATTCTTTCCGCAACAATTTATATATATAGTATTTATTGTATTATCTGTATTTATCTCCTGCGAACAATTTGTGAACATCGTTCGCAATATTTCATCTTACTACTAATAATAGTACACTAATAAATTATATATGTCAATAAATTTACCTTTCATATTCATAATAATACAAAATATTATTGTCTATATCAAATACTCCAAATGAAACTGAATAATATAAATCACTTATTACTTCATCAATACTATGCTTATCTTTTGCTCCATTACTCCTATTTGTAAATATCCAATATTTATTTTTTATATAAGGAATTTTATTATAAATATCTTCTCTTGAATATTTTTTCATTATTTTAATTAGTTTTTCATCTATTTCTCCTTTTATCCAATCACTATTATTTTCTATTTTATTTAAAATTTTTTTTGCTTGCCTTGTTGATAAATACAATTTTTCCAATTTTTCATCATCAAAAAATTCTCCCTCTGATAAAGTTGTTACTTCCCTTTTACAAATTAATGGAATTATAAATTCAAGACCCTTATATGATGGCTCTATTTCAGCATATAAATCCCAGCCTATTATTAAAAATACACTAATAGTAAATATTATAATCAAAGTAATTAGTATTTTCTTCTTCATACTATTTTACCTCAACTCCATCTATGGATATTTTTATATCTATATCATACTCTTTTATTACTCCATTATGCACTGACAGACTTGCAAAATTATATAAAGTACTAGATAATAAACTTTTAGCAATACTAGATGTATCATTATAATACTTTATTAAATTTTTAGGTTGAGAATAATCATATTTATCATGTAATGTTATTTCTAAATTCCATTTATCAGTATTTTTTTTGCCTTTTATGTATAAATTAGCACTATGTATTGAAAAGTATAAATCTTTATCATTAAAATTCATTGGAAAAGAATCATCTTTTTTACTATCAAATGTAAATTCATTACAATCATTACCATATTTTTTTACTATATTGTTTATATTTTCTTGAAAATATTTATCTTCTGTTATTTCTTTTATGACTTTTCCTTCTGTTATAACTAAATTTTCTGGTTCTTTTTCTAAAGAATGTTGTAAAAAATCTGCTGAAATAGGAAATTCTGCATATTTTCTACCCACTTCAATTACTGTTTGCCAAAATACGAATTGCATTCCCTTAAAAGTATTTTTTTCATATTGTTTCTTATTCTTGGTCAAATTAAATATAAAACTAATGCTTGTAATTATAGTTTTTATACTATCTTCATCAGTAAAATTTCCATTGCTTATTTTATCAATACCATCTTGAAACTTAATTACTTTTTTATATAAATCATATGCCTGTTTTAAACTCATTGTTTTTGCACTTTTTGGTTCTTCATCTTTTTTCGTTTGTTTTATATTTTGTATATCGTAATTAATCTGATTTTTTATTATATTATAGTTTCCATATGGTATTTTATTTAAATATTGATAAGTTAAATATCTATCAGTTAACCATATCTTTTGATTTGTATTAATGTTTTTTGTGTTAGTTAATTGCATAATATTATTATATAATGTTTTTTCTCTGAGATTTACTTTTTTTGGCATTTTCAAATCTAGAAATGAATATATATTTCTTACACAACCATTTCCAAAAACATCTTTTGAAACTTTCATATTTCTTTTACATAATAAACATTCATGCATATTTTTTCCTTCTTTCATATTGAATTTTAACACCTATTTTTGATAATCAATATCTGTTTGATATGCTCATCCATAATAAATCTCCCATTTTATTTTACGAACATTTGTATAGTACTATATTATAATTAAAAATTCAACTGTTTCATATAAAAAAGTATAAAAATCTCTACCTTTTAACCGTTGGTTATTTGGCAGGTGTGTCAAGTCCTTCATCTCTTCTGTTCGGCACTATTGTCCACTTCAAATAACCTACTTATATTGTACTTTTATTCATTTTTTACTAATTCTAATATTTTGACTTCTATATTAGTGAAGTTATCGGTGAAGTTATTGGTGAAACTATCGGTGAAATTATTATTTTTGTTACCATTCATTTGATTTAATACTTCCATTTAAAATCAACCTATTCTTTTTTTTAATAGTAACGAATCTTCTGATAATTCAAGTTTTGTCCTTTTTGTCTGACTGAAAAAGAATAGCAGTGTTTACATTTACAAGGACAGTCATTTCCTAATGTCCATCCTATATTTTTTATCATATAAAACACCTCCAGTTTCAACAAGATTATACCATTTTATGTAAATTTTGTCAAATAAAATCTTATAATTAACTCGAATAGATATAATACATTAATTTAAGTAAAAGCCATAAAACGAACTTATACTAAAATACATTTTATGGCTTTCAATTAATCTATTTGTTCTAAATTAATCAATTCATTTTTTCTAAAAGTTAATTTTAATAAACATGGTGATTTTATATTTAATACTGTATCTTCTTTATAAACAAGTTTTACATTTTCATTTACCGTACACCAATTTAACAAAAAGAACTTTATTGAACCTCCATGACTAATTACTGCAATTCTTTTTCCTTCATACTCTTTAAGTATTTTGTCAAAAAATTTGTTCATTCTTTCTCTTGTTTGTTCTGCACTTTCTCCATCAGATGTTCTAAAAGTTCTATCTAATAATTGTTCTTGAGAAGGGTCTCTTGTTTTTTTGTCCTTCATAAAATCTCCTAATTCTGTTAAATTTCCTAATTTTCTTTCACTTAAATTGTTATCTAAATTGAAAGTTAAATTATTTGCATAAGCAATATATTTCGCTGTAGCTTTAGCTCTAGCATAACTACTTGACCATATAATATCTAAATTTTTCAATTCATTATTTTCACTTAATTTTTTTGCTTGTTCTTCTCCTTCTATTGATAAGATTTCTTTTTCATTTATCATTTGAGAATCTTCATTTGTATTTCTAATACCATTTTCATTAACAGTTTCAGCATGTCTAACCAAATATATTATTGTATCTTTCACTTTGTTCAAACCTCCTTTTTCTTTTTTATTATAACAATACAGTTAATATATTGCAATCCTTTATTACAAATCTATTTTCAAAATTTCAATAATTAATAATTTCATTTATAACATTAGATCTGATAATCTTTGCTATTTTTATATTCTTACACAGCAAAAAGAAATGTCAACATATATACTATGTCTACATTCCTTTATTTTCAATGCTTTTTGTTCACATATTTTTATTTTTGCTGACAAACCGAACTTTTTTATTATTTTTCAAGTTTTTAAAATTTCTTGTAATTCAGTATTTAACCATTCTTTCCGCAGCAATTTTTATATTTTTTTCCTGAACCACATGGGCATGGGTCATTTCTACCAATTTTTGGTCCATCATTTCTAACAGTTCTATCAACATCAGTTCCTATCTTAGCACCACCATCAACACTATGAATTGCCTCTAATGCTGCACCAGTTATTTTAACTGTTTCCTGTCTTTTTGCTTCTCCTTGCTGTCTAATATGCATCAAAATCTTTGTTACATCATACTTAATGTCATTTACCATTTCTTCAAACATATCAAAACCTTCTAAACGATATTGAACAACAGGATCTTTTTGACCATATGCTCTCAATCCAATACCATTTTTAAGTTCATCCATGCTGTCAATATGGTTCATCCATTTTTCATCAACAACTTTAAGCATAACAACTCTTTCAAGTTCTCTCATTTCATCTGATCCAATTTCTTGTTCTTTTGAGTTGTAAATTTCCATTGCTTTTTTCTTTAATTCTTCTGAAATTGCGTTAGAATCCTTTTTATTACTTTGAATGAAGTCTAACATATCTATTCCAAAAGTTCCGTTTATTTCTGTGTTTAAAGACTCTACATTTAGTTCAGAAGTTTCTGGGTCAACAAACATTTGAACAATATTATCAGCAACAAATTCAATCATGCTTACTATATTATCATGGATATTTTCACCATCTAGAACTTCTCTTCTTTGCTTGTAAATTATTTCTCTTTGAGTATTCATAACATCATCATATTTTAATACATTTTTACGAATACTAAAGTTTCTACCTTCTACTTTCTTTTGAGCATTTTCTACTGCATTAGATATTATTTTAGAGTCTATTGGCATATTTTCATCTGCGCCTAAAGTATTGTATACTTTAGTAATTGCATCTCCACCAAATATTTTCATTAAGTCATCATCTAATCCAATATAGAACTTAGATTCACCAATATCACCTTGACGTCCAGAACGTCCACGTAACTGGTTATCAATTCTTCTAGATTCATGTCTTTCTGTACCTATAATTTTTAATCCGCCAGCTTCGATTACTTTTTCTTTTTCTTCTTTAATTTGATCATCATACTTTTTAACTAATTTTTTAAATTCTTCTCTTGCATTTAAAATGTCTTGATTGTCTGTTTCATAATAAGTATCAGCTTCTTGTATTAATTCAGCAGACATTTTATTTTTTCTCATTTCTTCTTTTGCTAAAAATTCGCTATTTCCTCCAAGCATAATATCAGTACCACGACCTGCCATGTTTGTTGCAATTGTTACTGCACCAAATTTACCTGCTTGTGCTACAATTTCAGCTTCTTTTTCGTGATATTTAGCATTTAATACTTCGTGTTTAATACCTTCACGTTTTAATAAACTACTTAATTTTTCTGATTTTTCAATTGATACTGTACCAACTAACACTGGTTGTCCTTTTTCATGACTCTTTTTAATGCTTTCTACAATTGCTCTATATTTTGCATTTTCATTTTTATAAATAACATCATTTTCGTCTTTACGAATCATTGGCTTATTTGTTGGAATTTCAATAACATCTAAGTTGTAAATTTCTTCAAATTCTCCTGCTTCTGTCATAGCAGTACCAGTCATACCAGATAATTTATCATACATTCTAAAGAAATTCTGGAAAGTAATTGTTGCAAGTGTTTTTGATTCATCTGCAATTTTTACATTTTCTTTTGCTTCAATTGCTTGATGTAATCCATTATTATATCTTCTTCCATACATAATACGTCCTGTAAATTCATCAACAATTAATACTTCTCCATCTTTTACAATGTAATCAATATCTTTTTTCATAACACCATGTGCTCTTAATGCTTGGTTAACATGATGTACTAAAGTAGAATTTTCCAAATCGTTAAAGTTTTCTAAATTAAAGTGTTCTTCTGCTTTTTTAATACCTTTTTGTGTTAATGAAGCAGATTTTGCTTTTAAGTCTACAATGTAATCATATTTTTCATTATCTTCTGCTTGATCAAAATCTTTTACATCTTCTTCTACAATTACTTTTGGAGTTAAATTTTTTACAAAATTATTTGCTTTTTTGTATAAATCAGAAGATTCATTTGATCTACCAGAAATAATAAGTGGTGTACGAGCTTCATCTATTAAAATACTATCAATTTCATCGACAATTGCATAATGAAGACCTCTTTGAACTAATTGGTCTTTATAAATAACCATATTATCTCTTAAATAATCAAATCCAAATTCATTATTTGTACCATAAGTAACATCTGAATTATATGCTTCTTGTTTTTCTTTTGGATTCATTCCATTTATAACTAAACCAACAGATAGGCCTAAGAACTTATAAACTTTTCCCATCCATTCACTATCTCTTTTTGCTAGGTAGTCGTTTACTGTAATAACGTGAACTCCTTTTCCTTCTAATGCATTTAAATATACAGGTAAAGTAGCAACTAAAGTTTTTCCTTCTCCTGTTTTCATTTCGGCAATCCTACCTTGATGTAATATAATTCCACCAATTAATTGAACATCAAAGTGTCTCATTCCTAAAACTCTTTTTGAAGTTTCTCTTACAACAGCAAATGCTTCTGGTAAAATATCATCTAATGTTTTACCATTTTTTAATTCTTCTTTAAAATAGTTTGTTTTTGCTCTTAATTCACTATCACTTAATTTTGAAATTTCTTCCTCTAAACTATTAATTTTTTCTACTGTAGTCATAATCCTTTTTACTTCTTTTTCGCTATATGACTTAAATATTTTATTGAATATACTCATTTTGACTTCCTTCCTCCCAAGTCTTTATATTTATACTTTGTTACTATATCATTAAAATTGCTTTTTAGCAAGAGATTTTGAGAAAAAAATAAAGTTCTATGTTTCATATTTTTAAAAAAAGTACATACAATTTAATAAAATTATTAAATTATGTGAGGTAATTCTATATGTTTATTTATAATGTTAAAATTAATGGCAGTAAAACTTTTAAATATTTTTTCATTGGAGTTGTTTTATTAGTAGTTATAATTGTTGGTATAGTAACTTTTAAAATTTTTAATGGTGCAAAAAACAATCCCGAAAGTTCTTCTTGTATGCCACAAAATGGTGTTTCAAAAATTACAGCTAAAAATTATACAAATATTCTAAAAAGTGTTCATGACAATATAGATGATTATGTTGGGCTTAAAATTAATTTTACAGGCTACATATATCGTATGATAGATTTCAATGAAAATCAATTTGTTCTTGCAAGAAATATGGTTGTTTCATCTGACTTTCAAACAGTTGTAGTTGGTTTTTTATGTACTAGTGAGCAAGTCAAAAATTTTAAGGACAATTCTTGGGTTGAAATAACAGGAACAATTACCAAAGGAGATTATCATGGTGATATGCCAATTGTTAAAGTTACAGAAATAAAAAATAGTAGCAAACCAAATGAAGAATTAGTTTATCCTCCAGATGAAAGTTATATTCCAACAAGTGGAGTAATTTAAAAAAGACCTTTTTTCAGGTCTTTTTCTAGTTATTATATCATTTTTTCTTTACCTAATTCTGCTAAAAAGTCTTGTTCTAATTCTTGTAATCCATTTAATGCATCTTGTGTTAAAACTGGGTTAATTCCATATTGTGAAATTATTTCAGATGCATTTTTTATTCTTAAAAGATAATTTGTTGGATCCTTAAATAATTCATTTCTTTGCCTTGCTCTTAGTGTTTTTAACGCCTCATCAAAATTAGAATAACTTTTATCTCCTTTTGAATATTGCAAAACAGGTGGTTTGTTAATGTTTTCTCCTCTTGTATAAACATTAATTTCATCACATAATCCTAAATTATCTAATTGTTGTACTTCTTTTACAAATGAATTATACATTTTTTCTTGAAGTTTTTTTGAACATCCTCTTGGATTAATTCCAGCAAGTAACATTGCTGCTTCTCTTTCATAACAAGACAATCTACTTTCAAACAGATCTGTTGCCATAATATCAACACAAATTCTGTATTTATTATCTTTTAGTTTTTTTGCCATTTCAATATCGCTGTCACCTTTATCTAATGTATTTTCGTTAATCATATTTATTTTGTTTTTTATTAATTCATCAAATATTTGAGGTGTAGCTGGTCTAACAAATTGTCTTGTAAGTCTATAGCACTCTGCTGGTAATTCTTCTGCACGAATTTCATCATAATTTGGATGAAATGTTGCAATTTTATCAGAATTTATAATAAATGCCTTCTCTCCCTTATCTCTAAATTCTTTTTTTAAATGCATTTCTATAGATGTTTTTCCTGCTCCTGGCCCTGCTGTTACATATACCATAGTTGGATTTTCAGAAACAACTGCAGAAGAATATGCTTCTGCTAATATTCTATTTACTCCTGCTTGTATATCTGCTGGGGTTAATTCGTATTTTCCCATTTTTTAGTCCTCCTTATTATTTTTAATTTCTTCTAAATAAACATCATAAACTTTTTTAATTACTTCTTCATCTAATTCGTATATTTTTTCTCTTTCTTCTATTAATGTATCTAATTCTTTTCTAATAGTATTTTTATCTTTTCCTTTGTTATTTTTTAATAAATGTACTATTTTCAATTGTATTATTTCTAATGCTATTTCGACTTTTATTTCATCCATTGTTTTTTCCTCCTTCTATCCAATTTTTAATTAAATCTTTGGAAATAGCAAGATTACCATATCCGGACAGCCATTTCAATTTTTGGTTTATTTAGTCCATGATAGTCACTACCTCCACTTTTATATAAATGCTTTTTATCGCAAAGATTTAACATAAACTCGGTTTGTTCTTCTGTAAAATCAGTGTAATAACACTCTAGTCCATCTATATCGTAGTTATTTACTAAATCTTTAATAAACTGTTCTTTGTCTTCTACCCAACCATAAATAAATAAGTGTGGCATAAAAACTAATCCGCCACAATTTTTAATGGCATCAATAGTTTGTTGTAAAGATGGATAATCTTCACTTTTATCAATGTATAAAGTATGTTCTGGATTGTTACAATACTTTCTGTTAAATGCTGATAATTTCTCCCACATATCTTCTGGCATTTTGTTTTTGTTTTCTTCATGTTTTTTTAAGTCTGAATAAATTGTAACACTTGCCCAGTCATTTTTTGGATTCCAGATAATATCTTCTTTTTTACTTAAAGTTAGTCCAAGTTGCAAACATTTATCATATAAAAGATTAAAATACTTTGTTTGCAAAAAATCTCTTGGTTTATCTTTATAAAAGTTTCTCATAAATTCATTCATTTTTTTCGTGTCAATCTTATATCCTAATACTTCTATGGTTCTTCTCATATATGAACATTTTATTTCTATACCTGGGATTAATTTTCCGATTAAATATTTCACTTAAGTTGATATTTTGTAATTGCTCATAAGCATTACAATTGTCATGATCTGTAATTGATATGTATTCTAATTTTTTTTCTTTTGCTTTTTTTAATAATTCTATTGGAGAATCTGTACCATCTGAGCAATTTGTATGAAGATGTAAATCAATCATTTTTCAATCTCCTATCTCTATAAATGAAGTAATTATCTCTCGATTTCTCCATTTATCTTTAATTTTTATTTATTTTTATAAAACTTAATAACATCTTTAATAAACACACTAAAAAGTGTACATTTATTTTTCTTATTTTATTGTAAATTTACCTAGATCCTTTCTTTATCATTAACCCTATCTTTTCTCACTGGATCTGATTATATCAGTCCTTACCATCCTTCGTTCAATGTATAAAGATAAAGTGACATGGCATTACTGCTTTTTTACTGGCTCATTTAAGGCCTTATGGAGAAAGCTCTCCTCATGCCACTTTTATCTAGCTAAATTAAATATATTTATGCTACTTTTAGTTGCTCTAACCTATTTTGTGTAAATACTCTTGTAGCCTTGTATTCTTCGTTTTTTGTTACTACTGCATATATTATTTGTAATATTTTTCCTATTACTGCCACTATGGCTTGTTTCTTCTTTAATCTATTTTCTTTTCTTGTTGTTAAATATTTGTATAATTCTTTTATTTCTTTATTTTTATTTACCATTGTAAATGCCATTCTGTACAATATACTCCTTAACAAGCCTCTTCCTCGTTTAGATATTGTTGTTTTTCCTTTATGTGTACCTGAACTATTTTCTACTAGATTTAGACCTGCATATCTTCTTATTTGTTCATAACTATCAAATCTATTAATATCTCCAATTTCTCCAACTAGCATTGCTGCACTTACTATTCCAATTCCTTGTATACTGATTAAACTTTCATAAAATCCTGTTTCTTTTAACTGCTTTTCTAATTCTTCTTCTGTCATTTTTATTTGTTTGGCTAACATTTCTGCTTCTTCTATATACATTTTTAATTGGAATTTTGCTCCATATATGCCTTCACTTGTTCCTATACTTTCTTCTGCTAATTCATAAATTTCTTTAACTTGTTTCTTACTATATCCTCGTTTTACTGACTCTTTTATATGCTTTAGTAATTCTTCTTCTCCTAAGCTTTTTATGTCTTCAGGAAATGGACATTTCTTTAGTATTTCTTCTGATGTTCTACTTAATATGTTTTTAAATACTTTTGTATATTCTGGAAAATATTCATCTATTGTGGCTACTAATCTACATTTCACTGCATTTTGTTTTCTTACTAATTCTGCTCTTGTATTTGATAAATTCCTTAATTCTGCCCATACTCCTTCTGGTAA
>CANQHU010000007.1 GCA_947623945.1 uncultured Clostridia bacterium | reverse complement strand
AAGTTTATACATACGTGAAATTTTCGCTAATAAAATAATCTTATTTTTTAGTGAAATTTTCAAAAATTATTGACACTATTATAGTTTTTCTTATTATAATATGTTATAATATAAATGAAAAATTATAGGAGGGCTTTTTAGTTGGTTAATAAGAAAAATAAACAGTATTTTGAAAAATCTCAATTAGAAAAAAGAACTTTGGAAGAATTGTTAGTTGATCTACGAAAAGAAAAAAATTGGTCTCATTTTAATGTAATTCAAGAATTAACTAAATCAGGTGTTTTAATAGATGAAAAAATTCTTAAAAAATGGGAAGTTGGCTTGGAATACCCAGATAATGATGTTTTATATAAATTTTCTGAATTATATTATTTTCCTGTTGAAAATTTTTTTATGGCTAAGAATAATAGTTATGCTGAGGGTATGAATTCTATTCATAAAACTTTTATTAAGTGGTTTTGTTATTTTACTGGCTTGTCTTTTAAAATTTGTTATGCTGCTTTTTTTGTTATTCTTTATGGCGCTCTTATTATTGCTTTTTTATTTTTTGTTGGAAATTGTAATAATTTTTTGGAGTCTAGAAGATAATTTAAAAGCAAATCATAAGTTGTAGCTACTGATTACTAACAAAAAGTGTTGATTTGTTGGCGTTTGTCAACAAAAGTGTATTATTTTTTTTATAATTTCTATATCTTCAATTCTGTTAATTGCAAAGCATTTTTTACCTAAGTCTTTTATTGAAGCACCTAGATGATACATTTCTTTATTGTCTATAACAATGAATCTGTCATGGAATTTACTTGTTTTAGCAACTTTTAATATAGGATATTCTTTATTAAATTTTTTAACATCTAAATTTTCAATATTACTTTTATCTGATGTTAGAACAACTACTTCCACACTATTTTTCTTTTTAGTTAACATTTTCAAAATACTATCGTCAATATAATTATCTATGATTAAAATTTTCTTATTTGCTTTTTTTATAATGTCTATAATTAAACTATAGCTATCCCATATTTGTCCATCAAAAAATATTCTCTGCTTAATTTTATCTTCTGACTGGAGTTGGTTGAAAATCTCGTCAAATTTTTTATCGTGTTCTTGCAATTTATATTCTACATTTGTTAATCTTTCAAATACTTGATTATTTGCAGATAAGATTTTTTTCATTTCTATAAACGTATTTACAATTCTTATACTTACATTAACTGCTACTTGACTTTTTAATAATCCTGCAAGCATAGTAATTCCATATTCTGTAAACACATATGGTAAATATTTTCTATGCTGTCCTCTTCCACTTTCGTTTAAGGTGCAATTTTTGTACCTTAAAGACTTATATTCTTCATTTGTTAATTGAAAACAATAATATTCTGGAAATCTTTCTATATTATTTTTAACATTTCTATTGAGGTCTTTTGTTTTATATTCAAAAAGTCTTGCAACATCGCTATCTAGCATAACTTGCTTTCCTCTTATTGTATATATTAGATTTTTTATATCTTCATTTGTTAATTCATTTTGAATTACTAAATTATTTTCTTCCATAAATTCACATCCTTTTTTTATTTGAGTATATTGTAAAACATTTGTTTTGTATTGTCAAGTATTTTATGTATATTATTTTATCCTGACAACTCTTATTTGCTTTGTATATGCAGTAATATATACAATTTTCCTTTATTTTTTCAAGGTTGTTGGGAGAAATAATAAAATTTATTATGAATTATTATAAGTTATAATTTTGAAAATAATTGGGGACTTTTTTTATAAAATCTTCAATTATTTTTATTATTAATGTACGAATAAAGTTGTAAACCGCTAGTATTAGAAATAAAAAATTATTTATGATATACTATCTATATAAAAAATAAATAGACAAAGAAGGAATGATATATGTTAACAAATATAAAAGCCATAATTTTTGATGCCGATGACACAATAATAGATCATCGAGAATGTGAAAAACAAGCCTTACAATATTTATTTGATAAAATAGGGAAAAAATATAATGATCAATATCAAGATATATTTAGACCATTAGATTGGCAGTTATGGGATGATGTTACAAATAAAAAAAATATTGTTCCAGTAGAAAAAATACCAGAATATCGATTTGAGTTGTTTTTTAAAGAAATCAATATAGAATATGATAATTATAAAAAAGCAAATGAGCTATTTAAGGAAGGATTTGCAAAAACATCAGCTTTAATACCAAATGCCTATGAAATTGTTAAGTATTTATATGATAAAGGATACAATATATATATAATAACAAATGGAATTGTGGAATTGCAGAAACCTAGAATAATGAATAGTGCAATAGCTTCCTACATTTCAAACATTATAATTTCAGAACAAGTAGGAGTATCAAAACCAAATTGCAAAATTTTTAATATTTTACTAGAAAAAGAAAATTTGACATCTAATGAAGTCATAATGGTAGGAGATAGTTTAGAGAAAGATATAAAAGGAGCACATAATAGCAATATAAAAGCTATTTGGTATAATCCATATAATAAAAATGATAATTATGATATTATACCTGATTATCAAATAAAAGATTTGTTAGATATAAAAAAATTATTATAAAGTTGTAAAAAGCCAGCAACCAAGCATATTACAAAGCCACTGACCTTATTGGAGCCACTTCCCAGATTCGAACTGGGGACCCTCGCATTACAAGAAAAAGATCTTTGTTTTATCTTGACAACTCTTATTTGCTTTGTATATGTAGTACTATATACAATTTTCCTTTATTTTTCAAGTTTGCTAGAGGAAATAATAAAATTTATTATGAATTAAAATAAATTAGTAGAAATTATTTAGAATTATTATAAGTTATAATTTTTGGAAATAATTGGGGACTTTTTTTATAAAATCTTCAATTATTTTTTATGATTTTTTAAGGAGATGATAAAAATGATAATAGATATTTTATGTTTTATGGCAGGAGCTCTTATGAGCTTCTTTTTATACGCTTGCATTTTAGTCGGAAAACATGCAGATGAAAAAATGGAAGATAAGGACAATGAAAATGAATGAAGAAAATCAAGTTAGTTATTATTCTGTAATTCCTGCTACTGTTAGATATGATAGAAGATTAAAAGCAGCAGAAAAACTTATTTATGGAGAAATAACATCTTTAACAAATAAAAAAGGATATTGTTATGCGACTAATAAATACTTTGCTGATTTATATAGTGTTACTTCTCATACTGTTTCGCAATGGATATCTCATTTAGATAAATTAGGATATATACATATAGAATTAATTAAAAATGTAAAAAAAGAAATTGAAGAACGAAGAATTTATATTAGAGATATACCCTATGTAGAAAAAAATACATACCCCTATGTATTAAAAAGTACATACCCTATGTACAAAAAAGTACAAGAGAATAATAAAATATATAATAAAGATGATTTATTTTATTTAATTATAAATAATAGTAAAGAAATTCCAGATCAATTTTATTTAGTTTTAAAACGATTAGAATTAGATTATGGAGAAAATCATTTATTATTTATAAAAGCAGAAAACATACAAATGATAAAAAATATAATTTTTATTTTATATGAACTGTATGTTAGTGAATATGGCTCGATACTTTCAAAAATAAGTAGAGAGTCTTTATTTAATTTATATCAATCATGCAAAGAACATTATCCAAATGACTTATTGAATTATTATAGAAAAGCGATTATCAATAAATACACTAATTAGAAGGAGTTAAAAATATGCTAAATGACTATATGAATAATTTTAACAATATTGTATCTAACATCCTATTTGTAGGATTTAAAGTAATATTAATAATTCTAGTAGTTTTATTAATATTTTCCCTTATTTTACTTGCAATAGGATGCTTGATAAAATCACAAAAGATAAAATCAAAGTTTTTAATTTTAGTACCAGGTTTGTTAGTAAGTATTATATTTTTACTAGCACTCCCCTATTTCTTTTATATTTTAAAAAATTAAAATAATAAAGTGTTTCCTATACGATTAACCCTTCAAAAATATCGTATAGGAGGATGATAGTTATGAAATTAACTAAAACAAAAAAACAGATAATGAAAAGATTATCTACAATTAGTACTGCAATTACTTTATTTGCTATAAAAAGTAATATATGTTTTGCAGCTGATGCTGGTATAGGAACAGCCGAAGTACAAACAGCAACTGAAAATATAAAAAGGGTTATTACAAGTATAGCAATGCCTTTACGGAGGTGTATTAATTTTTGCAAGTGTTGTAATTGCTGCAATAAAAATGATAGCAAATGCAAATAACCCACAGAAAAGAGCAGAAAGTATTGGTGGACTTGCTTGGATCTGCGGTGGTGGTGTAATACTTGGTGCATCACTTATCATTGCAGGTATAATCATAAATATTGCAACTAATAATTCTGGTAATTTACTAGGTAGTTAGGGGGTAATATTATGAGAGTATTTAAAGTACCTTTTGATATAAAACGAGAAGAAAAGATATTTGGAGGATATTTAAGTTTAAGACAAGTTATATATTTAATGCTATCAGCATCAAGTCTTGTAATATTTGCTATCCCTATTCCGATAGCAATTAAAATTATATTAGTTACACCTATTTGTGTTTTCTTTTTATTGTGTGCATTCCTAAAAATTGGGGAAAAGAACTTTGATAAGTTCTTTTATTATGCAATAAAGTACTTATTTCGTAAGAAAAATTTTGTTTATGAGAGGTGTAGCAAATGATAATAATGATTATATTTTTAATATTAACAGTTTTATTTATTATAGGAACTGTAATTTATCTTAATCAGAAAAAGAAGAATATTAACAGAGATATAAAACAAAAATCTAATATAGAAGTAAAAGAAAAAAATAAAAAGAAAAGTAAAAAGCAACTATCAGATATTTTAGAAGTTAGAATTAAAGATAATATAATTTGTCTAGGCAATAGATATTCAAATGTCATCAGACTAGGAAACATTGATTATAATATGCTATCAGACACAGAACAAGAATCAATAGAAAATATATTAATACAAACTGCACTTGCAATAGATTATCCTATTCAATTCTTTTCAACAACAGAATATATTGACACAAGTAAAGTAGTTTCTTTGATTAAGAAAAATAGAACAAACAACATTGAAATAAATGAATACAAGGAATATTTAATACAGTATTTAAGTGATTTAATGGAAAATAGAACAATATCTGTTGTAAAAAATTATGCAATTATTTCTTATGATGGTCTATATGAAGATGCAATAGAAGAATTAAATAGAAAATCAATGTCTTTTAAAGGCAATTTGCTAAGAGCAAAAATTGTATGTGAAATACTAGATGAAGATGAGTTATACAATTTGATTTATAGAGAATTAAATAAAAATTCTACACTAACTGTTAGTAAACTAAAGGAAGGAGGAAAAAATTTATATGTTGGGAAAAAGCAAAAATCAAAATCAAAGAAACATTGATATATTTAAGAATATGCCTAATATTATGGATTTACTATTACCAGATACTTTACAAGAAAGAAGTGATTACCTTTGTTTAGGGTATAATAAATATTCAAGAACTTTTGTAATGACAGTTTATCCAGAACAAACTTGGGTTAGTTGGTTAGATGATCTTTTCAATATTGGGAATATCAATATTTCTGTAAAAATAGAGCCTTCAAGCAATGGAACAGTCATTAATCAATTAACCAAAAAATTAGTTCAAAGCCAGTCAGAGTATGCAACTTATTCAAGACAACGGAAATATTTTACATCTTCCAGAACTTGAAAAACAAATTGGAGATTTAGAAGATTTAAGGATGCTGATACAAACAAATCAAGATAAATTGTTCTTTGCAACTGTTTTTATAACATTAAATGCTGAAAATTTGCAAGAATTAAATGATAAAACAAAAATATTAGAAAGTGAATTGAACAAAAAAACAGCAATGATACGAACTCTAACTTTTAGACAATTGGAAGGTTTAAAAACAATGCTACCTATTGGAGAAATTCCAATTAGTAATTATGAAAGAAATATGGTTGCAGGTGGTATTGCCACGCTAATTCCTATTTCTAATCCTAATTTATCACATGATAGAGGTATTTTTATAGGCAGAAATATGTTTACAAATGCCCCTGTGTATGTAGATACTTTTATTGGACCACCTTCCCTACCTAACCCTCATGTATTTATATGTGGTACAAGTGGTGGTGGAAAAAGTGTAGCATTAAAAACTCTAACTGCAAGAAACATTGCAACTACTGGTTGCGGTGCTTTTTTTATTGATGTAGAACGGAGAATATACAAATCTTACAAAAATGCTTGGTGGAAAAGTAATAAAAATTAGACAAGGTGAAAGTGCTGGAATAAATCCATTTGAATTAGAGCCAGATACAAAAGGAAATAAACAATTCCTAAATATTTTAGATAAAGTTGCAGAAATAAGGGCTTTACTTGCAACAATATGTAGAAATTATATGGGAAGAACATTAAACGGAACAGAAATTACAGAAATAGAAGTTGTAGTAAATCAATTATATGCAGAAAAACGGAATTACAAGTGATGTTAATTCACTTTTTGAGAAAAAAGGTGGAAAACTAGATAATGGCAAATATGCAGTTGGAAAAATACCGAAAAAAATGCCTACTCTTTCAGATTTTCAAAAGAAACTAAAAAGCAGAGATAAATGTAATGAACTTGCTGAAATTTTAGTACCTTTCTTAAAAGGAAATTCTTTAGGAATATTCGACTGTGAAAGTAAAATCACATCAGATGCAGAAATTATAAATTTTGATATGTCAGAAATAAAAGATGAATTTACAAAATTATATGCTTCTTTTGTTATTCTTACTTGGGTATGGCAGAAACTTGTACTTAAAAATAAAGAAAAAAGGAAAATTATAGTTTGTGATGAAGCTTGGTTATTTTTAAAATACCAAGAATCAGCCGAGTTTTTAGTAAATGTGGCTCGTAGAGGTCGTAAATATAATGTTCCATTATTTATAGGTAGTCAATTTATTGATGAATTTTTAGCTTGTGAAGAACGGAAAAACAATAATTAATATATGTTCTACAAGATATTTATTTAAGCAAAGTCCTGGCTCTGTTGATAGTGTAGTGGACTTTTTTAATTTATCTGACCGGAACAAAAAACTTTCTAACAACTGCAAATCCAGGAGAATGTGTTATAAGCTTAAACAATAGTGTAACAGCAATTAAATTTGTTATTACAGATTATGAGAAAAAATTTGTATTTACTTAATACGAGAAAGGAGGAAATATAGTGAAAAAAACATTAAAAAGTATAGTAATTATTATTACTATTATTTTTTTATTATCTCCAATGTGTTTTGGTGCTGAAGAAAATAATGTTAAGTTTAAAGATTTAATAAAAAAAGAAGATGGCTCATTATTTGAAAAAATAATTGCAGAATGCATCCGGTGGAATTGCACAAACAGTATTTAATTTTGCAACAGGTAAAGAGGCAAATGTAGGATTTAAAAATTATGATGAATTAATTTTTAATAACAACAATGAAAATGATTCATTATCCCCATTTACTTCCGAACTGTGGAATAAAACTATGGACTGGTATAAAGTTTTTGCAATTATATCTGGAAGTTTAATTTTGATAGCAGTTTTCATACTGGCATATAAAATCATATTTGCAGGTATGAATACAGCAAAGAAAAATGAAGCAAAAGAAAGTTTAATGCGATTATGTTTTGGAGGAATTAGTATATCATTAGCACCTATTTTTATTAGATTTTTATTATTTGTAAATAATAGTTTTGTGCATTTATTAGTAACTGCATCACATGGCTCTTTAGATGATTTGCTTGGAAATGGTATGTTATCTTCTATTAGAACAGGTAATGCTATTGCTACTGCCCTAGTTATTGCAATGTTTATCTATTTATTTGTCAAACTAAATATTAAATTTATAGTTAGACAATTTACGATTATAATATTCACTATTTTTACACCGATAGCGTGTGGTTTGTGGATAATTAATAAAAATGTAACAGCAGCGAGTATTTGGGCAGGACAAATTATTATGAATATATTTATGCAATTTATATATTGTTTTTTATTCCTTATTTATCTTGCTTTTCTTCCATCTGGTGGAGGATGGGCAGTAAGTCTTATATGGGCTATGATGATCCTACCACTTGCTGATAGTCTAATGAATTGTTTGCAAAACTTAACAAGTAGAATTGCTGGTATGGATAGTGAAATGATGACAGGTAAAGTTTTAGGAATGGGAGCAATGTTAGGATTTGGATTAAATGCTATAAAAGAACAATTTAATTCTCCTAATTCAACAAATGGAACATCTAACAATGATAATTCAAATTCTGGAGGTGGATTACAAGGATTTATAAATAGAGCAAAAACAATAATAAATCCAGTTTCAAATTTAACTGCTGAAAAAGATTATAACGGAAATATAAATCCTATTAGAGATGTTATGCAAAATAATACTCAGAATAATATACCTAACAACAAAATGATAATTCCAAAATTTAGTGGGAATAATCAAGAAAATATGGCAAATGGCAATAAAACCTCTAATGTTAATAAAATTGCTAAAACTGGTTTTCATGCAACAAAAGCATATTTAGGAATGGGAGCAAAAATGGCAGAAGGAAATTTTGACAGAAGTAATACTTATAAGAAAAATAACAATAAAAGAAGATTGCAAAATGTAGAATATATAAATAATCAAACAACTGAAACACAAGAAAAGATAGGTGATAAAAATGAGTATAAAGAATAATGCTAAGAAAAAAGCTAAAAGTAAAGTAAAAAAAATAGTATTTTTAGTAATTCAACCATTTTTACCATTTATAATTATTATTTTGGTACTCTTCTTTTCCATATGCAGTATAATTGATGCTGTATTTATTCAAGAAGTACAAAAACAAGATAGTTCTATGTCAGAAGTAGAACTTGAATTAAAAAATCAATGTATAAAAAAAGCCGAAGAATTAAATATGTGTGATAACTATATTGGAAATGAATCTACAAAAGAATTATTAGATGTTAATAATAGAGAAAATGAAAAAATGCTACAATGGTCGCACCTATATGCAATAATGGCATTTCATAATATGACAAATAATACAAAAATGGATGAAAATTTACTAAATAAAGTTGCTAATAGTTTTAAAAGTACTTTCAAGTATGAAAAAGTAAATATGAAAATTGAAACAACTGAAAAAGATAAAGATGGAAAAGAAACTAAAACAACAAAAGATCAAGAAGTATGTATTTTAATTGAAAGTGATACTATAATGGGACATTATAAATATAACTATGAAGATAAAACAAGTATAAATAATAATATAACAACAACAGGAAAATCGTTCGTAGGTGAAGAACTAATTGGAAGTAAATATGAAAGATTAAGAAACTACTTAAAACAAAAATTAAAAATTAGAGAAGATGACTTAGATGCAGATGTAGAAATAGTTATACAAGCAGCTAATGGTTATTATGATAATGAAGAAAATGTTGAATGGCTACAAAAAAGTACATCTTATGCAGAGATTATAACAGATGGTGAAGGTTTAGTTCCAACTGGGATGTTTTGTTGGCCAATACCTGGATATAAAACTATTTCATCACATTTTGGAATGAGACTACATCCAATATACAAAGTTAATAAATTACATACTGGAACTGATGTAGGTGCTCCTATGCGGAGCAAAGTTTGTTGCTATGGCAGATGGTACAGTTTCGACTGCATCTTATATTTCAGGATATGGAAATACTGTTATGATAAATCATGGAAATGGAATAATGACATTATATGCACATGGTTCTGAAATTTTAGTAGAGACAGGGCAAGAAGTTAAGCAAGGACAAGCAGTTTTAAAAGTTGGTTCTACTGGAAATTCAACAGGACCACATGCACATTTTGAAGTTAGAATTAATGGAAAATTTGTTAATCCAGAAAATTATTTTGAATAGGAGGAATTGAAAAAATGGTATTAATATTCACAGATAATGAGCAATTAGATAGAGATTTGAATAAAAAAATTGAAGATAGTAGAATAGTATATTATCCAGACTATGTACTAGAAGAAAAAGAAGCAACTACACTAATTGCCACTATCCAACCTAACAAATATAATTTCAAAGACTTTATGTTTAAAGTAAGAGAAAAAAATATTCAAGTTATTCTCATTTTAGAAAATGATAAAGTTAAAGAATTAAAAGATGCTTTATTACTTGGAATTTATGATATTGTTTTTGATCCTTTTGACTTAGATGAGGTTTGTATAAAAATTACTAACCCTAGTCCTTTTTCTAAAATTTCAAAATATATAAAAGATATTATAGAGCTAGAAGAATCTAGTTCTATTTTATTGGAAAAAAAGGGGGTGAAATAAATTGAGTAACAAAGTAAAAAAAGCAGTTATTACATCAACAATTATAATATTAGTTATTGTGGCAATTATTGCAACTTTTTTTATTGTCAGACACTTTATAAATAAATCTAAAATAGATACTGTAACAGAGATTTATTCTGATGATGATGTGCAAGAACGATTAGATAATAATGAAACAGATGCAACAAGTAACTTATTATTACAAATTGATGGTGAAACAGTGCTAGGTGTTATCAAAATAGACAAAATAGGTTTTGAAGGTTTGATTTATGAAGGTACTTCTTTAGATACTCTTAGAAAAGGTGTAGGACATTTTGAAAATTCTCCTTACTTAAATGGTAATGTATGTCTTGCAGCACATAATACAAATGAGTATTGGGCAAAATTACATACATTAGAAAACGGAGATAAAATCACCTATATTAGTTTTTTAGGTACAAAAGAATACCAAGTAACAAATGTAACAAAAATTTCAGAAACTGATTGGACTTTATTACAAAATTCTGATGAAAATATTTTGACACTTATAACTTGTGTTAAAGGAGACAAACCTAAAAGGCTTTGCGTTCAAGCGATAGAGGTTAAATAAATTTTTTTCTGTTCAACATTGTCAAAATAATATAAAAGATGTTATCCTATATAATACAAAAAAATTAGAAAGGGTGATGTCTTATGAAGAAAAAAAATATATGTATTGGTCTATTAATTGCATTTATTATAATAATTATAGTAAGTTGGATGCTTTCTTTAAAAAAGCAAGAGAAAAAAATACCAGACAGTAATGTAAAAAGTTTTGAAAAGATAATGGATATAATCAGTTCAGAAAATACAACTAATGAAAATATTTTAGAGGTAGGATTAACGGAAGAAGATTCTACTGTAGAAAATGACAAAAAGGAGAAAAAAGAAGAAGAAGTATCTATAAATGTTCAAAAAGAAATTACATCACAAGAAACAAAACAAGAAAATATAAATGAACAAAAAAAAGAAAAAAAACCAATAACTATAAATAAATCAGTAGACCAACCAACACAAAAAAAAGAAGAAAAACCAATACAAGAGTCAACAAAGCCTAGTATGCAAGTTCAAGAAAATAACAATCAAAAGAAAGACAAAGAAACAGTAGTTAAAAATAATACAAATGTTGAAACAAAACAAGATAAGCAAGAAATAAAGAAAGATGTATTCACATATGCAGAAAATACTGATATGATAGGCAGAATGAAAAAAATAATAGAAGATAATGAAACAGACGATATGAAGGAATTTGGATACACAATAAAAACAGAGAGTAGCATAGTAAATAGTACAAATTATTTTTCATTCACAGAGAAAAGAGTAAAAGACAAAATAAAATATAAATTTGGATTAATACAAATCTATGCAAGAGACTATTATAAAAATGGTGTATTTCAATATACGGAATGTTTTATTATATAAATAAAAAAAATAAAAAAGCACTAGTAATAGTGTTTTTTTTAGGAGGAATGTTTATGAAAAAAATGAAAAAAGTAATAAGTGCATTAATGTTAGTTATAACTTTATTAATGCAATTTTCTAATGTTTTTGCAGCATTTGATGTTACAAGTGCTGGCTTAATATATGATAGAGATTGTGGGCATTATTTAGATTTTAATAATGGAAACAATAAATGGGGTGAAGTTATAACTGGTTATGTAGAATATCAAGCACCTAATGGTCAAAAATATCCAGCATATTGCTTAGATGCAAAAAAACCAGGAGTAGGAAATCCAACTTTAGGAGATACGCCAGATGGCTATACAGTAAATGTAGAAAAATTATTAGACAGAGATGATATTTATACAGCAATTATAAATGGATATCCTTATAAGACTCCACAAGAAATGGGAGTTGCTGATAAATATGATGCTTATCAAGCAACTAAACATGCGGTATATTGTATAATTTACGGACATAATGTAGATGAAAAATACAGAGGAATTGGAGATAAAGGAAATAGTATTATGGCAGCAATGAGAAATATTGTAAATATAGCAAGAACATCTCCACAAAGTCAAAGAACAGCACTAATATCATTTTCAAATAACAATGAATTTGGACCAGATGCTAATACAAATTATTATTCACAAACTTATACAGTTAATAGTGATATAGATATGAAAGAATATACAATAACTGCAACTTCTGGATTACCTGAAGGAAGTTATATTGCAGACACATCTGGAAGTAGGAAAATGACATTTTCAGCAGGTGAAACATTTAAAATAATGATTCCAAAAGAACAAGCTAATAAAACAGCATCCATAGATGGAGTATTAGCAGTACAAGCAAGATGTAAAAATTATCCTGTTTTCTATGCAAGTAAAGATAATTCATTACAACCATATGGAATAACATACGATCCATATGGAGATAATAGTGGGCAATTAAGAGTTAATTATACTATGAATACTGGAAAAATAGTAATAAATAAAACAGATTCAGAAAACTCAAAAACAATTGAAGGAGTTACTTTTCAACTACAAAAACAAGATGGAACAGTAGTTGCAAGTAGCACGACAACAAAAAATGGTGTTGCAACATTTTCTAATTTGCTTCCAGGAAAATATAAGTTAAAAGAAATTTCTACAAGTAAAAATTATGTTTTAAATGATTCTACTTTTGATATTAATGTTGAATATAATCAAACAACAACAAAAGATATTACAAACAATATAAAGAAGGGAAAAATTAAGGTTATAAAAGTAGATTTAGATGAAAGAGAAACAAAATTGCAAGGGGTAGAATTTAAAATTTATGACGAAGATGGAAAATTAGTAGACACTATAGTAACAGATCAAAATGGTGAAGCAGTAAGTAAAGATTTAAGAATTGATAAAAAATATAAAATTCAAGAAAGTAGAACTTTAAACAATTATGTATTAAATGGAACACCACAAACAGTAACATTACAGTATAATCAAATAACAAATGTTACTTTTACAAATGAAGCTAAAAAAGGACAAATAAAAGTAATTAAAGTAGATGAAGATTTTAATGAAATAAAATTACAGGGTGTAGAATTTAAAATTTATGATGAAGATGGAAAATTAGTAGATACTATTGTAACAGATAAAAATGGTGAGGCAACAAGTAAAAAATTAAGAATTGATAAAAAATATACTGTAAAGGAAAGTAAAACTTTATCAAATTATATACTAAACGAAGAACCACAAACAGTAACATTACAATATAATCAAATAACAAATGTTACTTTTGAAAATGAACATCAAAAAGGCGATTTAAAAATATACAAAGTAGATAAAGATAATCATAAAGTTACATTAGGTAATGTAGAATTTAAACTATATTCTGAAGAATTTGGAAAAGTAATAGGAACATATAGAACGGATGTAAATGGAGAAATAAAGATTGAAAATTTGCGAACAGGAAATTACAGACTAATAGAAAGTATTACAAATAAATGGTACAATCTAGCAACAGATACTAACATAAAAATAGAATGGAACAATATAACAAATACAACAATTGAAAATGAATTGAAAAAAGGTCAAGTAAGAGTTATTAAAATTGATAAAGATAATAATGAAGTAAAACTTGAAGGAGTTGAATTTGAAGTACTTGATGAAAATAATAAAGTTTTAGAAAAGATTATTACAAATAAAAATGGAGAAGCTCTTACAAGTAAATATCCAGTAAGAGATTTTGAAAAACTAAAAATTCGTGAAAGTAGAACATTAGATACTTATGTTTTATCTCAAGAGCAAAAGACAGTAACTTTAAAAGAAAATCAAATACAAAATATTACATTCCAAAATGAAAAGAAAAAAGGACAAATAAAAGTAATAAAAGTAGATTTAGATAATACAGAAGTAAAAATACCAGATGTTGAGTTTAAAATTTATGATGAATCAGGAAAAGTTGTAGATACATTGATTACTGATAAAAATGGTGAAGCAGTAAGTAAAAGATTGCCAATAGATCAACAATATCAAGTGCGAGAGACAAAAACAGGAAATTTATATGTATTAAACAATGAACCACAAACAGTAACATTAAAACAAGATCAAATTACTAATATGACATTTACAAATGAGAAAAAGAAAGGACAAATAAGGATTATAAAAGTAGACTTAGATAATAAAGAAGTTTTATTAGAAGGTGTTACATTTGACATTTTAGATGAACAAGGAAATGTAGTAGATACAATAAGAACAAACGAAAAAGGTGAGGCAGTAAGTAAGAGATTGCCAATAGATCAAAAATATACAGCTCTTGAAAGGGAAACTAAAAAAGAATATGTTTTATCAGAAGAGAAACAAACTATTGAACTAAAACAAGATGAAATAACTTCTATAACATTTGAAAATGAAAAAATTAAAGGTTATGTTGAAATAACAAAAATTGATAGTGAAACAAAAGAAACTTTGAAAGATGCAAAATTTGGAATTTATAACGAAAAAAATGAATTAGTTGGAACATTAACAACTGATGAAAACGGAAAATCAAAAAGTGAATTATTGCCTTATGGGAAATATTATTTAAAAGAATTGAGCACAGGATCACCTTATTATTTATTAAACAAAGATACATATGAATTTGAAATAACTAAAAACCATGAAACTATACCATTAACAATAGAAAATGATGGTGTTGATATAGAGGTTACTGTAGATAAAGAAGGAACATCAGAAATCAAGCCAGGTGAAAAAGTAGACTATGTATTTAACAATGTAGCAAATGCATCAAATATATATTTAGAGAATTTCAAATGGTTTGATTATATTCCAACAGATTATATAAGATTAGAAAAAATGACAACTGGTACTTGGAATCAAGATTTAACTTATTCAGTATATTATAAAACAAATAAGTCAGATGATTATATTTTATTTAAAGAAAATTTAAGTACACAAGAAAATTATGATTTAGACTTTACTACAATTCAACTTGCTGAAGATGAGTATATTATTGAAACAATGTATGATTTTGGCAAAGTAGATGTAGGATTTAGAGAATCAACAGCACCAACAATGCAATGCAAGTCATTTGACACATTAAAAGATGGTGAAACATTTACAAACTATACTAAAACAGTAGGTGTATATTATGGTATAACTGCTGATAGCGATAGTAAATGGACTACTGTTGTTCATGTACCTGAAGAAAAACATGAACCAGTATTACCAAGAACAGGTGAATAAAATAAATGTAAATCCTTTATAAATTGCCCTTCAAAAATAAATTTATAGGAGGATTTTTATTATGGAAATTACAGATGTAAAAATTTTTAGTGCTAATAAAAAAGGAGGAAAATTAGCATATGCAAATGTTGTGTTAAACAACGAATTTATTATTAAAAGAATTACTTTAGTTGAAAACAAAGGAAAAAGATTTATAGGTATGCCTTCAATTAGATCAGTAAATGGGCAAAAAGTTTCTTTTAGAGATATTTGCCATCCACTAAATAATGAATTTAGAGAAAAAATAACAGAGGCTGTTTTTGAGGCTTATGATGAATTTGAAAAAGAATTAGAAGATGAAGATTAAAAAGTAGAATCCTTTTTATATGCCCTTCTCAATATATTTTAAAGGAAGGACTTTTTTATGATTATAAATGAAAAAATGAAAAAAGAATTAATAAATTTACAAGAGAATATAGAAATTGTATTAAAAAATGAAAGTTTAACAAATTTACAAATGGAAAGTTTTTTAAGAACTATTGAAAAATCAAGATATAATATCTTAACAGAAATAAAAATATATAATAAAACAGTAGAATTTGAATACGAAAAAATTAAAAATATTGACAATGAATATAAGGCTGAACTAACGGAAAATATATTAAAAATATATGTTCCAGAAGTAATGCCATCATATAAAAATATAAAAACGCATACTTATAAAAGAATATTATTAAATATTGCAGAAATAACAAAACAATTTGAAGGCTTATTTGCAGATAGCGAAGTTTTTATATACATTAAAATCTTTGATAAGATTTTAGGATGGGATGTAGACAATAAATACATTAAACCTATATCAGATGCACTAATTTTATCAAAGGTTATTAAAGATGACAATATGACTAAAATGTCTTATTGTGTTAAAGGTGAATTTTCCGATGTACCACATACTGAAATTTATGTTACTAATAACAAAAATATGAATGAATTTTTATCAAAATATAGTTTCTAAAAACATGTCAAAAATTCAATAAAATTTTTTTTTGAAATTAACGGGGTATTAAAAAATGCAAAAAGCACTGATAGTAAGAATTTCAAAGAATAGAAAAGATAAAAAATTAGTGGAGGTAGGTAGATGACACCAGAAAGGTGTCAGATATCCTACCAAAGAATAATTAAAAGGAAAATTATTTGTTTGGTTAATGGAGGTGGTTATTTTGGTTTATTTTCCTAATAGTGATGAGGAAGTTTCTTTAATAAAATTTATTTCTAAATATCAATATTTAAAAATAGGAGATGCTCAATATTTCTTTTCTTCAAATAGATATTATAGAGATAGAATAAACAGTCTGATGTCAAAAAAATTTATTAGAAAACTAGGTGGATATTTTGTTTTAGGTGAAATTGGTATTGAATATGCTGAACATCTTAATTTTGAATATACAAAACTAAATAGAAACGAGAAATATAAAAAAAGACTATATATTTTAAGTAATATAGGTGCTTTCTATCATAATTGCAATATAGTAAAGTTCATACCTTCTTTTTCAATAAAGGAAAAACAAATATATACAATAACTGGTAGAAGATTTATAGGAATATTAGAAATAAACGGATTTGACTATTTAACTTATTATATTTCAAAAAATCATAATAATAGATATGTTAATTCGGTTATTTATGATATTCAAAAAGAAAATACATATAAAAATATTATTATATTTGTCAATGATTTACAAAGGATAAATATTGATGATTTTGCTTTTGGGATAAATCGAGTTCTAATAGTAGAAAATACTGATAAAGAAAAATTAAAATATTTACATAGCATTGAATGGTCCAAAATAATCAATGATGTCTATGGAGATAAAATATATTTGAGTGAATATAATTTTTGTGATTATACTAATTACAAAAATAAGTATATTGCAGCATTTTACTTTTTAGATACTGAAAAAATAACAAGAATAAAATATTTTTTAAGAGAAAATAATAGTAAAAATATTGATATAGTATGTGATAAAGAATTGGAAATAGAATTAAAAAAACATTTTCCTAAAGCTAATTATAAAATCATTGATTTAGATAAATATATTATCAAGGAAAGGAATATTTATGATTAAAAAAATATGCTTTTACATATTTTTATTTTTTTGTTTTTTCTTAAATATTATTTTAGATTTGAATATTAAAAATTATTTTGAAGTATTAAATAATTGTTTTGAAAAAAATATTGTTTTGACTAATAATTTATATGTCATTATTTGCATCATAATTGCCCTAATTTCATTTTTTATTATATTAGACATATTACTTGTACTATTTAAAAATAAAAATGAAAATAAAGGCATTAATTTTAAAATTGAAGATGGAACATATGGAACAGCAAATTGGATGGCAGAAAATGAAATATCAAATATATTAGGTTTTAATGAAGTACCTGGTATTATTCTAGGAAAATATAATTATAATATTGTAAAATTACCATTTAAAAGCTATTTTAATAAAAATATTTGCGTGTTTGGTAGCAGTCGGAAGTATGAAAACAATAGGATTTCTACTTACTAATTTACTAGAACTTTCTAAATATAAAAAATCAATAATCGTTACAGATCCAAAAGGAGAAATTTATAGGACTACATCAAGTTATTTTAGAAGTATAGGATATACTGTAAAAGTTTTAAATTTAAAAGATATGAGACATTCTGATAGGTGGAATCCATTGGGAGAAAATGAAAATATAACTGATGTTCAAACAAGTTCTGATGTCATTATTTCAAATACTCAAAGACACGATAAACGGAGGAGATGAATTTTGGCCACGCGCTGAAGAAAATTTATTAAAAGCATTTGAGTTCAAATTTTTAGAAAATTTATCTGATATGAACACTTTAACAAATGTCTATAAAAATATTGCAAATGGAGATATTTCAAAAGTAGATGAAATTTTTAAGAAAGTTCCAGAAAGTAGTCCTGCTCGTATGTCATATAATATTTTTGCAAGTGGATCTGACACAATAAAAGCAAGTGTAATAACTGGGTTAGGAACTAGGCTGCAGATGTTTCAAAATGAAGATTTACAAAAACTAACTTCTGAAACTGATATTGATTTGACTTTGCCTGGTAAACAACCTTGTATTTATTATGTGATAACAAGTGATATGGATTCTTCATTTGACTTTATTGCCTCCCTATTTTATACTTTTTTATTTATAAAATTAGTGAGATATGCTGATTCACGAGAGGATGGGAAATGTGAAAATGAAGTATATTGTTTTTTAGATGAGTTTGCAAATATAGGTCAAATTCCAGATTTCAATAAAAAGATATCAACTGTTAGAAGTCGAGGAATTGCCTTAATTCCGATTTTACAAAATATCGGACAATTTAAAAATCGTTATCCAAATGACCTATGGGAAGAAATAATTGGAAACTGTGATACAAGAATTAGTATGGGAACAACAGATGTATTAACCGCACAATATTTTTGTGATTTAATAGGTGTATCTACAGTTGAAACTACTTCTATAAGAAAATCAAATTCATTAGAAGGAGATATTGCAGAGTACGGACAAAAAAATATATCTACATTAAAAAGAAATTTACTAAATGTAGATGAAATATTAAGAATACCATCAGATCAATTATTAGTTAATTTAAGGGGTAATAAGCCATTATTATTAAATAAAGTTGTATATAACGAACATCCTTTGTCTAGTAAATTAAAAGATAGTCCAATTTCTGAATATAAACCTAAATGGATAAAAAATGTATCTAACCAAGTGATAATTAAAGAAAAACAAGAACATAAGCAAGTTATAAAAAAAGGAAAAAAAACTTGGGAAAATTTTTAGTGGGGTGATTTTTTGAAAGAATTAGCAATGAAAGAAATTATGAGAAGTAAAGAAGAACAAAGAATACTAACAGGCAAAATCAGTGGTATTGAAGATGAGTACTATAAATTAAAAGGTGAAAACTTATCTTGTGCAATTATTTGGTATGAAGATATAAAGATTTTAATTCCTAGTACACATTTAGGAATATCAAAAATAAATAAATCAATGATTAGAGGAATGTTAGGAGCAGAAATAGATTTTATAGTAATTGAGATAGATACCATATCTAATATAGCCATTGCAAGTAGAAAAGATGCTATGGAATTACGAGCAAAATTAGAACTTCCAAAATTAAAAATTAATGATACTGTTAATGTGAGAATAATAGCAGTTGGGATAAAACATATTTTAGTAGAACTATATGGGAAAGAAGTTATAATAAAAGTAGATGACTTGCAGCATACTTATATTTTAAATTGCAAAGATTTATATGTTCCTGGAGAATATTTGAAAGTAAGAATTAAAAACATAGATATTGAAAAAGATTTATTTGAATTAAGTGCAAAAGATTTTATAGAAAATCCATATAAAAACATACGAAAATATATAGTAGAAAATGGCGAATATACTGGCAAAGTTATAGCTTTTCCAAAAGGTAATAGTGGTGTTATAGTTCAACTTGATACTACAAAAATAACTTGTTTAGTAAGAGTTCCTGCAAGATTTAATAATTATCCACATTTTCTTGACAATGTGTTGATAAAAATAACCGAGATCAAAGAAAATAAGAAAATGATATATGGATATTTAATGAGAATCATATAAAAGGAGGATGATTTTATGGAAGATAAATTAAAAGTAATCAATTTTTTACAAGATTTTGGCTGTGCAAAATTAGAGCATTTACAAAAATTATTTGAAGAAAAAAATAATAATTTTAAAAATATTTTAAATAGTACTATGATAAGTAAAAAGGGAGATATATTCGTTCACAATACAAAAAGTATAGATGATAAAATGCTAATAGCTCTGGATATTTTATGCAAATATAAAAATAGGTTATCTAAATATTATTTAGGATATGAACCAGTAGTAATTACATTTCTAACAAAAGAAAATCTTTTGTATCATATAATTGTCGCAGATGAAGAAAATAAAAAAGGTATTGTAAAATTAGTTAATACATATCCAAATTCTATTTCAAAAGCTGATAAATTAATTTTGGTATTTCCAGATGAACTTGAATTAGAAAATATAGAATGCAAAATAGAATTTTTATATTGTACTTATCCAGGATATGAAATTTTAAATGAATAATAATAAAAAATTGAAATAATTATTTGATTATTATTTTTTTTTGTGTTAATATTATAAAGAAAATTACAACAATAAAAGGAGAAAGAAATGAACTTCAAAAAAGATTTTTCAGAAGAACAACAAAATTTATTAAAAAAAATAGAAAATATTTCAGTAGAAAACAAAAATTATTCACAAGATGAAATAAAGGAAACATTTAATACTGTTTCTTCTTACATAATGAGTAAAAGCAGCAAAAACGGAGATTTGTCAAAAGAACTTAATAACTATACTGGAATATTAAATAAACTAATAGAAAATGAAAAATAAATTATATAATACTAAAAGGCCATAAAAGCCTTTTTTTATTCTAACTTGTTTTCAATACCTTTTATTAAATCTTCAAAAGAAACATTTAAAACTTTTGTGAATCCCCATAATTCATAATCTTTTACAGTTCTTTTATTTGATTCAATCATATAAATATCATTTTTATGCATGTTTATACCAAGTAAGTTTAAATCTTTTATTAAATCTGCTTGAGATAAATGCTTTGCTTTTCTAAAAAATTTTAAATTTGTACCAATAACATTTAGATAATTATTTAATTTTCTAACAGCCATTTTTGCACCTCTATAAATTATTATTATTATATGGCTTGATTTTATCCCGTTCTTTATGATAATATGACATTAAGCAACGGAATTTTGAAAAATAATATTTTAAGAGGAGACAAATTATGAAAAAAATAAAGAAACCTTTTATTAATTTAGTAGATAATAAGTTAATTGCGCAAAAAACAAGAGTAAGCATATTGTCAATAAAAAAGACCAATTTTTTTGAGAATGATGTAAAATATGATTATAAATTAGAAAACGGAATTTATTTACTTTGTAATAATTGGAATAATGATGCAAAACTGTATTGTCAAGGATATTTAAAAAATAAAGACTTAATAATAGACAAACATTATAAACCTATTATGCGTTGTGAAATTAATCATAATAATCTTGAATTACTAAAGGAAAATTCTAAAGATTGGAAGTTTGCTACTGAAATAGTTGCATTTGAAGAATATTAAAAAATATAAGATTTTATATTATTTTTGTTTTAATAAAGGTTTTAACTGATCAAGTCCTATATTTAAAATTTCACATATTGCAATCAATTCAAAGTCCTTCAATATGACACTGTTTTGTTCAATACGATATATAGTAACTCTATCTATATTCAAACCTAATAATTGTAATTTTTCAGCTAAATCTTCTCTTGACATATTTCTTAGTTCTCTATATTTTTCGATAATTGAACCAGAAATATTAGATTTTCCATTAAATTTTCGCATAAAAAATTTCTCCTAATATGATTTTTCTTGATTTTAATATAAAAATGTTGTAATATTGTTGTTAAGTCAACAATATTGTTTATGAAAAAATAAAAATTTATACTAAGGATAAAAATGCAATAATATTGGAAATATTGTAAGAAGATGAAAATAAATTATAATAAAATTTTTATACAAATGAAAGAAGGTGATAGTATGAGCAAAAATACAGGAATAATACGAAAATTAGATGAACTAGGAAGAGTTGTTATACCAATAGAAATAAGAAATCAATTTAATATTAATGAAAAAGATCCAATAGAAATATATGTAGAAGGTTCATCTATTATTTTAAGAAAAGATGAGCCAAATTGTATATTTTGTGGTAAAAATGATAATCTAGTGGAATATAAAGAAAAATTAATATGTAAAAAGTGTATTGAAAAAATAAATCAATTAAATTAGTGAAAAATAATAGAGCAAGTGAATATTTACAATTACTTGCTTTTTTGCTATACTTTAATCAGATGAATAGTTATTTGAAAAGGAGCACAATATGGGAAACAAAGAGGATTGGGAAGAACTAGAAAAATGGAATGAAAATAGAATACAACAAGAGAGAAAAAAATACAAAATAGATTATGATAAAATTAATAAAAGAAAAGAAAAGAAAAAAGTAGAACATGTAGTTAAAGGATTAAAAATAACAGGAAATTTTTTAAAAGCGATTATTATTATTGTAATTATTATAGGAATATATAAAGTATCAATAATTTCATATGTTAATTTTAAAAATATGAGAAGAAATGTAGATTTTTCAGTCATAGAATCAATAGAAAATATGTATAATGTAAAAACCAAAATTGTTTCACAAGATATAGTTGATGAAAAAGGAAATGGAGTATATAAACTTGAACTTGAAGATAATAGTGAAATAAAATTTACTGCAATTCAAGAAGCTAGAAAAGGAAAGGAAGATTTTTTAGATAACAGTCATAAATATTATTTTGATAAATGGAATAGTCCTAATAAAAAATATTTTATTGTAAATGAGAATACTGAGAATGAAATATTAGATTATAGTACATATATAGAAATAAACAATTATGAAGATTTAGAAAAAAGTACAAATATGATTATTGAATTTGCAGAATTTTGTGGGCCAAAATTTTATCCTAGTTGGAATATTTATTTAGAAAAAGACAATGAAAGAATATATCCGTATTCTACAACTGGAATGTCTAAAGAGGATGTTATAAAAAAAGCAAAAGAGTTGTATAAAGAAAAATTTAATTAAAAAGGGTTATTTAATATATTTTATGATAAAATTGTAATAAATATTAACAAAAGTAAAAATAAAAGGGGGTAGTGTAATAATGTTAAAATTAGAAAATGTATCAAAGTTTTACTACAACAAAGGAATTATTGCAACAGGATTCACAAAAGTTAGTTTAGAATTAAAAATAGGAGAATTTATAGTCATTACAGGAGAATCTGGAAGTGGAAAAAGTACACTTTTAAATGTTATATCAGGACTAGATAGTTACGAAGAAGGAGAAATGTATATCAATGGTAAAGAGACAAGCCATTATACGAAAAAAGACTTTGAGGATTACAGAAGAAAATATATTGCAAATATCTTTCAAAATTTTAATTTAATCAATAGTTACACAGTTTATCAAAATATAGAATTAGTACTACTTCTTAATGGATATAAAAAACATGATGTTAAGAAAAAAATATTAAATATTATAGATCAAGTTGGGCTTACTAAATTCAAAAATACAAAAGTATCTAAACTATCTGGAGGTCAAAAGCAAAGAGTAGCAATAGCAAGGGCTGTTATAAAAGATACACCAATTATTGTAGCTGATGAACCAACTGGAAATTTAGATTCAGAATCTGCAAAAGATGTTATAGAGATATTAAAGAAAGTTGCAAAAGACAAACTTGTTGTAATGGTAACTCATAATATAGAGCAAGTTGAAAAGTATGCAACAAGAATAATCAAAATGAATGATGGAAGAATAATAGAAAATATAGAACTAAAAAAAGTAACAAATGAGCCAGCCAAACAAGAAAATATATATAATAATATAAGTATATTTAATAAATATAGAATAGGGATAAGAAATACATTTAATATAAAATCAAAGTTTTTATTATTATTTGCGGTATTCTTTTTTATAAGTGCAGCTATCCTCTTAGAATATGCTAGTTTTCAAATGTCAGAAGAAGAAAAAGTTGACTCAGGGTATAGTCTAGCTTTTCGAGATTTATCAGAAAATAGAATATTAATAAATAAAAAAGATAAAACAAATTTTAGTACAGAAGATTATGAAAAAATAAAAGAATTATCTAATGTTGATTATATAGTAGAAGATGATATTTTTTTAGATAGTCAAATGCCATTACAAAGAGATGAGATAAGTCTATATGGTAATATGTTAGATATAAATAACTTAAAGGGAAATATTGATTTGGGAAGAATGCCACAAAGTGAAAATGAGATGATTTTAAAAATACGAAGTGATAATTATTATGCTAATAGCAATTATGATGAAATATTAAATAAAACATTTTCAACCTTAAAATCTCAAGGATTAAATGCTTGGAGTGGTGAAAAAGTAAAAGATTTAATTATAGTAGGAATACAATATGCTGAAAATAATGAAAGCAATTATGCTTGTAAATTCTATGTTTCAAATAGTGTATTAGCAGAATTAAGAAGTGAGGTTAATAAAAATTATAGTAATGTAAAAATCTTTTTCAATAATAAATATCAACAATATACTTTAGAACCTAATGATAAAGTAACAAGAGGAAATGCAATTGTAGATGATGAATTTAAGTATCAATTTAAAAATTATAAAATTATAAATAAACCTATAAATATTTATGTAAGTAATATTTATTATAATGCTGAATTAAATTTGAATATATCAAATACATATACAAAATCAAATTTCAAAAGAATAACATCTCTTAATACATATGATACTAATAGATATAAAATATTTATAAATACTGATGATTATAATTCATTATATAATAAGCCATCTTATCAATCTAGTGTTTTTGTAAAAGATGTAAATGAAATTAATCAAACAATAAACCAGTTAGAAAATCTAGGATTAACAGCAAAAAAGGTAACAGATTTTAAAGTAGAGCAAGGAGAAATATACCAAAGAATAATAAAGGTTATAAAAGTTGTAGTAACAATTGTATTAGTTATAGTATTATTTTTTATCTCCTATTTAATTATTAGAATAATATTAAAATCTAGAAACATATATTACACAACTTTAAGAATGCTAGGTGCTACATATAAAAATGTAAGAAGGATATTAGATATAGAATTATTTGTCAATTCAAGTTTATCATATTGCGTATTACTATTTACTATTTATATGATTAGAAATAATATGTTTAATATAGAATATATAGCAAAATTGAGTAACTTTTTAACCTTAAAAGAGTATGTATTGATGTATGTGATCTTAATTATAATTTCGAGATTAATTTCAAAAAAATTCGCAAAGAAATTATTTAGAAAAACAGCAATAGATACATACAATGAGGAGGTATAAAAATATGATAAAAATTGAAAAAGTAAATAAATATTTTAATAGAAGAAGAAAAAATGAAATTCATATTATAAATAATACCTCGTTAGAATTAGAAGATAAAGGATTAGTTGCTATTTTAGGACAATCTGGAAGTGGAAAAACAACACTTCTAAATGCAATAGGTGGATTAGATAAAGTAAATAGTGGAAAAATTTATATTAATGGTAAAAAAATAACTAACAGAAGAACTTATAACATTGATAAAATAAGAAATTTAAACATAGGTTATATATTTCAAGATTATAAACTATTAGAAAATATGTCAGTTTTTGATAATGTTGCAATTAGTCTAAGAATGAATGGATTAAAAAACAAAAAAGAAATAGCTAAAAGAGTGAACTATGTTTTAGAAACTGTAAATATGTATAGATACAGAAATAGACCAGCAGGTATGCTTTCAGGAGGAGAAAAACAGAGAGTAGCAATAGCAAGGGCAATTGTTAAGAATCCAAGCATAGTAATTGCAGATGAACCTACTGGAAATTTAGATAGTAAAAATTCATTGGAAATAATGAACATTATAAAAGCAATTTCAAAAGAAAAATTAGTAATATTAGTAACACACGAAGTAGATTTAGCAAATTTTTATGCAACAAGAATTATAGAACTTCAAGATGGAAAAGTTATAAAAGACTTTGAAAATACTACTAACGAATCTTTAGAATATAGATTAGATAATAAAATATATTTAAAAGATTTCAAAGAAATAAATAATTTTAAAAATAAGAATTTTAATATAGATGTATATTCAGATACTGAGAATTTAAAAGTTGATGTAAAATTAGTTATAAAAAATGATAACATATATATTTCTGCACAAAATAGGAAAATTGAAGTAGTTGATAATAATTCATCAATAGAATTTATAAATGAACACTATAAAAAGATAGATAAAAGCATATATGAAAAATATAAATATAATTTGGATGATATTATTGATAACAAGTATAAAATAAGATATAGTTCTATATATGGAATTATAAAATCTTTAAAAAATGGATTTAATAGAATAACAAATTATTCAGTTTTAAAAAAGTTTTTATTATTAGGTTTTTTAGCCTCTAGTATGTTTGTAGTTTATAGCGTATGCAATATTGCAGGAGTAACTGATATAAGAGAATCAGATTATGCAAAAATAGATAAAAATTATCTTCAAGTTGATTTAGCAAAAGTGAATGTAGATGATTTCCTAAAATATGAACAATTAGAAGGAATAGACTATATTATACCAGGAGATAGTAATGTAAGTTTTAAAATAAAGATGGATAATTACTATCAATTGGCTGCATATTCTTTTGAACTTTCAGGTTCTCTAGTTGATATAGAGAAAATAAGTGAAACGGATATTGTAAATGGAAGAATGCCACAAAATGAATATGAAATAGTAATTGATAAAAAAGTAGCCGAAAATATGCTCAATTCACAATTTTCATCAATAAAAGGTATGGGAATAAAAAATGTAGAAGAATTGTTAAACAAAGTTGTTACTATAAATGAAATGAAAGACTTTACAATAGTAGGAATTGTAGATAAAATTAGCTTATCAATTTATGCAAATAAATCAATGTTTATTAATATATTAAATAATATGACAAAAAGTGATTTTGGAATGGGAATTTATATGCAAAATAATGAAGAAACTGACAATGAAGTAAAAGACTATAATTTATATTTAGAAGATATAACTTTAACAAAAGGTAGATTTCCAGAGAATGATTATGAAGTAATTGTAAATAAAAGCAATTCAGAAGAAATGAAAATAAACAAAAAGATTAATGCTGAAATAAATGGTAAGCAACTTACTGTTGTAGGATATTATGATAGTCAAACTAATAGACAAGACTATTTAGTAAATAATAATACAGTAAAATATGATGTTATCTCAAAAAATAATGGATTTACTATATATCCTAAAGATAAATTAAGTGTAATTAATCAATTTCAAAATGAATTTAATTTGAATATTATAAATAAATATGATAAAGATAAACAAGATTATATAAACAGTAAGCACAATGAAATGATGAGTTCAGTAATTTTTGCTGGAGTTATACTTGCAATTTCTTTAATAGAAATTTACTTAATGATGAGATCTTCTTTCTTATCAAGGATAAAGGAAATTGGAATATTAAGAGCAATTGGAATTAAAAGAAAAGATATATATAGAATTTTTTTAGGAGAAATTTTGTCAATTACAACATTAATAAGCCTACCTGGTATGCTATTAATGACATATATATTAAGTCAAATATCCAAAATTTCTTATATAAGCAGGATGTTTATTGTAAATTGGACTACTGTAGGAATATCTATTTTTATAGTTTATATGTTTAATATAATAGTTGGTCTAATGCCATTATTTAGAGTAATAAGAAAAACTCCTGCTAAAATATTAGCAAGACATGATGTAGAATAAATATTAAGAATAAATTACATATATTGCAAGTGGATATTTACAACCACTTGCTTTTTTTTGACCATTCTTCCATAAAATAATGCCGTTTATCCTCAAAATATATAAAAATCAAAAATATCGTAGTATAATTAATATAAGGATGGAGGAAGAAATGAATATAAATATAAGAAAGAAAAAGAACGAAGAATTAAATACAGATGAAATAAATATATCAATAGAATATTCAACAAGTACAAATATTGATAAAATCATTGAACACATAAAGAATTATGATGATCAAAAAGTATTAGTAAGACAAAATAATGAATATCTGCAAATAGACTTTCAAGATATAATTGCATTTTATAGTGATAAAAAAGATATTTATTGTAGAACTAAATCAGGAGAATATAAAATAAAAAATTCATTAAGTAGATTAGAAAATCAAGCAAATGACTTTGTTAGAATATCAAAAAGTTGTATTATAAATATCAAACATTTAGATAGCTTTGATATGGGAGAAACAGGATCAATTGTAGTAAAATTAGATGATGGAACCGAAGAAATAGTTTCTCGTAGAAAAGTCAAAGAAATTTTAAGATACATTAAAGAAAGGAGCATATAGGAATGAAAAAAGAAAAAAAATGGTTGAAATATATTTGTTATTATATAATTGGATTTTTAATTTTTATACTACTTTCTTCGATAACACAAATAAATACTTTAAATAATTTAAACATCAGTATAGATTTAAAAACAGTTATAGTACAAACAATAGCAAATGGAATTGTTTTATATACAATAATATATTTTCTTATTTTAATATTAAATATTTTATATAATGTCAAATTAATAAATAAACTAAATAAAACAACGGAAAAAATAAGAAAAGCAAGTAAAGAGAAAATTTTAAAAGAAAGGAGGGAGATTACAATGAAAAAGAAGGTACTAATAATTATACTAATGATCGTACTAATTGCATTAATTATCTTTATCTTTAATCTTATTGGAAAAGCAAATATTATTGGGGAATATTCAAGAAAACTAAAAGAATATCAAAACATGTCAAATTTTTATGCTAAATTTACTTATACTAGCCTTAAAGATGATGATATTAGAACAAGTGAAATTTGGAAAAAAGATGACATTGTAATCCAAAAAGATATTTTAGAAGATGGAAATATCAGAACAAATTATTATGATAAAGATAATATATTAATACTTACAGATAATGGAGATGCAAAAGAAGGCGTAAAAATGAAAAACACAGAAAACTTTGGAAAATTTATTGTATTAGAGGATGGCACATTTTCTATAGAAGATAATTTATGGGAAAATATCAAAGCAGCATTTACAACAAAAATATCAACAGAAAAAGTGAACGGAAAAGAATTTTATAAGTTTTATATAAGTGATGATTTCCAATTTATTGTAGACAAAGACAATATGCTAAAAATAAAAGAAATAAATGCAAATCAAAAAGTAGAATTAGTTGATTATAGTATAGGAAATGTAACAAAAGAAGATGTTAAAATACCAAGCACAGTAGGTTATGATATTAAAGAAAATTAAAGATGTACCAGAATAACAAATTACATATATGAGCAAGTGAATATTTACAATCACTTGCTTTTTTGCTATACTTTAATCAGATAAATATAATTTGTAGTGGAGGCTAAAATGAAACGAGGATCATATTTAAGTGTTGGATTTAGTGTTGGAATATCAATGACTATTCTTTTTAGTATTGTTTTTTGCAAAGTATTAAATAGTTATGCAGGAATTGGAGTTGGACTTTGTTTTGGAGTTTCTTTAGGTATTATAACTTCTCTAATATTTAAAGATTATAAAAATAAAAAGAACGAGTAATAGTTATTTGTAAGGAGCATAATATAGAATAAATAATGAAAAGTCGCAAAGTAAGTGAAAATTTTGACTTTTTTAAAAAAATATGGTAAAATTAATATGTAAAGTAAAAAGCAAAATAAATGAAAGTTTATGACGCAAAGCCATAGGTCTAAAAGTTCAAAAATGAACTCATGATAGCTAGGTTGCCTTCCAAAATAAAATAAGGGAGGTTTTTTATATGAAAATGAAAAAAATATTAATGGTTTTAGGAATCATAATAGCAATTTTAGTAGTAATTGTTTTAGTACATACAATTAGAAACTATATGATAATTACAGACTTACAAAATAAAATTTCACAATATGCTGATAGTGTAAATTATTATACTAAATCTATTGCAACAGTTAAAGATGGGACTATAACAATGGAATATTATAGGAAAGACAACAACCAAGTTGTTTTCTTAGAAAGAAATCTAAATGGTACAATAAATAAAGTAGCAATGTATAATAATGGAGAAAAAACAGATACATTTACTCAAACATCAGACACAAAAATAGCTCAACTAAATAGTGGAACAATAATGTCAATAGGTATTTATAATCATTTAGAAACAGAAAATAATTGGCAAACATTTCTAGGAAGTATGTTTGCAAGTGTAAAGTCAACTAATTATAACGGAAAAGATTGCTATATTATAAAAGGCTTTATGTCATCAACATCTTTAACTTTTGAAGGAGCAGAAACTTATATAGAAAAAGATACAGGATTATTTATAAAAGACATAGAAGGAGAAACAATAACTGAAAAAGAATATGAATTTGATAATGTAGATGATTCAATTTTTGTAGAACCAGATATAAGTCAATATACTTTAAAATCAGATAGTTAAAATTAGGAAAGAAGATGGAAGAATTATCATCTTCTTTTTTTATATATTCAATGATATTTACAACCACTTGCTTTTTTGCTATACTTTAATAAATAGTAAATTGTAAGGAGAATTTATTGTATGAAAAGAAAAGGAATTATTATAACAATGGTAATATGTTGTGCAATTTTATTAAGTGCTACGATTTTTTCAATTATAAAATTTAGAGTATGGAATCCATTTTCATCTTGTTTTGGAATGTTAGAGATTTTATTTACAAATAAAGAATACACAATAGTACAAAATATTCCTAAAAAAGTAGCTTTTAGTAAGACAGCAGATACATCAAATAAAAGTGGTGGACAATATTTGGATGAATATATGGAAAGTAGAGGATTTCATTCTGTACCAGAAGAACAAATGGGAGCAATGTTAGTATATAGTAATGGTAATGAAAAAGAGAGTGTTGTATTTTCTACAAACAAATATTACTCAAAATGGGAATGGCAATAACAAATTACATGTAAGCAATAACAAGCAAATAGTAGGTTTAAAACCTACTATTTTGAAATTTTACTATAATTTATTTGCTAAAGAAATTAAATCTTCTTGACTTGTAACAAGGTAACCTTTTGTAGTATTAAGACTGCTATGTCCTGCTTGATTTGCAACTTGCTCTATTGTATATCCAGCATTATGTAGGGCATTAGTACAAAAATATGCTCTTAATAAATGTGGGTGTAATTTATCTATTTTGCATAAATCTTTATACTTATTTAATAATCTATTACAAAAATTCCTATTTAATGGCTCTTTATTATTTCTATTTTTCTGTCCGACAAATAAATATGGATTATCTGTATCGATTTTATATCGTTCTTCTAAATATTCTACTAAAGCACTATATACAAAATTATTAATAACTATTTGTCGAAACTTATTTCCCTTTCCAATAATATTAATAAATCGTTCATCTAATTTTATATCTACTAATCTAATTGTTATAATTTCACTTTCTCTTAACCCACAATAAATGAATATAGAAATAAAGCAATAATCTCTAACTGCATTTTTTTCATCTCTACTTGCAAAATGTTTTAATCTATTTATTTCTTGACTAGTTGGAAGTTCTTTATTTATCATTGTTTTTTGAACCTTTATATAATCTTTATCAACAATAACAATATTTTCTTGTTTTCCTTCCTCTAGTAAAAACTTATTATACCTTTTTAATGCTGCAACCTTTCTATTAATAGTTTTTGGAGATATGTTATGCTTAAATAGATAATTTATATATGTTGATATATCTGCGTGTATAATTTGATCTAATTCTTCACCATAAGAATCATTATAATATTTTTCAAATAGTTTTACATCATTTGCGTAACTCATATATGTATTTTCTGATAGTCCATCTTTTTTCATAAACTCTATAAATTTATTTTGCATTTCACTCATAAAAATCCCACCTTTCATTTATGTTACATTTTTTTGCTACTGTTTTATTCGTTTATGTTACATTTTTTTAATGATATTTGAGAAAAAAGAACCTAAAATGTATCATAAGTGTACTTATGTTACATTTTTTTAGTTACTTTTTTATGCTCTATATATTTATAGAGCATTTTTTCCGTAGAGAAGCAAGAATAATATTTATTGCATCAGAGAATCCAGCCTTGTAATACAATTTAACTTCGCAATCACTATAAGCACAATATGCATCAACATATCGTTCAATTAAATTTGATAAAGTATTGCGAGAACGAGGATGCACTCTTTTATTAATAAAATTATGCAATTCTTCGCTTTTTTTTCTTCTAAACATCTCTTTACTTTTTAGTTCTTCGCTTTCAATATCAAGTTTTCCTTCATCTTCTCTTGCTTCTAAAATTTCTTCAATAATGTCTGACACAAGACTTCCTCCTTTCATACTTATTATTGTATATGTATCTTTTTTAAAAAGGAATGCTGAACAAAAAAATTTTTTGTATGCTAAACAAATTGATACTGTAAGTATGAAAGTATTTAAAAGAAAAAAATTTTTTTGACATATAAAAAATCTCTGTAAATACTGAAAAATACAACAAAAAAATTTTTAGAGTGTGCTTATTGAAATTAGATAAAAAAATATGTAAAATATAGGTGTGTATAAAGATTATGTTATAGTTTTTGCTATAACTATCTCTAGAAAATATTTCTAGGGCATAACTACTAAAATTTAGTTAGTAGTAGTACATCTGTATTTTTTAATACAGCATAATTTAGGGTAGTTGTATCAACAAATATATAGATTATTTGTTGTGCCATAAAAATAGAAAATAAGAAAATTTATAGTAAGTCCCCCTTCTTATAACTATAAAACTTATTTTCTTTTTTTTGCCCAAAAATAAAAGAAAGGAGGATTATTGAAAAATCTTTTACACAAAAATAATATTGGAAGGAGCAAAAAAATGGTACAAGGTTTTAGTTTTGAACTATACGAAATGGTATTTAACAACTGTTTTATCCATACATCGAGATATGCAAATGGAAATTTGCAATTAAGTTTATTTGGAACTGATCCAGAAACAAATGAAACAGCCCATTTTGCAGATATAACATTAAACCAAAATCGTAGAGTTTTAAAAGAAAATGAAATTGTAGTAGATTGCAAATACAAGCCTACTTTCATTCCTCAATTATTAGAATTAGGAATTTTGAAAGAACAAACTGGAATTTGTGTAATAGAAACTACAATATACCCAATCTACACAGTTGATTTAGACAAAATATCAGAAAAAGAATATTGTATGCAAGAATTAATTGCTGCATAAAAGAAAGGAAAGAGAAAAAATGAAAGAAACAAGAAACTTTACTTTACCCGTAATTGGAAAAGTACAGCACGGAGAACAAATAATACAAAATGGAAAAAAAAGAGTTAAGGAACATGGCTATTTTATAGCAAAAATCCAAGATGACAGTATGCAACTATTTTTGAAAAAATTTAATGACCTAATAAAAGGTTCAAAAAGTATTGATATTAAGTTTTTAGGAGATAATCCTTTTTCAATTAAAAGAGAAAGATACAATACTGCAGGAAAAGTTTGCTATTGTAAAGATAATGAAACAACTGGAATGCAAAAACAAAAAAATCAATGGAAACCAGTAGAATGCAATTCTAACTGTCCTTATAGCCAAAAAGATGAAAATGGAAAATCAGCATGTAATAGAATTGCCTGGCTAAAATTTTTAATACCAGAAATTAGTAACAATAGGATATGGTTAATGAAAATTACAGGCCAAGAATCAATAGACAACTTGGATGCATTTTTTACAATACAGAAATTACAAGGAAAACAATTAAAAGATATCTATACTATATTTTTAACTCAAAAAGAACAACAAACTTCAAAAGGTGAAAAATTCAATAATTACATTTTAGACATTATTGAAAAAGAAAATTTTGTATCTAATACACCAATTCCAAACCAAAAACAAGAAAATTTATCAACAAAATCTGAACAAATTGTGAATAACAATGTAGCAGAGAAAAAACAAACCACTAGTACAAATGTAAAAAACACAGAAAAAGAAATTGATAAACAAAAACAAGCAAAAGAAAATACGACAACTACAACATCAACAACATCTAATAAAAAACAAGATCAAAAGACTAAAAAAACAGAACAAAAACCAAAAGAAACGGAAAAACCAAAAAGTGAAGAAAATAAAGAAGAAAATTTTGATAATTGTTATGCTTTATTAAGAACTTACAACGAAAACATAGTAAATAAAGGACAAAAAAAGGAATATTTAATTGGAGAATTTGCAGATATGAATGACAAAATATGCCAAGTAGCTATCAGACCTGAAGATGCAGATGAACTATTAGAATGTGATTTAGGAACTGTTGTAAGACTAAATGTTCAAGATGTAGGAAATAGAAAATTTGCTATTAAATTAGAATTTATTGAAAAAAGACTAAAAAATATAGCAGCATAAAAAATTAATGGTGGAATTGTTTATACTACTATATATTCGCAAATTGTTATTTGCTTTTTTTTTATTATACACAAATATATAGAAAAAGTAAATACTCAAAAATAAAAAAATAGGAGGATAATACAAAAATGTTTAATAAGTATAAAAATGGTAGTAAGGTTATAGTATATGGCACTGGCAAAAATAATGGTAAGTTTTATAAAAATGTACCAGCAACAGTAATTGAAGTAGATCCATACTATCGAGATTATCACTTAAAATTTAAAGATGGAACAGAAGACTGGTTGTCAGAAGAACATTTAAGAAAGCCTTATACCAAAAGAAAGAAAAGGAGCTAATACTATGAAAATTAATTATTTAAAAACAGTAGGTTTTAGAAAATTCAAGAAAGAATTTGAAACTGAAATTTATGATATTACAAGTATTACAGGAAAAAATCGTTCTGGAAAAAGTAATATTTTATACGCAATTATTAATATCATATTAGGAACAAATTTATCTGGAAATGAAAAAACTTGTCTAATTAATAAAAAATGTGATTCATCTTATGGAGAATTACATTTTACAGATAATATGGGAACGGAGCATACATTGGTTAGAATTAGAGATAGATATAACAATAATAAAAATTTTATTATGCTGGATGGAAAAAATGTAACACAAGATGATTTAATAAATTTTTACAGAGATAAAAAATTATTTCTATCAATAGTAAATCCAATGTATTTTTTATCAAAAAAAACTGCTGAACAAAAAGAAATGGTTGATAAATATTTGTCTGATATAAAACCAAAAACAATATTTGATACTTTATCAAAAGAACAACAAGAAGATTTAATCCATAAATATTTTCATATTTCTATAAGAGATATTTATCACAAATTAAGTATAGAAGAATTACAAGAAATATATAATCAAAATAATTTACAATCAATTACAGGAAAAGAATTTTTAGAAGTACCAGATAAAGATAAATGGAGAACTTTATGTGAAAACATAAAAGATTTAAAAGATATTAAATATTATGAAATGCTTTCATCAGAAGAAAAAGAGCAATATATAAATTTACACTTCCTAAATATACCAATGTATATTGCTTATGATAAATTGGATGCACAAGAAAAAAATATTTTAGAAGGTATGCCTAGTGATATACCTACATATATTTCTGAATTAAATGATGATATTAAAAAATCGCAAAAAAACATTACTTCATTAGATGGAAAAATTGAATATGCTCAAAAAATTACTGATGAAGAATTACTAGATTATAAAACATTTGAAAAAGAAATGGAACTATCACTTGCAAGGCAAGAATTAGCATCTTTAAATATAAATCAAGACATTGTAAATAAAGAGAAACAAATGAAAATAGTAAATGATCTAGAAAAAGAATTATTATCAAAAGAAAATGAAATTAAAGAGTTAGATAAAATTATGAAGGCTGGAAAAAAGAAATATTTAGAGATAAAAAATGGGATATCTTCTGTTTGTCCTACTTGTGAGCAACATATCCAAGATGAAAGTAAAAATAAAACTATTTCTAGTATGCGACAAGACTTAACAGAAAAATTTGATAAAAAAAACATAATAGAAACACAAATACAGGATTTGAAGTTAAAGTTAGCAACTGAAAAGTGCAAATTTCATTCACTTGAAGGTGATACTACAATAGAAAAGGCAAAAAGAATTGATGTTGTAGAAAAGACTATTAAACAATTAGAAATTGAACAAAATCAAGTTGAGAAATTTAATAATGAAATATCTATAAAGGAACAAAATATAAAAAATGCTAAAAAAGATATTGCAAAATTCAATAGTGAAAAGCAAACTTACAACTTAAATATTGATAACTTAAATAAAGCAAAGAAAACCGCTCAAAAATTATATATTTCATATATTGAAGAGAAAATGAAATTAGCAAAAAAATACTTGAAGGATGTAGATATAAAGTTCTATACTGTATTGAAAACTACTGGTGAAATAAAAGAAGAATTTATAATAACCTATAAAAATAATGTTTTATCAGATTTATCTAAATCAGAAACTATTGCAACTGCATTAGAATTGGCTAATATGTTTAATGGAATAACTGGAGCCAATTTTCCTATTTTTATTGATGATTACGAATCTTGTGCTGATTATAATTTCATAAAAGACTATGCTAAAAACACACAAGTTATTATATCAAAAGTAGAAAAAGGAAAAGCACTTAAAATTGCAGACTATAATAATATGAATAATTATACTATTATTAAGCCTATTATAAATGGTTATAAAACAATATCAATAAATAAAAATAATAAATCAATGATGCAAAAAGCAGCATAAATAAGAAAGACAGAGGAATCTGTCTTTAATAATTTATAAGGAGGAATTAAATGTATGAAGAACACTTAAAAGATTTTGAAAATATTTTTGATAGTTTATCTCGTAAATATAATGCTCATAATATTTTCTATGATTTTATAAAAATGTGCGCTATTGCAATATATAATTCATTTGCAAAAAATGAGCAAATGGAAAAAGAATATTTAAAAATTATAAATACTTATTCTAAAGAAGATCAGTTATTATTTCCCAAAATGTTTGGTAAGTTAATAATGGCTTATGAAGAATCAAAAGATATAACAGATATTCTTGGACCTTTGTATGAAAAGCATCAGTTAGGAAATTCAAAAATGGGACAATTTTTCACACCTACACATATTTCCGATTTAATGGCAGAAATAACAGTAGAAGATGAAAATAAATTAAAACAAAACATAAAAAAACATGGATTTATAACAATGTCAGAGCCAACTTGTGGAGCCGGTCGGTATGATATTATCACTTGCAAAAACATTAAAAAGAAGAAATATCAATTATCAACAAGACTTGCTTGTATTGGCAACAGATTTATCGGAAGTCTGTGCATATATGACATATATACAATTATCACTTTATGGAATACCCGCTGTTGTATATTGTGGAAATACACTAACACTAGACATGCGTTTTCAATTAGAAACTCCGCTATATTTCTTACAATATTGGAAATTTAGAGATTTCTATAATCGTTCTAAAGAAGAACAACAAGAAGAATCAAATCAAAAAATAATCATTGATAAACCAATGGAAAATCAAATTTTATATAAAGATGTTACTATAAAGGGCAACTGCCAAATTTCTTTATGGTAAACGGAAGGAAGGAAAAATACATATGAAAATTAAAGTTTTATTAGTTATGCCAGGAAAAGAACCAAAAGTTGTTAAAATTCCTGCAAGTATTAAATTTATAAAAGCATTTATAGGAGAAAAATTATTTGTAATGAAATTAGATCAAAATACATTTATTTTTGCTGACAAAAATGCCAATTTTGATGATTTTAACAGAATTTATGCAAGCAATATAATATTGGGAACATTTCTAATAGTTTCAGTAAAAAATAAGCGTAGAGTTTCAATGAAAAAGAAAGACATTAGAAGGTATATCAATATGTTCAAATTAAAAAAACATCAAAGAAAAATAGATGCTTATAAAGAAGAATTTTTAGAAGAATATTATTCAAAATTAAGAAAAAATAAACAAAAAAATGCTAAGCGAAATAAAGAAGAAATTTTTAAAATGGTAGCATAGAAAGGAAGGAATTTTATATGAACGAATATGAAACAATTTTTTTAATATCAAACAGAATTAAAGAGGAACAAAGAAGAAATGTTGTTAATAAAATCAAAGAATTAATTTCTTCAAATGGTCAAATAGATACCACAGAAGATTTAGGCGAAAAAAAACTTGCATATGAAGTTAAAAAACATAAAAAAGCATTCTACTATATCATAAATTTTAAATCAAAACCTGAATTTATTTATAAACTTGAAAGAAATTATAAACTTAATGAAGAAATTATAAAATTTATGACTATTAGAAAAAGCGAATATTAGAAAGGAAGGTAAACAAATTATGAATAAATCAATATTATTAGGAAGACTTACAAAAGAACCAGAAATTAGATTATCACAAAAGAACAACACAAAAGTTGCAAATTTTACTTTAGCTGTGAATAGAAAATATGTAGCACAAGGAGAAGAAAGACAAGCAGATTTTATAAATATAGTTGCATATTCAAAACTTGCCGAATTTGTTGAAAAATATTTGAATAAAGGATTACAAGTATGTATTTCTGGTAGAATACAAACTCGTGTATATGAGGATAATAATGGTCAAAAACATTATATTACAGAAATTGTTGCTGAAGAAATCAATTTTGCTGATTCACAACGAAAAGTTGATAATACTATTGACACAAATAATACACCAATAGTAGAAGATACAAATAATGAAATTATGCAAGATGATGATTTACCATTTTGAGTAGAAAGGAGAAATTTATGAAAATAAAAGAAATAAAAGAAGGAAAAATCATATTTGATAATGGATATATATTAGAATATTATCATGATCAAGATTGTTGTGAATATGTATATGCAGATTTTGATATTTTAGAAACTTATAATGTATCTATAAAAACAGGAAAAAACATAAAAATAAAAGAAATCGATTTTAGAGAAAAATTAAGTGAATTAATCGAAGGTATTGAAGGAATGGGATTTAATATAATTTCTAAAATTGGAGAAAAATTTTTTGTACCTTGTTATAATGAACAAAATGGATACTATTCAAATGAATTAGAATTGATTTTATATAAGCAAGGGAATAAAGAAACACTAAATATAACAGATTTTGTAAAAGATATATTGGACTAAAAAGAAAAAAGTAATGGAAGGAGTAGAAATATAGTGAAAAATATTATATACAAAAAATATACTAAAAAGCAGATGTTGAATATTATTCAAAATGATGCTTTTCTATTCGTAGAAACAAATTTAGGAGATAATTATATTATAAAAAAGCAAGATTTATCAGATTTTATTGTCTTGGAAGCATTGAGAACAGGACATATTGCAGAATTAAAAATTTATGTACCTGGTATTGATGAACCAGTTATAACAACTTTTGGATGGTTTTTAAATAAAGCAAATCCTATTTTAAGAGAAGAAATAATAGAACGATTAATATTACTTCAAACAACAAATATAAAACCACAAAAAGTAAAAATATTTGATAATGAAGAGTTCATCAAATTTAACAAAAAACAAATGGGTATCGAAAATGGTAAGGTAAAAAATTTTGATAAATTTTATAAAAAATACAAAGTTGCTTAATAAAAATATAGTTAGAATATGAAAGGAGTATAAAATATGGAAACAAAAACAAATATTATATCAGTAAAATACGAAGATAAATTTGAGCCTAAAACATTTAGCGGAAAGGCATATAGTTATTATGTTGCAACAGATGTAGAAGTAGGCGATTTAGTAATTGCACCAACAAGCAATGGAGATAAAATTGCAAGGGTATCTGAAATTAATATTCCTGAAGATAAAATAGATTTTATTAAACCATATTTAAAATTAATCACTGATAAAATCAATAAAGAAGAATATTTACAAAATAATCAAATTATGAAAGAGGCTGCATAATGGATAGTAACAATATGGCAGATACTCTGATAAAATCACTATTAAATATGGGCTTTATAGTGCATCGATACAACGCACATTCTACAAGTTCAATATACCTAAAACTTGACTATGGAGTGGCTTGTGGCATTAGGATAGCAGATCATCCAGGCAAAAAGAAATATAGGTATAGATTTAATATAATTAAAAATTATGAAGGAGATAAGGTCATTTTAAAAAATGGCCTTATTTGTTACTTTTATGATTTTAATGAACTAGAGAATGTATTAAAAGCAGTACAAGAAGAAAAACAAAATAAAATAAAAAAATATGGTTTAAATAACTACAAGTTATATATGCAAAGTGAAAAAGAAGAAAATGACTTGTTTAAGCGTTTTAAACAAGTGAAAGGAGAAACAAGCAAATGAATGGTTTTGAAAGATTAAAAGAACAAGTCAAAGATCAAGAAGATATGGCTTTAAAACAAACTGTTGATTATCTCATAACACGCGAAGATATGGAGCAAAAATACTTACAAGAAAATAAAACAATTGAAGGAATGTGTAAATTTATTAGAGAAAAAGGGACTAAACATCTTAGAAATGGCTGGAATTATATTACAAATGAAGTTGTATATGCTTGGGCTATTATGTATTTTTCTTTACCAGACAAGTTTTTAGGAATTAATGAACCTGTAAAGAAAGCAGAAACTAAGAAAAATACTTCAATCCAAGAAAATTCTAAAAATAATATAGTATCGTTAGAAAAAGCAAAAAAAGAACTTGAAAAAAAGAAAGAAGTTTCTCAATTATCACTTTTTGGAGGTGCAATACAATGAAACAAGAAGAAATTGATGAATTAATGAGTAAAATTGACAGAAAATGCAAACTTCCGAAACATTGGGACGAATTTATAAAGGAAAATTCTAAAGGGCATCATCTTATTATAAAGGACAAAGCAAAGAAAAAATTATATTGTACTAACTGTAATAAATATTTTACTGATAAAACTATAAAAGTACGAGATTATATAGAATGTCCTCATTGCCATAAAATGTCGTGTGTATATGGAATAAATTATTATAGACAATCATTTATACAACCTATTGTATTAGTACAGAGAATGAATAAACAAATTATTATAAGAATATTTGAAATATATTCTTACTTTGAAGAAAACAAGAAAAAAATAAAAAGAAGTTGCATAGAATATGCGAGAATATTACCTGGTATTGGTAGATTTTTAGGCAATAATGTTTATATTAATATGTTTGGAGTTATGTATGTGTATCATGGTTATAAACAACTTAATTGGTATACATATAAAGGACATAAATTTTTAACAGATCATCCTACATATCCATATAACAAAAAGAGATTAGTAAAAGGTACAATTATGGAATATGCTCCCATTGAAGAATTTATGAAAAAATTTGCATATTGTAGATATAACTATTTAGATGTATTGGAATTTGCTGCTTATGAGAGTTTTGAACTGCTATGGAATATGAAATTATACAACTTATGTTTTTATTCTAAAACATTAAATAGAAATGGTAGTTTTTACAAAAGATTTAGAGTGCCTAAAAGTTTTTTAAAATTTATGCAAGATAATGATGTTTCATATAAAGAACTAATGTTATTACAACTATTTCAAAAAGCCGATAAAAAGCTAATTCAAAGATTCAGTAATACCAATATTAATTATATACGATTTTTAATAAAAAATAAGGTGTTTGATGACTTTATAAAATCAGGTTTAGAACTTAACTATTATAATATGGAACTTATAAAAGATATTAGTAAAAATGTTCCGTTAAAAAAACTTATGCAATACACAAAAGGATTAAACAATTTGAACATCTATAAAGATTATTTAGATATGGCAAAAAAACTTTCTTACAATTATAAATCTAAAAAAGATTTATTTCCACGCAATTTAATTGCTAGACACGATAAAATGCAAAACAAAATTAAAGTTATAGAGGATATGAATACACAATTCAAGGCCTATATAAGATATTTAGAATTGTCAAAATATACTTATTCAGATGATAAATATATTATATTTCCTGCACCAAGTATTGATAGTATGAAAGATGAAGGAATCCAGCAAGAAAATTGTGTAGGATATGTGTATCTTAATCCTTATATAGAAGGCAAAACAGAAATATTTTTTGTTAGAAAATTAAAAGATGTTACAAAGTCATTTATAACACTTGAATATAGAAACGGACATATCGTACAAAAAGAATTAGCACATCACAATAGAAATTTTACCAATGAACAACTTACATTTATAGATAAATGGATTGGATTTAGAAAGTTTACTGATCAAAAAGAAAAAATTAAAAATAAAACTCAAGTCAAAATTGAAAAATACGACCTTACACAAATGGTTGCATAGAATGGAGGAAAAATGTATAAAAAAACAAATTATAATAATAAAACTAAAGAGATATTTGAGAATATTACAAATAAATTGCAAGAAATAGTTAATAACGGAGAATATGAAAAATTTTTAAAGTTTCAAAAAAATTTTAGAGGTTATAGTTTTAATAACCTTATTTTAATTTTTAGTCAATTTCCTGATGCTACAAAAGTTGCAGGAAAATCAAAATGGCTTAAATTAAAAAGACAACCTATAAAAAGTTCAAAAAGAATATGGATTATAGCACCTATTCCACGAAAATATGATAAAAAAGTTAAAAAAATTGTAGAAGGTGAAGAAACAGAAGAAATACAAACAATAGAATATAATTCATATAGATATGTATTTGTTTATGATATTTCACAAACTGAAGGAGAGCCATTGCCATTACAAAGTAGAAATCTTAATAGTAATGATAAGGCTTATTTTTATGAAAAATTAAAATCTTTTAGTGATTTCCCCATTATAGAAAAAGAATTATCAGGTGGAGTAAAAGGATATTATAGTCCTAGTGAAAAGCAGATAGTATTAAAAAACACATTATCTGCAAATGACAAAGCTGCAGTATTATTACATGAACTTGCACACGCATTGTATGATGATTTTGATTATAAAACCGACAGAGACTTATCTGAAGTATTTGTAGAATCAATAGCCTACATTGTAGCAGATCATTTTGGATTAGACACTTCTCAATGTAGTTTTAATTATATTCTTAAATGGGCTAAAGGCGAACCAAAAACTGTTATAGAACTAGGCAACAAAATACAAAAATGTGCTAATAAATTTATAGAAAATATAGAGAATTATGAACTACAAAATATAAAAATGGCAGCATAAATTTGAAAGGAGAAAATAAAATGCACAAAAAAAAATTAGATATATTATACGATAAAATAGAAGAACTCCAAAAAACTAGAATGGAATATTTAGAAATAGACAAGAATGCAGCAGCAAGAAGAATAGAAAAACAAATTGAAAAAGTAGAATTAGAAATAAAACTATTAGGATTTAATAAATTAAAACAAGAACTAGATATATACAAAAATATAGTTAAAGATTATCCTACATTGCAAAATGAAATTAATGGCAAATTAATAGAAAATGGAATTATAAAAAGATGCTAATATGGAGAAAAAAATATGCAAAGTGTTATTAATTATCCTAATAGAGGCAATTTTGGAGATTCAAAATATAGAGGCAATTGTTCTGGTTATGTCATTAGAGATTTAATCAAACAATATTATCCTAGTTCAAAACCAAAAAAGTTTGTTGAAATTTTTAGTGGTGGTGGAACAGGAAAAGATGTTGCAAAAGAATTAGAAATAAATAATAGCTTGCATTTAGACTTAAATAACGGATGGGATGCACTAGCAGATGAAATACCAACTGGTAGTGATTTTATATTTTCCCATCCTCCTTATTGGGATATTATATCTTATGCAAATCAAAGAAATTCTTATTCGAATAATGATTTATCAAACAAAATGCCTTATGAAGAATTTATAAAAAAACTAGATATTGTAAATGAAAAAATATATCACTGTTTGCTTTATGGTGGTAGACATGCTTTATTAATCGGAGATGTAAGAAAACAAGGTAAATACTACAGCATTATAAAAGATATGATGTGGTTTGGAGAATTAGAAAGTCATATTATAAAAATTCAAAATAATTGTGTATCAGATAATAAAGCCTATAACAATAATGAGTTTATTCCAATAAAACATGAACACCTACTTATTTTTAGAAAAAATAAAATATGGGTATTTAATGTAAAAACTACTAGTACAATTAAAAATAATATTATGGATGTTACAAATATTACTTGGAGAGACTTGATACAAGCAACTCTTCAGTACTTAAAAAATAGTGCAACTATTGATGAAATTTACAATATTTTAGTTAAATCTAAAAAAGCAAAAAACAATAATTATGTAAGAGAAAAAATTAGACAAACACTAAACAATAATCCTAATTTTCAAAAAGTAAAAGATGAATGGATATTGTGTGTTGAATAGAAAGGAAGGAAAAATATGCTTAATTTTAATATAATAAAAATACTAGAGTTAGTGCTAGTTGTGTTGCTATTTTTCTTTTTAGCTTTTGTTAGAAGTGCTATTACAATTAAAAACAATAAAAGAAAAAATAATAGAGAAAAAGCAATACAAATAATAGAACAATTTGAAAACTTATTATCAAAAAAAAATATAAAAATACCAAGTGTTGATAGAGAAGATAATGAAGATGCATCTTGTATATATGGCACAGAGTATTATGAATTAGAAGATGCCATTATAGAAATATTGGATAATAAGAATTGACAGTATTATAACGAAATTCAAAATATAGTTGGAAAAAGGATTCAATAAAATTATACAAGGAGGTTATCAAAATGACTTTAGAATGTTCTTCAATAGGAGATAAAAGATTTTCAGCATTATATGCAAAAGTATTTTTTAATGGCAAATTTGATAGTATAGAAAATCATTATCAAAACTGTAAAAGGAAATACAATAACAAGCAAGTAAAAAAAGGCGAAAAGCCAGATTATATAATAATTTGCAATCATAAATTATCAATAAATTATTTATCACCTTTTTATAAATATTTATGGTTTATATATTTAGAAAAAAATAAAGAACTTGTAAATTATGCAAGTTCTTTTGACAGTTTTACAGATAAATTTAAAGGTAAGAAAACAATCAATTCGCAAGCAGATGTTATTAGAGAATATTTGCAAAATAAGGAAAAATTGCTCAATGATATTAATACTATAATGCCATATACTAATGGCAAATTAATTGAATAAGGAGAGAAAATTATGTGTGATACAAAAAATTATGAATTTTATAAAAGCCATCATATCTGTGTAAGATGTGGCCAAGAAATTGCAGAAAAAAATCATACTTTGTGTTTAGTATGTATGATTAAAAGTAGAGAAGAAGCAAGGGCTTATCATAAGAAACATAAGGAGGAAAAAAGAGAACAAAATCGTATAAGAAGTCGAAATAGATACCATAAATTAAGAAATTTAGGCTTATGTACTTCATGTGGTAAAAGGCAGGTAAAAAATAATAAGGTACTTTGTGAACATTGTAGAATAAAAGCAAATTACAAACAAAGACAAAAATATTTATTGAATGTATATGCAACAAGAAATATATGCGAGATCAGAGTATAAATTAAATTTGAAAGGATACAGTAGAATTATGGATAAATTAGATTTTCAAGAGGTGCAAAGACACATTAATATATTAAATGTAGCATATCATTTATGCTTAGAAATAGTTGAAAATGTTGGAAATGAACACAAGGCAATATGCCCTTTTTGTGGATATAATAAAAACAGTAAAATACCAACATTAAGTCTAAATGCACAAAATAACAAATATTGTTGTTGTAGATGTGGCGCTGGAGGTTTTTCCGTTGGATTATATGCAAAAATGAAAGGAATTGATAATAAAACAGCATTTAAGGAGTTACTAGATAGAGAATGTTTTTCATTAGATAAGACACCTATTGAGATAAGTCCAATTAATATTTTATCAGACATAAAAATTAGAAATACAATTTATAGAGATTTTTTAAGTATGCTAAAATTAGAAAACCAACATAGAAGATATTTAAAAAACATTGGATTTTTAGATAGTTCTATTGATAACAATTTATATAGAACAATACCTAAAAAATATATAAAGAGACGATTAATATGTAACAATTTAGCAAGAAAATATAATTTAGCTGGAACACCAGGATTTTATCAAGAAGAAGATTTTAAATGGTGTTTTAGTGGAATGAATGGATTTTTTATACCTGTTTTGAATGATGGCTATATAGAAGGACTTTCTATACACTTAGATAAGCCTTTTTCTAGTACATCTGATTTATGGTTTTCTAGTAGTAACAAAATTAATGGGATGAGTGCAAAAAACTGGATAATGAGAAATAATGTAAATGAAAATTCAACAAATTTAATTTTAACAGACAACTTTATTATGGGGGATTTAATTAAAGAAATTACAGAGCTTCCAGTAATTGCATTTCAAAAAATTACTAATTCTTATTTGATCTTAAAAGAAATAGAGAAAACTAATGTACAAAATATTATTTTTGTAACACAAATATCAAGTGCAAATGAGAATCTAGATTATATAATAAGGCGAGTTTTTAGAGACTTAATTCCATTAGGATATAATTTAGATGTTAAATGCGTTAAAAATGTAAAAGATTTATTAGATGAAGATTTTACTGAAAATTATAAATTAAGGAAAGTAGCATAAATTAAAATAGTCTATTCTCAATATGGGAATAGGCTATTTTTGTTTTGTATAAATTACAAATTTCGACAACATTTTCAGACATATTATGCTATAATTTTATTATAAGGATGGTGATTTTATGAACGATTATAAAATAACATTACTTATAATAAAGAACAGAATTAAACTTGAAAAACTAATTGATGAAAATGCTGATTATTCTGAGATATTAAAGCAAAGTAGGAAATTAGATGTATATATTGCTGAAAAAATGAAAACTAAATTAAAAACTGAGAAAGGAGCATAATTCTATGCTCCAATTTATTTTATATATTATCATTTCTAATAGTTTCAATTATATTTTGCTTATTAATTTTCTTTAATGAATATCTCATAATACCTTTTAGTAATATAAATACTACTATTATTGAAATAATAACACTCATTGTTGGGAAGATATAACTAGTTTGTAAACTAGTATTAAGTACTTTATATATTAAATAAGATGCCATTATGCCTAATGGTAAACCGATAGCCAATGATTTTATTCCATAAAAGGTACTTTCTAAACTAATCATTTTATTAAATTCTTTTTTTGTCATTCCTATTGATTTTAAAATTGCAAATTCTTTTTGTCTTAAATTCATATTTATTGTTATTGTATTAAAAATATTTGTTAATCCTACTAATGAAATAATTATTATTAATAAATATAAAAATATAGATACCATAGTACATACTGCTTTTTGAGTTTGATCTGAATGTGCTTGATTGTAAGTAGTTAATTCTGTTGTAGAATAATTATTAATTATAAATTCTGTTAATTCATCCGCATTATTTGAATCTATCAACATATTAAGATAATCATAATCTTCTATATGGAGTTTATATTTATTCCAAAATTCTTCACTTATAACTGCACCATAATCAGCACCATCACCCAAGCCCAAAGGTCTTATATCTCTTGTTGATGCGACTACTTCTAAATCAACAATTTGATTATTTATTTTGCCTCGTATGATATCTCCTTTTTCGTATTTTAAATCTCCAAAATGTTTGTAACACAAAGTATTTTTATCCTTATATGTAAGCCATATCAATTTATCCTTAGCATCTTCATAACTTAATCCTAAAGTCGTTATAAATTTTTGATATTCTTGCTCTCCTAGTGTATATAAAGGATAACCACTAGGAAATGTACTTATAGTTTCACTTATATCTAAATCGTTGGATATTCTTATTATTGAATAAGAATTTACAGTTGGATGCTTAGCAATTTCTTGTAATAATTCATAATTCTTACTTCCTTGTGCCTGAACAGAAACATTATAATTTAGTTTATAAGAATCAAGAGATTTAAAAGCATATTGTGTAAATGATGATATTGATACAAACAAC
>CANQHU010000006.1 GCA_947623945.1 uncultured Clostridia bacterium | reverse complement strand
AGTAGTTTGTTTTTTTAATTTTATTGGCTACTGTTATTAATCATGCTCTTTTTTAACTTTTTATTTTTCACACTAAAATCTCTCCTTTCGATTTTTTATTTTTCATTCATAATTTGATGAATAACTTCTGCTCGTTTTATATCACGTTCGATTGGTTCATATTGAGTTCCTAAAAACTTTTGTAAATTTGCAGGTTTAGTATAAAGATATAATTTTTGAACTTTTAAATCTGTTAGTTCTTTTAAAATTCCTAAGTCAGTTCCTAGTTTGATATTAGAAAGTAAGTTTCTTGTTTCTTCTTGTGAAATCTTTTTGCAATAGCTTAAAATACCATAACTTCTATAAATTAAATCTTCAAAACTGACATCGTCTTTTGCAAGTAATTTTCTTGCTTCTCTTTCTTGTTTAATTATTTTTTCAACAATTACTTTTAAATTTTCAATAATTTCTTTTTCTGATATTCCAAGTGTTTGTTTATTTGATATTTGATACATATCTCCTGTGCTTTCTGTATTTTCACCATATACTCCTCTGATGTTTATACCAAATGAATTGATTGCATCTAATACTTTTCTTGTATTTTTTGTCCTAGAAAGTGCTGGCATGTGTACCATTACTGATGCTCTAAGAGCTGTTCCTGCATTATTTGGATAAGATGTTAGATATCCATATTTTTTATTCATTGCATATCCTAAGCTTTTACCTATTTTTTCATCTATTTCAATTGCTAAGTTTAAGGTATTTTCTAAATCTAATCCACAATTAAATACTTGTATTTCTAAATGATCAACGTTTCCAATCATAATGCAAATATTTTCTTCATCATTTATTAATATACTTCCTGTTTCATTTTTGTTTAGAACAAAATCTGGACTTATTAAATTTTTTTCTACTAAGCTCATTTTTGTAATTTCATCCATATCTGCTAATTTGAAAAATTTTAAATTATATCCTATTTCATAAAGTGAGTCTTTTATTTTGTTTTCTAATTTTTTGGTTTCCTCTTTTTTTAATTCAAAAGGGAATCCATTTATATTTCTAGAAAATCTTATTCTTGTACTTCGTACAACATCTGAATTTTCACTTGATTGTAAATACCAATTCATATTTTATCCCTCCATTTTCTTTATTTCATCTCTTAATTTTGCTGCATCTTCATATCTTTCTTCTTTTATTGCTTGTTTTAAATCTTCTTGCAATTTTTCTAATTTATTTTCTTTTTTTGCTTCTTTTGGAGATGTTGTTTTTTCTTTGTCTTCTTCTTTTTGTTCAATTTTATTGTCAACAATTTTTCCAATTCTTCCAACATGTCGATTTGCTCCTTGTATTCTTTTTATAATTGGATCTAGTCTTTCTTCAAATACTTCATAACAATTTCCACATCCTAATCTTCCAGTATTTACTATATCATCAAAAGTATATCCACATTGATCACATTTTAATGTTTTTATTTCATCTAATAAAGGCATAAACTCTGGGGTTGCAAAGTCTTCCATAAGTTCTCCAAAAAAACTAGAAAAGTCTATTGGCATACTAAAGTCCATATTTGTTATTCCTAATTTTTGACTGCACTCTTCACATAAATTTAATTCTTTTTTCCTTCCATTTATATTTTCTGAATATTTTACGTTTGCTTCTCTTTTTCCACAATTATCACACAACATATTAAATTCCTCCTTTGGTGTTTTTTGGGACGGGGTAAAAAAACACCTTTTTATTATTTAATTTAATTTTAATTTAAAACTATATTTTTTCTACATTTGGTGTTTTTTTGCCCCGTCCCAAAAAACACCTTTCAATTAATTTAAATTTAATAGCATATTTTTAAAAATTCTCGCTCTTACTTTATCTTTATTATCTTTATCTAGTTGTAATACATTATCACTTGTTGCGACTTTCAATAATTTTGCTTCTTTTGCACTTAAAATATCATATGTTAAAAAATCACTAATTAGTATATCAACTTCATTTGAAGTTATTTCTTGGCCAATATTATTAATAATGTGCAAAATATAGTCCGCTTTTGTGTTATTTACTTTTTTTATTGTAATATGGCCTCCTCCACCTCTTCTACTTTCTACATAATAGCCTTGTGATGGCTTGAACCTAGTTGCTATTACGTAATTAATTTGAGATGGTACACAGTTAAATTGCTCTGCAAGTTCATTTCTTTGTATTTCAATGCTGTCCTCTTCTTCAAATAATTCTTTGATAAATTCTTCTATGATATCTGATATTCTCATTTCATCACTCTCCTTATATTTCAGTTTATTGACTTTGACTTTCTTTGACTTATAAATATATTATATTCTTTATTAAATTTTTTTCAAGGATATTTTTTGACTTTCTTTGACCTTTTGTTTGATTTTTTACTTGCTTTTTTATTATTTTCTCTCTTTTTCTCTTTTTATTTTTGTTTTTTATCCTTTTTTGTCATATTCTGCAATTCTTCTACTTTTTCTTTTTGTTCTGGTAATGTTACCCAAGCAAAATAAGAAGAAATGAATTCTCCATACTTTGTGCTATCCTCTCCTACTTCTAAAACGCCTTGTTCTACTCCGCATTTCTTTTTCTTTTCTTTTTGAATCCATAAAATACACACTCTCTTTCTTTATTGTTATGTGCATATTTTTGATTTTTATTCAATATTTATGAATTTTACATAAAACTCTTCCTTTTTTTCCAAATATATGTTATAATAGTAATAGTTGTAAATTGAGGAGGTTCTTTATTATGTGGCAAATTTGGTTAATCATCGCAGGTTTTTGTTTCATAATAGAAATTATGACTGCTGGATTTTTAGTTTTTTGGTTTGCACTTGGAGCTTTACTTGCAATGGTTACAAGTATTTTTATAGATAACATTATTATTCAAACTGCAGTATTTGTCATATCTTCTGGCCTTTTAATTTTGGCTACAAAGCCTTTTGTTGAAAAGTTTGTGCAAAATAAAAATTCTATTTCAACTAATGTATATTCAACTGTTGGAAAAACTGGAATTGTTATTCAAGATATTGATTCAATTAATGGTACTGGTCAAATAAAAGTAGATGGCGAAGTTTGGTCTGCAATTGGAATTAATCAAACAAATATCGCAAAAGGTACTGAAGTAAAAATTGATGAAATAAAAGGTGTTAAATTAATTGTTTCACCAATTGAAAAATAGTTTTTAATTTATATTTATATAAATATTAAAGGAGGAAATTTTTATGTGGTTTTTATTAGTTTTACTTGTTATTATTTTAATAATAGCAGTTATGTCTATTAAAATCGTTAAACAATCTGAGGTATACATCATTGAAAGATTAGGTAAATTTTATAAGGTAGCTGATGCTGGTCTTACAATTATTATCCCTTTCTTTGATCATGTTAGAAGTGTTGTAAGTTTAAAACAACAAACTATGGATGTTCCACCTCAAGGAGTTATTACAAAAGATAATGTTACAATTACAATAGATACAGTTGTATTTTACCAAATTACAGATCCTGCAAAAGCAGTATACGAAATTCAAAGTTTGAAGAAAGGTATTGAATATCTTGCAATTACTACAATTCGTGATATTATTGGTAAAATGGACTTAGATGAAACATTCAGTTCAAGAGATGGTATTAATAATCAATTAAGAGTTGTTCTTGATGAAGCAACTGATAAGTGGGGATGCAAAATTGATCGTGTTGAAATAAAGGATATTACTCCACCTGCTGATATTAGAGATGCAATGGAAAAAGAAATGAATGCTGAAAGAAATAAAAGGGCTTTAATTTTAGAGTCAGAAGCACAAAGACAATCTGCTATTACTATTGCAGAAGGTAGAAAACAAGCCGCTATTTTAGATGCTGAAGCAGATAAAGAAGCAAAAATCAGAAGAGCTGTCGGTGAAGCACAAGCTATTAAAGAAGTTGCTGAAGCAAAAGCTAAAGAAATTCAAATGGTTTATGATGCTATGAAAAAAGCTGATCCTAACGATAAGTTGGTTCAATTAAAATCTTTGGAGGCTTTGCAAGAAGTTGCTAAAGGTGATGCAAATAAAGTATTTATTCCTTTTGAAGCAACTGGTGCTTTGAGTTCATTAGGCGCTATGAAAGAAGTTTTAACTGATAAATCTAAATCTTCAAAAAATTCAAATAAGTCTGAAAGTAAAGAATAAAATTTTATACATAAAGAGGATAGTATTTTTACTATCCTCTTTGTTATGTGCTTTCTAAGAGTTCATAGCCAGTTTTTCTAAGAGTTCATAGCCTCTTCGACGGCTACTGCAACGGCTACTGTTGCTCCAACCATTGGATTGTTACCCATTCCGATTAGTCCCATCATTTCTACATGTGCTGGTACTGATGAACTTCCAGCAAATTGTGCATCTGAGTGCATTCTTCCCATTGTATCTGTCATACCATAAGATGCAGGTCCTGCTGCCATATTGTCTGGATGTAGTGTTCTTCCTGTTCCTCCACCACTTGCAACTGAGAAATATTTTTTATTTGCTTCTATTCTTTCTTTTTTATATGTACCTGCAACTGGATGTTGGAATCTTGTTGGGTTTGTTGAATTTCCTGTAATAGAAACATCAACATCTTCTAGCCACATTATTGCAACTCCTTCTCTAACATCATTTGCTCCATAACATCTTACTTTACTTCTTTCTCCTTCTGAATATTTTATTTCTTCAACTACTTTAACTTTTCCTGTAAAATAATCAAAATCTGTTTTTACATAAGTAAATCCATTAATTCTTGAAATAACTTGTGCTGCATCTTTTCCAAGTCCATTTAGAATAACTCTTAATGGTTCTTTTCTTACTTTATTTGCTGATTTTGCAATTCCAATTGCTCCCTCTGCTGCTGCAAAAGATTCATGTCCTGCTAAGAATGCAAAACATTTTGTGTCTTCTGATAGTAACATAGAACCTAAATTTCCATGTCCTAATCCAACTTTTCTATCATCTGCAACAGAACCTGGAATACAAAATGCTTGTAATCCTTCTCCTATTGCTTTTGCTGCATCTGCTGCTTTAGTACATCCTTTTTTTATTGCAATTGCTGCTCCTAAAACATATGCCCATGCTGCATTTTCAAAACAAATTGGTTGTACTCCTTTTACAATTTCATATGGATTAAATCCTTTTTCTTTGCATAATTCTAATGCATCTTCAAAATCTTTTATTCCGTATTTTTCCATTACTGGTTTAATTTGGTCTATTCTTCTTTCATAACTTTCAAATGTTACTGCCATTTTTATTCCTCCCTTAATTTTATATGATTTTTACATTTATTCTTCTCTTGGGTCAATTTTTTTAACTGCTTCATCAAATCTTCCATATGTACCAGATGCTTTTTCAATTGCTTCTTTTGGATCAATTCCTTTTTTGATATTGTCCATCATTTTTCCAAGATGTACATATTTATAACCAATAATTTGATCATCTTTATCTAATCCTAGTTCTACTATGTACCCTTCTGCTAAATTTAAGTATCTTGGTCCTTTTAAAGAACTTGAATAAATTGTTCCAACTTGACTTGTATGTCCTTTTCCTAAGTCTTCAAGTCCTGCTCCTACTGGAAGTCCACCTTCAGAAAAGGCTGTTTGTGTTCTACCATATACAATTTGTAGGAATAGTTCTCTCATTGCAGTATTAATAGCATCACATACTAAGTCTGTATTTAATGCTTCTAATATTGTCTTTCCTGTTAAAATTTCTCCAGCCATAGCAGCTGAGTGTGTCATTCCTGAACATCCAATTGTTTCAACTAATGCCTCTTGTATAACTCCTTCTTTTACATTTAATGTTAATTTACATGCTCCTTGTTGTGGTGCACACCATCCGAATTCCATGTGTTAAACCTGAAATATCTTTAATTTCTTTGGCTTTTACCCATTTTCCTTCTTCTGGTATTGGAGCTGGTCCATGGTCCACTCCTTTTGCAACTTGGCACATTCCTTCTAATTCTTTTGAATAAATCATTTTTATTGCTCCTTTCATTTCTTCATTTTGTTGTATATTAATTTTAGGCTATTTGCCTAAAAAATGATAACTAATTTTTTGACTTCATTTTTTCAATTTCTTCTTTTGATAACAAGAGTTGATTTCTATGTTTTGCTGTTGTTGATTTTTCTTCAGCTGTTTCTCCCTCTTGTTCTACATTATAATTTTCTGTACTATATGCAACTATATTATCAACATCTTTAATATATATGCCTGCATCATAATATTCTTTTCTTGATAATACTTTTGGTCCTAATCTATACCTTTTTAATATTTCTCTATCTTGTTTACTTACTTGTTCATCACCAATTCCTAAATTTTCATATCGCCAGATAACATGTCTTTCATAACTATTAAATATACTGTGATTTAAGTCAGTGTAATCATATTCTACTTTAAATCTTAAATCATGTATAGACATAGTTAAATTGGTCCATATTTCTTTTTCTTCTGCTTTTTGAAATTCCTTTCTTAATTGTTTTATTTTTTCGTATAGCAATCGGACCAATTTTAAATATTGATTTTCATCTATATTGAATTTAGATGGAATTTCATATACATTTACTGGTTTTTTCTTAAAAATTCCTCTTGGAATATAGTAAAAAAACAATTCTCCTGTTTTTCCTTCTTGATCTTTTTCATCTAAAATAGAACTATATAGATAAAGACTATCCCATTTTTCTGGGATCATATAATATAAAGATTTTTGTATATTTTCATATATTTCTTTTATCTTTCTTGTATGATTTAACATATAATTCCTATTTCCTATCTAATAAACTATTACCTGTCATTTCTTCAGGTTTTTCAAGATTCATTAAATCTAACATTGTTGGTGCTAAATCTGCTAATTTTCCTCCTGATTTTAGTTTTAGGTTTTTATCGCTTGAAACTAAGATTAATGGTACTGGGTTTGTTGTATGAGCTGTATGTGGCTCTCCAGTGCTATAATCTATCATTTGCTCTGCATTTCCATGGTCTGCTGTAATTAATAAATTTCCGCCTTTTAGTTCTACTAAATTTACTACTTTTCCGACACATTCGTCTACTGCTTCTACTGCTTTTATTGCTGCTTCTAAACTTCCTGTATGTCCTACCATATCAGTATTTGCATAATTTAATATAATGCAGTCATATCTGTCATTTTCTATAGCGTCTAATACTTTATCTGTTACTTCATATGCACTCATTTCTGGTTTTAAATCATATGTTTCTACTTTTGGAGATGGTACTAGAATTCTATCTTCTCCTTCATATTGTTTTTCTTCTCCACCGTTAAAGAAAAATGTTACATGTGCATATTTTTCTGTTTCTGCAATTCTAAGTTGTGTGTATCCTTTTTGGCTTATATATTCTCCAAATGTGTTTTTTAATGTTTCTTTTTTAAATGCAACATGTACATTTGGCATTGTTTCATCATAACTTGTAAAACATACATAATATAAGTCTAAATCTTTTTTTGTTTCAAATCCATCAAAGTCTTTATCTACTAATGCTCTTGTAATTTGCCTTGCTCTATCTGGTCTGAAATTAAAGAAAATAACTGAATCATGTTTTTCTATTGTTGCTATTGGTTCTTCACCATTACATATTATTGTTGGTTCAACAAATTCATCAAATACTTCTTTTTGATAAGAGTCTTCTATTGCTTTTATTACATCTCCTGATTTATTTCCTTCGCCTTTTACTAAAGCATCATAGCATTTTTTTACTCTTTCCCATCTTTTGTCTCTATCCATTGCATAAAATCTTCCTGATATACTTGCAATTTTGCCAATTTGCTTTTCATTCATTTTTTCTTGTAATTTAATGATATATCCTTCTGCTGATGCGGGTGGTGTGTCTCTTCCATCTAAGAAACAATGTACATATACATTTTCAAAGTCCCTTCTTTTAGCCATTTCTAAAAGTCCATATAAATGCCTATCATGGCTATGGACTCCTCCATCAGAGACTAAACCTAATATATGCAATTTTGAATTGTATTTTTTACAGTTTTCAATTGCTGCTACAAATTCTGGATTTGTAAAAAAATCTCCATCTTCAATTGATTTTGTAATTCTTGTTAATTCCTGATATACAATTCTTCCTGCACCAATATTAGTATGGCCTACTTCTGAGTTTCCCATTTGTCCCTCTGGAAGTCCAACTGCAAGTCCACTTGTATAGATTTCTGTATTAGAGTATTTTTTCATTAGTTTATCAATATTAGGTGTATTGGCAAGTTTTATTGCATTTCCATCTGTATTTGGATTGTTTCCAAATCCATCTAATATCATAAGCATTGTTAATTTGTCTTTCATTTTATTTCCTTCCTTGGTGTTTTTTGGGACGGGGCAAAAAAACACCTAAAAATTTACTATTTTGCTGAATTCTTCTGCTTTTAGGCTTGCACCACCTACTAAGCCTCCATCTATATCAGACATAGTAAATAGTTCTTTTGCATTGCTGCTTTTTACACTTCCGCCATATTGTATTATAACTCTATCTGCCACATTTTGTCCATATTTTTGGGCTATTTTACTTCTTATTGCTTTTATGCTGTCATTTGCATCTTCTTTGGTTGCTGTTTTTCCTGTTCCTATTGCCCAAATTGGCTCATAAGCAATTATTATACTTTCTACTTGTTCATTTGTCAAGCCTTCTAATGCTAGTTCTGTTTGCTTTGTAATAATTTCTTCTGTTTTTCCTTGTTCTCTTTGTTCTAATGTTTCTCCTACACATACAATTGGTTTTAAACCATAATTGAATGCTGCTTTGATTTTTTTGTTTACTGTTTCGTCTGTTTCATTAAAGTATTGCCTTCTTTCTGAATGCCCTATAATAACATATTCTACTCCTATTGATTTTAACATTAAGCCAGATACTTCTCCAGTAAATGATCCACTTTCTTCAAAGTGCATATTTTGCGCTCCTATTTTGATATTGGTATTTTGTGCTGTTAAAAGTGCATAAAATAAGTCTGTATATGGTACACAAAGTATAACTTCATTTCCGAGTGTCTTTTACTAATGGTGTTAATTCTTCTATAAATTTTATTGCTTCATTTGGTAACATATTCATTTTCCAATTTCCTGCAATTACTTTTCTTCTCATAATTAATCTTCCTCCTAAAGGGATTTATTTATCCATTAAACATTCAATTCCTGGTAATTCTTTTCCTTCTAAGAATTCTAAAGATGCTCCTCCACCTGTTGATATATGAGTCATTTTGTCTTCTAGTCCTGCTTTTGCAACTGCTGCTGCTGAATCTCCTCCACCAATAATTGTTGTAGCATCAATTTCAGCTAATTTTTTTGCAATGGCATTTGTTCCTACTGCAAATTGATCAAATTCAAATACTCCAAGTGGTCCATTCCATACTACTGTTTTTGCTTTTTCTAATTCTTCTGAATATAATTTTATTGTTTCTTCTCCAATATCAAGTCCTTCCCAGCCCTCTGGTATCTCGCTTGATTTAACTGTTTTACTTTCTGTGTCTTGTTTAAATTCTTTTCCTACTTTTGTGTCGACTGGAAGCATTAATTTAACACCTTTTTGCTTTGCTTTTTCCATAAGTTCTTTTGCTAGGTCTAATTTATCTAGTTCACAAATTGAATTTCCTATTTCATATCCTTGTGCCTTTAAAAATGTATATGCCATTCCACCGCCAATTATTAGTGTATCAACTTTATCTAATAAATTATTAATTACACCGATTTTATCAGATACTTTTGATCCTCCAAGTATTGCTACTAATGGTCTTTCTGGGTTTGATACTGCATTTCCTAAGTATTTTAATTCTTTTTCAATTAAAAATCCAGATACTGCTGGTAAAAAGTTAGCTACTCCTGCTGTTGAACTATGTGCTCTATGTGTTGTTCCAAATGCATCATTTACATATACTTCAGCAAAACTTGCAAGTTTTTTGGCAAATTCTAAATCATTTTCTGTTTCTTCCTTATGAAATCTTACATTTTCTAATAATAGTATTTCTCCTGGTTTTAAATTTTCTGCTTTTGTTTTGCTATCCTCTCCAATTACATCTTCTGACATAATTACTTCTTGCCCTAATAATCTTGATAATTCTTTTGCTACTGGTTTTAAAGAAAATTCTGGTTTGAATTCTCCTTTTGGTCTTCCTAAATGTGAGCATAATATGATTTTACACTCATTTTCTATTAAATATTTTATTGTTGGAATAGCTCCTACTATTCTTGCATTATTAGTTATGTTTTGGTTTTCATCCATTGGAACATTAAAATCGCAACGTACTAATACCTTTTTTCCTTTTAAATCAATGTCTTTAACTGTTTTTTTATTCATTTTTCTTTCCTCCTAATTTTTTATTTTTTATATTATTTCCTTTTTTGTAAAATAACATACAATTTAATTTTCTGCTTGTTCCCATCCAATAATTTCGTTCAAATTTATTGAATAATTTCCTTGAGTAGTTGTCAATACAGAACCTTGTATTTTACCATATTTTGATATAATTGCTTCTGCTTGAGCTTTTGTTAAATTTTTTCCTTGTTTTATTTTTTCTGAATATATATCAGATTCTATTTTTTGTATAATACTTTCTCTTTGTGCTTGTTTACTTTGTTCTTTTGCTTCATCAACTGTTCCGCTTTTCGCTATTTACTAATGAAGTAATAGAAACACCTGCTAGTATCATTAATACCATTACTGTTACAACCAGTGCAATAAGTGTAACACCATTGTTTTTTTTCATTTTTAATTCCTCCTTTGTGTGTATCCAATTTTCCATTTATATTGTATACAAAAAAAGAATACTTTTCAAGTATTCTTTTCAAATTTTTATATTCTATTTTTTATTCATCAATTGTCGAAATTCCAAGAGTTATTTCTTCTAATACATCAAGCACCGCTCTTACGGTATCTAATGCTGTAAAAATTGGTATATTATTTTCAACTGCACATCTTCTAATTAATGCTCCATCAGTTTGTTCATCAATAGAATCCATCTTTCTTGTGTTAATAACATAATTTACATATCCTTTTCTCATAGATTCCAAAATATCTTGACTACCTTCACTAATTTTTTTCTTAATTCTTGTTCTTATGCCATGTTCTTTTAAGTATATTGCTGTCCCTTCTGTTGCTTCTATATTAAATCCCAAATTATAAAATCTTCTAACAAGTGGTAATGCTTCTTCTTTGTCTTTATCTGCTATAGTCAGGAATATAGTTCCATAATTTACTAAATGCATTCCTGATGATTGAAGTGCTTTATATAATGCTCTTGTTAATTTTTTGTCATATCCAATTGCTTCTCCTGTTGACTTCATTTCAGGTGAAAGATATGCATCTAATCCATTTAATTTTGAGAAAGAAAATGCAGGTGCTTTAACATACCATTTTTCTTTTTCCTTTGGATAAACTTCGTTTATTCCTTGTTCTTTTAAACTTTTTCCTAGCATTACTAAAGTTCCAATATCAGCAAGAGAATATCCTGTTGATTTTGATATAAATGGAACTGTTCTTGATGATCTCGGATTTACTTCAATAACATATACATCTTCTTTTTTGTCTACAATAAACTGAATATTGTATAGGCCGACAATTCCAATTCCTAATCCTAATTTTACTGTGTAATCTAAAATTTTTTGTTTTGCTTCTTTACTTACGCTGAAAGTTGGATAAATACTAATACTATCTCCTGAGTGAATTCCCGTTTTTTCAACATGTTCCATAATTCCTGCCACAAATACATCTTTACCATCACATACAGCATCTACTTCCAATTCTTTTCCAACTATATATTTATCTACTAATACTGGTTGTTTTTTATTAATCTCTACTGCTGTTTTTAGGTATTTTTCTAGAGCTTTTTGATTTCCTACAATTTGCATTGCTCTACCGCCTAAAACATAACTTGGTCTAACTAAAACAGGATATCCTATTTCTTTTGCAACTTTTATTCCATCTTCTATATTTGTTACTGCTTCTCCTCTTGGTTGTAATAGTTTTAATTTTTTCATTACCCTTTCAAAGGCATCTCTATTTTCTGCCTTTTCTATTGCATCTACACCTGTTCCAATGATTTTTACTCCTAATTTTGCAAGTGGCTCGGCTAAGTTAATTGCAGTTTGTCCACCCAATGATGCTACAATACCTTCTGGTTTTTCTAGTTCAATAATATTCATAACATCTTCTACTGTTAATGGTTCAAAATATAACTTATCACTTGTTGTATAATCTGTAGATACTGTTTCTGGATTGTTATTGATTATTATTGCTTCATAACCTGCTTCTTTAATTGTTTTTATGGCATGTACTGTTGAATAGTCAAATTCTACACCTTGACCGAATTCTTATTGGACCTGCTCCTAAAACTACAATTTTCTTTTTCTTGCTTACAATTGATTCATTTTCTTCTTCATATGTTGAATAGAAATATGGCACATAACTTTCAAATTCACTACTACAAGTATCTATCATTTTATAAACTGGGAAAATTTTTTCTTTTTTTCTTAGTAAAAATATTTCTTCTTCTGTCATTTTCCATATTTTTGCTATGTATTTATCGCTAAATCCAATCTTTTTTAATCTTTTTAGAACTGCTATATCTCCTACATTTTCTGCTAATAAGGTTTCTAATTTTACAATGTGCCTAATTTTTTCTAAGAAAAACATATCAATTTTAGTTATGTTATAAATTAAGCCTAAATCTACATCTCTTCTTATTAGTTCACTAATTGCATAGATTCTGTCATCTGTTCCGTCTTTTATATATTCCATTAGGGTTTCTGTATCATATTTGTCGAATTTTGGCATATGTATATGACATACTCCTATTTCTAAAGAACGCACTGCTTTTAATAAACTTTCTTCAAATGTTCTTCCTACGCTCATTACTTCTCCTGTTGCTTTCATTTGTGTACTTAGTTTATTTGATGCTAAAGTGAATTTGTCAAAAGGGAATCTTGCAATCTTGCATACTACATAGTCTAGGGCTGGCTCAAAACTTGCAGGAGTGTTAGCAAGCATAATTTCATCTAACCTCATACCTACTGCAATTTTTGCAGATACTCTTGCAATTGGATATCCGGCTTGCTTTTGATGCTAGTGCTGATGAACGTGATACTCTCGGATTTACTTCAATTAAGTAGTATTTAAATGAATGTGGGTCTAATGCAAATTGAACATTGCATCCTCCTTCAATTTTTAATGCTCTAATAATTTTTAAAGCACTATCCCTTAATAATTGATATTCTTTGTTTGTAAGGGTTTGGCTTGGTGCTACAACAATTGAATCTCCTGTATGAATTCCTACTGGGTCTAAGTTTTCCATGTTACATACAGTTATTGCAGTATCATTTTTGTCTCTAATTACTTCATATTCAATTTCTTTATATCCTTTTATACTTTTTTCTACTAATACTTGACCAACTGGAGAAAGGCTTAAAGAGTGTTTTATTAGTTCTTTTAGTTCTTCTTCGTTATCTGCAAATCCTCCTCCTGTACCTCCTAAAGTGAATGCTGGTCTTAGCACAACTGGGTAGCCAATTTTTTTTGCTGCTTCAATTCCTTCTTCAATTGAAGTTGCTATAATAGATTCTAAAACTGGTTCTCCAAGTTGCTGACAAAGTTCTTTAAATTTTTCCCTATCTTCTGCCTTTTCAATTGATTCACTACTTGTTCCTAATAGTTCTACTTGACATTCTTGTAATACTCCTTTTTTGTATAATTGCATTGCAATGTTTAAACCCGTTTGACCTCCAATTCCAGGCAAAATTGCATCTGGTCTTTCATATCTTATGATTTTTGCAACATACTCTATTGTTAGTGGCTCCATATATACTTTGTCTGCAATTGATGTGTCTGTCATAATTGTTGCTGGATTTGAGTTTACTAAAATAACTTTATAACCTTCTTCTTTTAAAGCTAAACATGCTTGTGTTCCTGCATAGTCAAATTCTGCTGCTTGTCCTATTACTATTGGTCCAGAACCAATTACTAATACTGTTTTTATATCTTTTCTTTTTGGCATTTTTATATCCTTCTTTCCTTTTATTTTATATTTTGATATTTATTGGTTATTTTTTATTTGGTATTTATTATTTTTGTTCATTATTATTTTTTATTTGGCACTTACTATTTGGACTCGTTATTATTTTTTTCTATTATATTAATAAATTTATCAAATAAATAACTGCTATCTTGTGGACCTGGACTGCTTTCCGGGTGATATTGTACACTAAATATTTTATCTTCTTTACATTCTACTCCTTCAACTGTGTTGTCTAATATATTTTTGTGTGTTACTTTTAATTTTGTTTTCTTTAAAGAATTTTCATCTACTGCATAACTATGGTTTTGGCTTGTTATCTCAATTTTATCGGTTTCTAAGTTTAATACCGGATGGTTTCCACCTCTGTGCCCAAATTTTAGTTTATAAGTTTTTGCACCATATGCTAAACTAATCATTTGATGTCCTAAACATATTCCAAAAATTGGATACTTTCCTTTTAATTGTTTTACTAATTTTATTACTTCTGTTACATCTTCTGGGTTTCCCGGTCCATTTGACAAAAAGATTCCATCTGGTTTTAATTCTTCTATTTGCTTTGCTGTTGTATTAAATGGTACAACTGTAACATTGCATCCTCTTTTATTTAGGCTTCTTACAATATTTAGTTTAATACCACAATCTACTGCAACAATATTATATTTTTGATTTGCAGTTCTTGAATACCATCTCTTTTTGCAACTTACTTTTGCTACTGCATCTGTTGGCATTTCATATTCTTGTAATTTTTTTAATGCTTTTTGCTTGCTAGTTTTTATATCTGTTATAATTACTTTTCTGCTTCCTTTTTCTCTAATACTTCTGGTTAATTTCCTTGTGTCTATTCCAGATATACCTGGAATGTTATTTTCTTCTAAATATTCTGATAGTGTTTTTGTATATCTAAAGTTACTTGGATGGTCATTATATTCTCTAACAATCATTCCCCCTATTGTTGGTTGTTTTGTTTCATAATCATCGTCTGTAATTCCATAATTTCCAATTAAGGGATATGTCATTACTACCATTTGATAAGTATATGATGGATCTGATACAATTTCTTGGTATCCTACCATTGATGTGTTAAATACTATTTCACATATAGCTTCTTTGTTTGAGCCAAACCCATATCCATAGTATTCTTCTCCGTCTTCTAATACAATTTTTCTGTTGAATTCTTTCATAATCTTTTTTCCTTTCTTTTTTAGATTTATTTTTGCATTTATGTTTTTCCCTATACTACGCGTTTTTTTTTATTCGTGTGGGCAAAAAAAAATAAGGAATAAATGTCCCTTATTTAAAATAAAAATGAAATAACGATAAAAAAAGCTACTACTAACATTATTGAATTTGCTTTTTTAATGCTGTTTTTCATTTTTATCCTTCTTTCTTTATTTGCTGTCGATTTTTTTACACATTTTTCTCATTATAGCAATTTATATTTTAAATTGCAAGAGGTTTGATAGAGTTTTTTTAAAAAACAACCTAAAACATTACGTCTTAGGTTGTTTTAAAACTTATTACATTTCTTCTTAAATTCTTCTTAGCTTCTAGATGCAATATAGCATGCTAAATCAACTAATTTATTTGAATATCCCCATTCATTATCATACCAAGCAACTAATTTTACAAATGTATCTGTTAGCATAATTCCAGCAGTAGCATCAAAAATTGATGTATGAGGATCTGTTATAAAGTCAGAAGAAACCACTGGGTCTTCTACATATTCAACAATACCTTTCATTTCATTTTCAGATGCTCTTTTCATAGCACTACATATTTCTTCATATGTTGTTGGCCTTTCTAAATTGCAAGTTAAATCTACTACAGAAACATCAACTGTTGGAACTCTAAATGCCATTCCTGTTAATTTTCCATTTAAAGATGGAATAACTTTTCCTACTGCTTTAGCAGCTCCTGTTGATGATGGTATAATATTTGCTGCAGCAGCACGTCCACCTCTCCAATCTTTTTTAGAAGCTCCATCTACTGTTTTTTGTGTAGCTGTTGTGCTATGCACTGTTGTCATTAATCCTTCTTTAATTCCAAAATTATCATTGATAACTTTTGCAAGTGGTGCTAAACAGTTTGTTGTACAAGATGCATTAGACACAATATTCATACTTGGATCATATTCTGTATGATTTACTCCCATTACAAACATTGGTGCATCCTTAGATGGCGCACTAATAATTACTTTTTTAGCTCCAGCGTCAATATGTGCTTGTGCTTTTTCGAGTGTCGTAAATACTCCTGAACATTCTAACACATAATCTACTCCTAATTCTCCCCAAGGAATGTTATGAGGATCCATTTCATTAAATACTTTTACTTCTTTTCCATTTACAGTTAATATATTATCTTTTCCTTCTACTGTTCCTTCAAATCTTCCATGAACTGTATCATATTTTGTCATATAAGCCATATAATCTGCTGTTATAAATGGGTCATTTATTGCTACTACTTCTACTCCTTCTCTTTTTAATGCTGCTTGGAAAGATAAATTACCAATTCTTCCAAATCCGTTAATTCCAATTTTTACTGACATAGTCAAATTCCTCCTTATTTTTTATTAATTTTATTATTGCCAATTTCTTTATTGGCAATTCCATTCTATATCAAAAAACAATACTTTTCAAGTATTTTTTGATATTTTTAGGTGGAAGTTGGGACAGGCACCAATACCACATTTTTGTCAACGTTGTGCCTGTCCCCAATCCGACGACCCCAATCCGATCCAATCGACGACAAAATCTGCCCCAATCTGACAATCAACCTAGCATAAGTCTGACTATTCTTTTTTTACTCTTTCTACTATACCAACACTAAGTCCTAGTATTCTTGCTATTTGTGGTTGCGTTACTCCTTTTATCTTTTTAATTTCTTGTATAATTTTATTTCTTTTCACAACATTGTAATTCTGTATTTCTTGAATATTAGATATTCCTAATTTTTTATTTATAAAGTAAATTACTTCTTCATCTTTTAATTTGCTTCTCATTTCAAATTCCAATAATTCAATGCTGTCTTCAAATTTAATAGTTCTATTATTAAATTTGAAAAAATCTTTTACTTCTGTTTTTTCTTGTTCTTCAACCATTTTCAAAATTTCTTCTTTATCAACTATTTTGTCTTTGCAGTCTATACATTCATTTATAAAATATTCGGAATAACTACTCCATTTGTATTTATCAATTGAACTAATACCAGCTTTTACAGGATTTTGATGGATATATCTAATTAGATTTAAAATATAATATTGACTTTCAACATTTTTACTTAAAAATCGGCTTTCAAATAAATGACCTTTTCTTTGATATTTATCATTAAAATATTTTGCATAAATTGTTGCTATATTATGAATAATTTGAGATAATTTTTGATTTTCATCTTTGATTTCTAAATGAATATGATTTGGCATTAAAACATAAGAATATAATTGATATAAAAATTTTTGTTTTGTTCTTTTAATGATTTCTTGGAATTTTAAATAATCCTGTTCTTCGAAAAAAATATCTTGCTGATTAACTCCACGTATCATACAATGATACACTTTATTATTAGACAATCTTCTTGCTTCTCTAGGCAATCTTTATAACCTCCTTAAAATTTTATTTAGATATGTAACATAAAAAGTATAGCATAATTTTTTATATTTTGCTATACTTTTTTACATTTTCTTTATATTTCTTCTAATAAAAATTTTGCATGTTCTTTATAGTCTTTTAATCTCATATTTATTTCTTCAATATCTACATATTCTCTATCGTCATTCCAATTTGTAAATCCTCCATCAACCCATTCTTTCATTTCTTTGTATCTTTTATTTTTTGGATCCGATAATATTTCAAGTAACTCTTCATATTCATATGCTCCTCCACAGTCTTCTGGTAAATCAGCCATTTTAGCTTTTATACAAATAGGATTAACCAATTTAATATCTATTTCAGCTATTTTTTCCACTACAATATCATGAATCCAATAATCTCCAAAATCATATATGTATTTTATTCTTTTGTACTCTTTAAAATATTCATCTATTTTTTCTTTATTTGAATATCTGGTTTCATAGTCTCCCCATCCATCATCTAAATCTGGTAATTCAATAAGTATTTCTGGTTGATTTGATATAGTTCCTACTTCAAAATTATATGCATGATACCCACACCAATTAAACGCAAGTTGTATAATTGCATTTAATTCATGAAAAGTTATTCCTTCTGGAATTTGTAGTCTTCTCCATACAGGTGGGTGAGTATCTCTAACACTTACTTTGATTTCATAATACTTATGTTTTTTATTATTTATATTTTCTATTTTGGACTTCATTTTTATATCTCCATTCATATATTATCTATTTTAGTACCTGTCCCCACTTTGACAAAAATGTGGCATCAGTGCCTGTCCCCACTTTGACATAGTTTAATTTTTTCCATATAATTTTTCTAATACTATTACAAACATAGCATGTGACCAACCTAAACCTAATACCCAATTTGGCTTTAATGTGTTATTGTCTATTTGTTCTCCTAAAAAGTTGTGCTTTCCTGCTGTTTTTACAACAAAGTCAAATGTTTCTTTTGCTTTTTTCTTTTCTCCTGTTTCTAAGTAGTATAATGTCATCCATAAGTTTGCAATTGGCCATGGATTTCCGTTCATATAATGGTCTTGCTCAAATCTTTGGTATCCACCTGTATATGTTCTGATTGATAAATTGATTCTTTCTATTGTGTTTATTACTTTCTTCTCTTTTGCTTTGAATACATTAAATGGTGTTACTGCACCTACTATACTTATATCCATTTTTTTATCTTCTGGATTTCTAACATATGATTTTTTTTCCTCATCATATAAATTTTCATTTATATATTTTTTGATTTCTGCTTGTAATTTTTCTAATTCTTTTTCATTTTTTACAATCTTTTCTTCTTTTAGTCTATTGTTTTCAAAATCTGATGTTTTACTGCCTAGCACTTTATAAATTTTCATTATGCAATCAAATGCAGCATAAATGCTTGCTAAAGAATATAAATGAATTCCTTCACACATTTCCCAAATATCATAACTTACATGGTATTTGTGACCTTTTTTATTGGAACTTTCTTCTATTTCTTGTTTTACAATGTCTTTGTCATGTTCATCTTTTCCTTCTATATTTAGCCAATCTTCAACATATCTTTTTAAAAATTCAATTGCCTTTTCACACATAGATAGATTATCTTTTAAAAACTTTTCTGATTTTGTATATTTATAATGTTCGTATACTCCATATACAACACTTGCAGTTTCATCTACTTGATATCCCCAGCATGGTGCTAAACTTCCATCTGTATAAAATCTTTGCTCCCACATTCCATTTTTACTTTGTGTCTTTTTGCAAAACACTTTATAGAACTTTTCTGTTTCTTTTTCCATTTTTAAAATATCTAATGCCTTTGTCATAAAAACTGCATCTCTTGTCCAACAATATGCATATCTTCCGCAACGTGTAAAATTTTCGTCAATTTCAGGAGATGCAATCATTCCACCTGTTTCAGGATTTGTTAATAGTGGAAATAATAATATACTCCTTCTATAAATGTTATAAATCTTTTCTTCGTAACTATTTTCTGGTTCTTTTAGATTTAATCCATTATGTGATTTTACATATTTTCTCCAATACATTTTTGTATTATTAAATTCTTTGTGTAAATCAATTTTTTTAACTCTTTCAATTTCTGCTTCCATTGCTGATATATTTTGATTTTCTGAGATTACAACACAAATTTCTAAAGTTTTCTTTTCTTGAGGTTTTATTGTTCCTAATTCATAGCAAATACTTGCATCTTTTGACATTCCAATATAGTCTTTATCAACAATTTCTCCTCTTCCTATTGTATCTTTACTTCCATTAATTTGATGACTACTTAACTTATGTCCCTTTGCAAAGCAACAAAAACTAAAGTCATGTGCATATTGCATCATTCCTCCATCTACTATTTTGCAACCTACTTGATTATTATAATCAGATAATAACTCTGAATGAATGTAAAAAGTAGTATTTAAATCAATTTTTCCATCATTTAAGAAAATATATTTTTTTACTAATACATTTTCTTTTATCATAATATAATCAGTTTGTACTACTTTTAAATTAAAATAAGTATTTGTTATTTCTGTATTTAATATATTTGTGTCAGTATCATAATATTGTTTATAAACATTGTTTACATCATCATGTAAATAAATTAAATCTGAATTATTTATTTTAACTCCTGTATGAAAAAAATCAATATATTGCCTACTATCTTTATTTGGGAAATATATCCTTTGCATTTCTCCCTTACTTGTAAATGTTGCTATCATGTTTTTATTACCAATTATTGCTTCATTATAATACTTATTTTCCATATTTTTTCTTAGGTGTTTTTTGGGACGGGGCAAAAAAACACCTTCTCCTTCTATATCTTATTTTTTTATTTATCTCGTTTTGGCCTTGGGTGTTTTTTTGCCCCGTCCCAAAAAACACCTAGCCTTCTATTACATTTATGATTTGTTTTTCTAATTCTTTTATTTTTTCGTTGATTCTAAAGATGTCTTCGTCTCGTAAGTTTTCGTCATCTATGTCTTGTCTTACATAGTTATCCATATCTTTCATTTCGTCTTTTAGCTTTTCTAGTCTTCCTATTAGTTCTGTTTTTAGAGTTGAATATTTTTCTTTTCTTTCTATTTTTCCTGTCATTTTTACTAATTCTGATGTTGTTTGTTGTGCTTTGGCTTGTTCGTTTGTTGGTATCGCACTTAGCTCATAAGTCTCTCCAAATTCTGGTATTGTAACTCCAATTCCTCCGTGCGTCTTGCTCTATTTTTTCTTTTAAGACTTCTCCGAGATTCTACTTCTCCATGCACTAAAAATATGTGTTTTGGCTTTTCTAAAAATGAATAAATAAAATTCATTAGCCCTTCTTGGTCAGCATGTCCAGAATAGCCTTCTATGTATTCTATTCTAGCATTTACTGCAATTTCTTCTCCAAATATTTTTACTTTTTTTGCACCATTTACAATGCTATATCCAAGTGTTCCTGGTGCTTGATATCCTACAAATAGTATTGTTGATTTTGGATTCCATAAGTTATGTTTTAAATGATGTTTTATTCTTCCTACATCACACATTCCACTTGCAGATATTATAATGCTTGGTGTTGGATCTTCGTTTAATGCTTTTGATTCGTCTGCTGTTTGCGTGAATTTTAGTCCTGGAAATTCTAGTGGATTGTCTCCTTTTAAAATTTCTTCCTTTATTTCTGGTTCGAAAAGATTTGTATTTTCCCTAAATACTTCTGTTGCAGATATTGCTAAGGGGCTATCTACATAAACATTTGATTTCATTAATGTCTTGTATTTACGAATAAATTCTTCATCATCTTTTACTTCTTTTAATTTATTGATTTCGTATAAAATTTCCTGTGTTCTTCCTACTGCAAATGATGGTATTACTACTGTTCCGCCATTATCTAATGTTTCTGATACTATATTTAAGAAAAGTTCTGCTTTTTCATCATTTCTTAAATGTAATCTGCTTCCATATGTAGATTCCATAACTAAATAATCTGTACGGTCAATCATAGTTGGAGAATCAAGTAATGGAATGTCATTATTTCCTAAATCGCCTGTAAATACAGTTTTTGTTTCTTTTCCATCCTCTTTTGTCCATAACTCAATAATACTAGAACCTAGCATATGTCCTGCGTCATTAAACCTTACATGAATATCTTCTGTTATTTCTATAATTTCATCATATTGAACTGGTTCAAAAATTTCTAAACATTTTGCTGCTTCTTCTGCTGTATACAATGGTGGAACTTCTTTTTCTCCTTTTCTCTTTCTTTTTCTGTTTCTCCATTCATTTTCCATTTCTTGAATATGTCCGACTGTCTGGTAGCATTAAAGCACACAAATCACAGGTTGCTTTATGTGCATAAATTTTATTTCTGAAACCTTCGTTATATAATTTTGGAATTCTTCCAGAATGGTCAATATGTGCGTGTGTTAATAGCATAAAGTCAATGTCACTTGGTACAAATTCAAATTCATCTTGGTTTTTATCTTCTAGTTCTGCTCTTCCTTGCCACATTCCACAATCAATTAAAAATTTCTTTCCACATGCCTCTACTAAAAAGTTAGAGCCTGTAACTGTTTTTGTTGCACCTAAAAATGTTATTTTCATTCAATTTCCTCCATTAATTAAAAATTTTTATTTTTTTATTTATTCTAAATGACAAATCTTTTTTATTGAGATTTTCTAGTCCATCTAATTGTATTTTTTCTTCAAAAACATTTTCATCAAATAATTGAATATAATAATTTTCTTTTTCTTTTGTAACTTTTAAATATAAATCTTCTAAATTTATAACCCTTAGTAAAAATATATTTTTTAAAATTTTATAATCTATTTCTTCTTCATTTGAAAAATAATCAATTAATTTTAATTCATGTGCCTTTTTTAGTAATAACATTTGCACTTCTTTAATGGCAGAATCAAGTTCTGAGACCTCATATATTAACTTTCTTTCTGTCATTGGCAATAAGCAATAATAACGAAATTCATAAATTAGTTTTAATAATTCTTGCTTATTATTTGCATTTTTTATTTTAATCTTATAGCAAGATAAAAATAATTCTTGCAATTTAAAAATATATTTTTTTATTTCTTTGTCTATATCTTCTACTTGTATAAGTTTTAAGTATTTTTCTTTATGTTCTAGTTCTTTTTTATATTTTACAAAATTTTGAGGATTTAATAATTTGTTTATATTTTCTAATTTTTTTAATTTTTCTTCTCTTTCTTCTAACATAAGTTTTGAAAGAATTTTTACACTAAATATTTTTTCTTCTAATGGCAAATACTCATTTCTTCTTTCATATTCTTGTTGCAAATCTTTTTTATTGTTAATTGTTTCATCTATTTGTTTAATTTCCTGAACTAGTTTTCTTTTTTCTTGTGTTAATTCTTGCACAAATTCTCCGTTATTTCTAATCTTTTTTAATTTTGTTCTTACGTCTTTTTCTTCTTTTTGAAGTACAGACTTTAATTTTGCATTATATCTAAAACCTAATAATACTGATAATTTGTTTAACTTTTCTACAATTCCCTTTTTTTCTTCTTCGCCATAATAATCTTCCACTTTGTTTTGAAATTCTTCAAAATAGTCAATTATTGATTTACTGTTTCTAATCCAATGAGTTAAGAACTTATTTCCTACTAAAATTCTTATATTTTGATATGCTAAGTTATGGTAAATACTTTCTATTTCCCTTGGAATAGTAGTCCAAGAGTAACCATTAAAATCTCTCATCGGCTCAACTGTATCTATATTATTTCCTACATTTATTAGGTCTGATAATGTTTTGTCTATTACATAATATTTATCTTTTATTATTTTTTCATTTTTGCTTATTTTTGATATGCAATATAGTAATTTTCTTTCTATTGGATAGCAAATTATTCTTTTTTTGTTTTTTTCTACTAAAAATGTTTTATTTCCTAAAAGTTCACTTTCTTCTGAGTTTAATTTGATTATTTTTATATCATTACAATTTTCTTTTATATTTTTTATTATATTTTTCACAAATTCATCTTTGTTTTCTACATCTTGTTTTACTTTTTGATAGTCTTTATATGCTGCTTCTACTTTATACAGTATGCTAAGAAGAATACTTTTTACATTTTCATCAAAGTATTTTTTTTCTAACACTTCTTCAAGCTCGTTATTATAATCTTTTTTTACTATTTTTTCTAATAACTTGTCTGTTTTCTTTTGCAAAATGATTCTCCCTTCAAATAAACTATTTTTCTTCTGTTGGATTTGTTCCCATTTTTAATTCATTCCACTTATCCAAAGTCATCAAAACCTCTCTTGGCTTGCTACCTTGGTAACCTGAAATAACCCCTCTTTCCTCCATTTGGTCAATAATTCTTCCGAGCTCTTGCATAACCAACTTTAAATCTTCTTTGAATAAACGATGTTGATGCCTGTCCGAGTTTCTACAACAGTTTGAATTGCTTCCATTAAAAATGGGTCTGTATCATCATCTTCTGATGCTTCTTGTGCCATTTCTTTATCTGTTTTATTGCTATTTTCTATACTTTCTAAAATATCCTCACTATAAGTTGCTGTTCCATTTGATTTAACAAAATCAACTATTTTTTCTACTTCTTCATCAGTTACAAAAGCCCCTTGTACTCTAGATGGTTTTGGTGCGCCTGATGGGAAATATAGCATGTCTCCTTTTCCTAATAATTTTTCTGCACCAATACTATCTAATATTGTTCTTGAATCTACTTGTGAAGATACTGCAAATGCTATTCTGGAAGGAACATTTGCTTTAATTAGACCAGTGATAACATCAACAGATGGTCTTTGAGTTGCAATTACTAAATGCATTCCTGCAGCTCTTGCTTTTTGTGCTAACCTACAAATTGCATCTTCTACATCACCTTTTGCTACCATCATTAAGTCTGCTAATTCGTCTACAATAATTACTATTTGTGGTAATTTTCCTGCTCCTTCTTCTTTTTCAATAGCATTATTATAACCTTTTAAATCTCTAACACCTTTTTCTGCAAATAAATTATAACGATTATCCATTTCTTGTACTGCCCATGCTAAAGCTCCTGCTGCTTTTCTTGGATCTGTTACAACAGGAATTAATAAATGTGGTATTCCATTATATACTGATAATTCTACAACTTTTGGGTCTACCATTACAAATTTTACTTCACTTGGCTTTGCATGGTAAATAATGCTTGTAATAATTGTATTTATGCAAACACTCTTTCCTGAACCTGTTGCACCTGCAATTAATACATGTGGCATTTTTGAAATATCTGCTAATTGAATATCTCCTGCTGCATCTTTTCCTAGAGCAATTGTTAATTTAGATTTACTTTCTTGGAATTCTTCGCTATCTAAAACTTCTCTTAGGTGTACTGCTTCTCTTTGTTGATTTGGTACTTCAATTCCAACTGCTTGCTTTCCTGGAATAGGTGCTTCAATTCTTATTGTTTCTGCTGCTAAATTAAGTGCAATATCATCTGCTAAATTTGCAATTTTACTAACTCTTACTCCTTCTGCTGGTTTTAATTCATATCTTGTAATTGCAGGTCCTACTGATACATTTTCTACTTTTGCAGATACACCAAAACTATATAAAGTTTTTTGTAATTTAGTTGCTGTGTCAGTTAGTGCTTTTGCTCCACCTTTTAATGCTTTTTTAGGTGGCTTTCCTAATAATTCTAGTGGTGGATATTCATAATGTTCATCTTCAACTACCATTGCATGTTCCAATTGCAAAACTGCTTTTTTCTTATCTTCTTTTTCTTCTTCTACATCTTTAAATAAGTTGTTTTCAATTACATCTGGTTGCATTTCTTCTTTAGGCTCTTCAGCATGTTTAAACATTTTAGATTGTTTTGTTAATGGTTCTAGGTCATCACCACTATGATCATATTTCTTTAAACCTTGTTTTTCATCTTGGTTATCCACTAATCTTCCACCAAAGTTGATTTTTATTTGATTTTCCATTGGCATTTTGGCTTGTTCTTTTGCTGCTTGTTTTTCTTCTTTTTCTCTTTTTCTTCTTTCTCTATAGTTTTCTCTTTCTTCATCATTTTCTTGTTTTCTTAATTCTTCTTTATTTGCCAATCGTTCTTCTCTTTTTTCTTGAATTCTGTCCATAATTCTATTAATTAATTCTGACATATTTATTCCAAAAGTGAATACTACTAAAATTGCTGCAACACCAAAACAGAAGATAATTGCTCCAATTTCTCCCAATAACTTTGTTAATGGCACTGCACCTAATGCTCCAATTGCTCCTCCGCCTTTACCTTGTGAGCCTAAAAAGTATGCATCTTTTATTACTTCTGATAGTTCTTTATTGTTTTGTAATTCACTAGATGCAAATTGAAATACACTAAACGCAATGGATAAACAAACTAATAAAATTCCATATTGAATTAATTTTGATATTAAGTCTTCACTTCCATCTGATGCTAATTTTATTGCTATAATAAAAATTCCAATTGGTAATACATATTGTATAATTCCCAACATTCCACCTAATACTTCATTTAGTTTTACCCCTACTACTCCTGATTTTGTAAATATTAAAACTGCTAAAAGTATGCTAAGTATTATCAATGAAACAACTGCTACATCTATTTTTGACGCTTTATTTCTTTTTTTATATCTTCTTTTTCCTGCCATTTTGGTTTTCCTTTCTTTTAATTACATTAGAAAAGGAATGCTAAAAAATTAAAAAGCCAGTTACCAAAAGTCATTGTTTGGTGACTTCTGACATCTGACTTTTAGTTTTTTTATTTTAATTCTTTTCTACTGTTTTGGATTGTTTTTATATTATCTTCTAAAGAAATTTGCATTAAATTTAATGCTTCTGCCATTTGGCTTCCTAATTTATTTAAAGTATTGTTTAATACATCTTCTGTACTTGCAAGTAAACTATCAGCATATTCTTTAGTTCCTTTTGATATTTCTCTTGACATTTCATTTGCTGTTTCTATAATTTCTGTTTTTTGGTCATATGCTTTTCTTGTTATTTCATGTTCATCAATCATTGCTATAATTCTATTTTCTGCTTCTTTTACGATTCCATCTGCTTCTTTTTTAGCTTCTACTAAAATACGTTGTCTTTCTTCTTTTACCCATTTTGCTTGTTTTAATTCATCAGGAAGTTTTAACCTGATTTCTTTTATTAAATCTAACATTTGTTCTTTATCTACAATTCCTTTTGTAGAAAATGGTACATTTTTGCTTTTTTCTAATAATTCCTCTAATGTTTCTAATAATGTGAATATTTCCATGGTTTACCCCTTCCTTTTTTTGCTTAAGAAGATAAGATATGCTCTTCCATATTTTCTTGTGTCTGTTATTTCTACATTTAATTTTTCTAATTCTTTTTTTATTCTTTCTTCTTGATCAGTTTCAATAATAATTATACTATTTTCGCATATAAAATTTTTTTGTTCCATTATTTTGATTGCCTGATACGCAAAATCTGTATTATATGGCGGATCAAGAAAAGTAATATTTGGTATTTCTTCAAGTTTATTTTTTAAAAATTCTTCAAATGATGTCTGATATAATTCTATTTTTTCTTCTGCATGAGTTTTTTCTATGTTTTTTTTAATTATCTCTATTGCTCTCTTTTCTTTCTCACACAAAATCGCTTTTTTGGCACCTCTACTTACTGCTTCTAATCCGACAAGCTCCACTTCCTGAAAATAAATCTAAAAAAATACTGTCTTTAATATCATTTTGAATAATATTAAATAATGATTCTCTTACTCTGTCTAATGTCGGTCTTGTGTTATTTCCATCTAAAGTATATAATTTTGTTCCTTTCGCTTTTCCACCTATAATTCTCATACTACTATTTTATTCCTTTTTCTTATAATGTCAAGTATATTAATAGAATTGTAACATACATTTAACAGTTCTGTAATATATTTCCTAAATTGTAACATTTTTTTATTTTTAATCGCAAAAAAGACTATCTGTTTCCGACAGTCTTTTTTCTTTTGTTACGTTTTATATGTTTATTACTTTTCATTTTCTTCTTCTTGCTTTTGTTCATTTTCTTCAGTTTCTGCTCTATCAACTAATGATAATTTTTCATTTTCATCTACTTTTATTATCTGTTCTTTATTATTTCCATTTTCTTCTACTTTTAATGTTACCTTGCTTTTATCACTTTCATCTCTTGTAGCTGAAGTTTTTGTTCGGCTATCAAAATTCATATCAGGTCTAATATAAGTTAGTAATGGATCATTTTGTCCTTCTTCTCCTCTATATACAGCAGTTTCGTCGCTTTTATATACCTCCATAGCTGTAGTAGGATCATATTTTGTAACTTTTTCAGTTGAAAAGCATCTATATTGACTATGTCTTTGAAAATTGCTACTTGCATAAAACTCAAAATCTGCTAAATTTGCTTCCTTTTGTATAACAGTGTCATATTGATACACATTTTGTGATTTTCCCACCTGTTGGTTTAAGACTTCATCAATTTTTGTTTTTTCTGGTCCATAAATTGTTCCATTTCTACATATGCATTGTTTCCATTTATCTCTTATTATTGTATCCATCTTGGAATCTAGGTCTTTATCTCCCCAAGATAAACTTTCTAAATCTTTATTGTCATTAAATAAATCTTCGAATAATTTATTTTTGACTGGATTAGATAAAACTACTCCATCTTCTTCAAGTATTTTATAAAATCTATCTTGTGGTGTCTCACTCTTAAGTGTTTCCTTCCATACTTTTTCAAAACTTTGAGACTTTTTCTCTTCCGGTGCTTCTATTTGCTTTATTTCTTGTTTTTTTAAAACTTTATTAAAAAGTTCTTTTATCTTATCTATAATTTTCATTTTTATCTCCCCTTGTCTTTATACTTAATAAGTTGGATCTTCTTTATTAAGATCTTTTAATAATTCTAATTGGGAAATTAGCAAAGATTCCATTTTGGCTTTATATACATCAAATTGTTTTTTAATGTCTTCTAATTCTTTTCTTTTTAATTTTATTTCGTTTTCTAAATCAGTTACTTCTTTTTGTGCTAATCCTTTTGCTTCATTTACAATTTGTTCTGCTTGTTGACTTGCCACTTTTTTTACATCTTCTGCCGTTGTTTGCGCCATTAGTAAAGTGCTTTGTAGGGTTTCTTCAATATTTTTATAATGTTCTATACTTTTTTCTAATTCTGATATTTTATTTCTTAATTCTGTTGCTTCTTTATAATTTTTTGTATAGTCTACTGTTAAATCATCCAAGAAATCATCTACTTCTTCAACACTATATCCATTCATCATTTGTTTAGAGAATTTTTTGTTTTCGATATCTAATGGTGTTATCATTTTTTTCCTCCTTAAATAAACGGATTTATTTAATTTACTCCGTTATTTTTTAGCCATGAAACGGAAAGTTTACTTTTCATTTCTTCTCTTGCCATTTCATTGGTAATTTCATAATTAGATGGTGCAACTAAAAAGATTGAATTTGATATTTTTTGGATATATCCATCTAAAGCATATACTCCACCACTTATAAAATCAACAATACGTCTTGCAACATCTTTGTTAACATACTCTAAATTAACAATAACAGATTTCTTTTCTTTTAAGAAACTACAAATTTCATCTGATTGTTCAAATGTAGTAGGTTGTGATATAACCATTTTTATTGCATTTGTATTTGCTTGTGGCATAGGAACCACTTTATTCTTTCTTCCAAATAATTGTTTTTTCTCTTCTACTTCTTCTTCCTCATCTTCATAATCATACACATTTTCATCTTCGTAATCTTCCTCTTCTTGGGTATCCATTCCAAATAATCCCCATACTTTATCCATTAATGCTCCTGCCATAAAAAAACCTCCTAAAATTTACTTCCTTTGTTTATTTACTCTAAGTATCTACTTTTTTTTTAATATTGTCAATACATTTTATGAATGTTATTGAATTTTAATATTTTTGTAATATTTTTGTAATACTTTTATTCAACTTGACTTAAATCTGGATTCAATAAAATTTCATCATACAAAGTTATTTTCTTGTATTGCACAATATCATTACTTGTCCATCCCATAGCTGTTAATTCATCTGTTTGATAAGAATCAATTATTGAATATTTTTCACCTTGCTTTTTTATTTTTACTAAAATTTTGCTTAAATAACCTGCTCTATTTCTAACAACATAATCTAAATCATCTATTTTTATGATTGCTTGGTTTGGAACTTTTAAGCCTTCAGCATTCCACCAAATTAAATTAAAAGTGATCTTTCGATAATTTATTAGTTCTGCTATTTGTTCCTCAATTTTTAAAATAATAACAATTTCATTTTCGTTTTCTTTCATAAGATTAGTTATTTCTGCTGGTATTTCAATATTATTTGATAAACGTATATTTACTTTTTGACCTACTTGCGCTTTTTTGGCTTCTTCTGACGAAGAAACAGTTGCAATGTAACATTCAAAATTGTTTATTATTTTTCCACTTTCTTCACTTGTGGCAACTATTTTTCCTGTTTTTAAATTTAAACTTTCTAAATATTCTTTGCTTAATGAACTAAAATTACTTGGTTTTAACACTTCTTCTAGTCCATCTACTTTATAAGATACAATTCCGCTTCTAGGTGCTTTTACATATTCTGCTCCTGAGTTTAATTCACTTTCATATCCTTTTCTTTCTTCAATTAATTGATTTAAATATGAGCCCTTTGGACTTAAATTTCCTGCAATTTGCGCTTTTTTGGTTACCAAATTATTAATTTCTTTTTTATACTCAATAAGTTTTGCAACATCTGTTATTTGATTAATATCTTCAACCTTTTCATCAATTTGATTTTCCAATAATTTCATATCAGATGAAAATAAACTTGTATCATTAATCATTACTTCTTGTATTTTATTATCTAAATCCTCTATTTTATTTTTTAGATTTTCTTCATTCGAACTATAATATCTAAATATGTTTTCATCTTTAGCAGCTTTTTCACCTTCTGATTTTATTTGCATCATACCATTTTTATAATTTTCGCCTTGAACCACTTGTTCATCTCTTATAACATATCCAATATCTGTTTCTTCTTGATATAAATTTCCTTTTTCAATTGTAAAAATATCAGTTGGTTGCTTTACTAAAAAATAAATAGTAAAAAAGACATAAATTAAAATTGCTATTAAAACAATGCTAACTAAAATTGTTTTAGAATTTGATGACTTTTTTATTTTTCTTTTTGGCTCTTCCAAACTTTGTTTTCCTCCCTCTTAAGTATTAAAATCTTCTATTATTTTTCTTATATTTTCTTGAATATCTGCTTGTCCATTTAGCCATATTGTTTGTTTATTTTTTCTAAACCATGTCATTTGCCTTTTTGCATATCTTCTTGTTTCCATTTTTATTTTATCACACATTTCTTCTTTTGATGCTTTTCCTTCTAAGTATTCTACTACTTCTTTGTAGCCTAATGCTTGCATTGCTGTTGGAAATTTTCTATGATTTTGCAAAATTGTTTTTACTTCTTCTATTAAACCTTGTTCTAACATTTGGTCTACTCTTTTATTAATTCTTTCATATAATTGTTCTCTATCCCATTTTAAAGCATATACTAAATATTCATATTCTGGTAATTTTTTTCTTGATTCTATTTCTTGCTGCGTTTTTGTTTTTCCTGTTGCATGATAGATTTCTAATATTCTAAGTATTCTTTTTTCATCATTTGGGCTTATTTTTTTAATAGCCAAAGGATCTATTTTTTTTGCTTTTTCGTATAATTTTTCTAATCCTTCTAATTTTACTTGTTCTTCTAATTTTTTTCTATATTCTTGATCAAATTCAATATTTTGATAATCTATTTCATAAATTAAACTATCTATATAAAGTCCTGTTCCTCCTACTACTATTGGGACTTTCCCTTTTTTTATAATTTCTTCTATTGCTTTTTTAGCATCTTTTTTGTAGTCTGCGACACTATATCTTTCTTCTGGTGAAACAAAATCTATTAAATAATGCTTTATTCCTTGCATTTCGTCTTCAGTTACTTTCGCTGTTCCAATATTCATTTCTTTATATATTTGCATTGAATCACATGATACAATTTCACCATTTATTTTTTTTGCAAGTTCAATTGATAAACCGAGTTTTACCAGAAGCAGTCGGACCACATATTACAATTACTTTATCCATTCATATTGCTCCTATACACATTTAAAATTCCCTCTTGTATACTTTTCATATATCCACTTTCTAATATTAAACAAATAATGAATATAACTGCTAATATTATTAATTGTTTTTTTCCGTTTTTCTTTTTCTCCATCATTTATTTTGTCTAATATTTTTCCTACTTGTGGCATAGTAATAATGCCATTTATTCCAGTAAAAAGTAAAACTATTATATTTTGTACGTCTTTTTGCATTCGCACATTTTGATAACTGATTTCTGACTTTGTTGTTTGAAATGTAATTAAGGTTATGATGTACACTATTATAAAACCTATTATTACATAGGCAACTTTTTTCGATTTATCACAAAATCTTAAACTTTGACAAGTCCAAGCAATTAAAACAACATATATTGTTGTTATCATTATTGTAATGAATATCATATTTTTTCCTTCCTATTTTCTTGCAAATTTTCTTTCTATTTCATATTTTGACATTTTGATGACTGTTGGTCTACCATGTGGACATGTAAATGGATTTGGCAATTCTAATAGTTTGTCCATTAAAGCTGTAACTTCTCTTTCATCTATTGCCATATTGGCCTTAATTGCTGCTTTGCAAGCAACTGTTGCTATGAATTTTTCTTCTTTTTCTTGTTTAGATGTCCTTGACATATTATTAATTTCATCTAAGGTTTCTAAGAATAATTCTTTTGTATCTAATTCAACACATATAGTTGGCACTCCATTTAATTTTATTGTGTTGTCTCCAAATTCTTCTAAAATAAATCCTGCTTGTTCAAATAATTCTAAGTTTTCTCGTGCTACTTCCATTTCTTTATGTGAAAGTGTTATTATGTCTGGTAATAAAAGCATTTGTGAGTCTTTATTTGTATCACTATAATAATTTTTCTTTACCTTTTCATACAAAATTCGTTCATGTGCTGCATGTTGATCTAATATATACATTTCTTCATCTATTTCTAAGATTATGTATGTTTTAAATACAATTCCTACTAATTTGTAATTTGGCTTTTTAAATTCTTGCGTATTTTCAAAGATTGATTTTTGCTCTGTTAATTGTTCTATTTGTTGTTCTTCTATTTGCTGTTCCATTTGCTGTTCTGCTTTTGGTTCTATCGGTTTTTCTGGTGGTTGCTCTGATATTTGTTCTATTTGTCTCTTTGCTTGTTGCTCTTCTTGTTGTTCTGTTTCTTTTTCTATTGCTTGTTCTTCTTGTTCTATCGGTTTTTCTAGTGGTTGTTCAACCTGTTGTTCTACCTCTTTTGGTTCTTCTTTTATAGTTTCTTCAGATTTTGCTTTCATTGGTGCTGATCCAAACGTTTTAGAATACATTTCATCAAATTCATATTTTTCGCTTTCTTCTCTTAATTCTAAACTATTAGTTTTTATTTTACTTTCTTCATCTGTATATTCTTCAATTTGCTTTTCTTTTTGTTTTCTAAAAGAAAATAATCCACTATTATTATGTAACTTTTCTTTTCTTGCTTCTTTTATTGTATTTAATCTTTCCTCAAATGTTAACTCTCTACGTTCAGGTGCACTTTCTGCTACCAATTCGTTTTTTAATAAAGTGTCTTTTATTGCATGATAAATAGATTGAAAAACTTTATTTTCTTCTTCAAATCTTACCTCTAATTTTGCTGGATGTACATTGACATCAACTTTTGCCGGATTCATTTCTAAATTTAAAACTACAAATCCGAATTTTCCTAATGGTATTAATCCCTTATATGCTTGTTCAGTTGCTGCTGTTAAAGTTTTATCTTTTATATATCTTTTGTTTACAAAAAACAATTGGTTAGATCTATTTGATCTTGCTATTTCTGGTTTTCCAATTACACCTGTTATTTTTATGTCTTCATATTGATAATTTGCTTCCATTATACCTGTTGCAACATCTTTTCCATAAATACTATAAATTACGCTTTTTAAATCGCTATTTCCGTTTGTTTGTATAACTGTTTTTCCACTGTTTATTAATTTTATAGCAATGTTTGGATTGACTAAAGCAATTCTAGTTACTACATCTTCAATATATCCTGATTCTGTGTAATCTTTTTTCAAAAATTTGTATCTTACTGGGGTATTAAAAAATAAATTTTTTACTGTAATAGATGTTCCGGTTGTACATCCTACTTCTTCTTTTTCTAAAACATCTCCACCTTCTACAACTATTCTATATCCTGTTTCTTGATTTGCTGTTTTTGATACCATTTCTACATTGCTAATTGCTGCAATGCTAGCTAATGCTTCTCCTCTGAAGCCCATAGATGTAACTGTATTTAAGTCATCTGCTGTTCTAATTTTGCTTGTTGCATGTCTTTCAAATGCAATTTCTAAATCATCTTGTGCAATTCCTTTTCCATTGTCTGTTACTTTTATGTAAGATATTCCTCCATTTTTAATTTCAATTGTTATATTAGTTGCTCCTGCATCAATTGAGTTTTCTACCATTTCTTTAATAACTGATGCTGGTCTTTCTATTACTTCACCTGCTGCTATTTTATTTATTGTTAGTTCATCTAATAATACTATATTTCCCATTTTTATTTTATCCCCCATTTTTGGATTTCTCTTTGGCTTTTATTATATCATTAGTTTTTTATTTTTTGTATACTTTTTTTCAATTTTCCTACAAAAAAGTTACTATTTAGAATTAAACTTTTTTACTTAATAAAATCCTGCCAGAACCATAACAACAAAAAAACAGATTATAATTTTTATTTTATAATCTGTTTTTATATATTTAGAATTTTTTCAACGTTTTTCTAAAAACTATGCAAATAATATATATTAAAGAAACTGTCGCTATAAATTCAATCATACTATGTTCTAAATTAACTCCAGTAGGTGGAATTACTATTACAGGCATTGACTTACTATAATCCATTTCTTGTTTATTAAATACATACATACTATTAGCTTTTAATTGTTGTTGGCTGTTTACTGTTATAGTTGAAGGACTTTGCATTCTCCTTCCTATTGGATTTGAATAACTTAAAATTTCTGTTGATATTAAAAAGTTAGAATCTTCTGTTCTAGGTGATAATATTTTTGAATATACTATTTTTAAATATCTTTCACCATTACTTCCTATTTCTGCATCTCTTACTAACTCATTATTGTTTAGTGTTGTAACAGCACATACTCCTTCATTTTCTGCATCAACAAGTCTCCATCCATATGATTGATTTGTCAATTCTGGGTTGGTTAATAGCTGTAAATTTTCTTGCATTGTAATACCTTCTGGTACATAGTTTAGTATCATAACATTACTTGAAGGTATAGATGAAACATTTTTTACAATAATAGTATATTCTACTTGAAGTACCGCATTTTGTATAATTTCATTATCTATGTAGTAACACATTGGTTCTTCCACATTTTCAACAGTTTTTATTTCGCCTTTTCCCAAATCTTTGTCTATAAATGCTGATTCGTTATTAATTTTATTAACTATTTGTTGTCCATTTGCTAAAGTAATTCTTATAGCATTTACTTTAATTTCTGTATTTAAAGTAAATAAATCTCTTAATGTTATTCCTAAATTTTGGTTACTATATCCTGATCTATATATAGTATAATCTTCTTTTGAGTATTTTTCTCCATCTATTATATATGCATCTTCTGTTTCTTGTGCGTTATATTTTTTTATTGTATATTCACCTGTAGTTGCACTCATCCACGTTTTTTCTGATAATTGTTTTGCTAGTTCTTTACTTTCATTGCTACCATTGTAATTATCTATTACTTTAAATAATTGTGTATTTTCTATATTAAAGATTGAAAAATTATTATTTACTTCCTCTCTACGTTCTTTATCATCTTGTCCTTCAAAATATGATAGATATTTTGATATTTCTGTGATATTTTCTTTATAATTTTGAATTATTATATCTCTAACGTCTTGAGTTATAATTTTTGTTACCTCTTCATCATCTGCATGATAAAATTTTAATTTTTCAACATCACACATATATTCTACTAAATTATCTATTTCTTCTTCACCTGTCATTGTTATTAATGCTGATAAATAAATGTCTTCTTTTATTAATTGTCTCATTTTATTTTTTGTAGAATCTGCTATAGTTTGTAATTTATTTCTTACTAGTTCATCATCATCTAAGTCTTCACTATATATCTCTGTGCTACCATCTGTTAAAGGAATACCATCTGATAATAGAAAAATAAATCTATTTGAGTCTTCCGTTTTATTTACAAAAGATTCTTTTGTAAGTTCAAGTGCACCTTTTATATTTGTAGCTCCACCTATTCCTCCACCTAATTTTGCATAACTTTCCATTATATTTAGTTTATTCATCAAAGTTGATTCACTTTTAGTAAGGTTTTGCCATAAAACGCTTCTTCCACCAAATGCAATGATACCAATATATATATTATCATCTTTAGCAAGTAAAGATTTTACCAATTTTTTGGCAGCATCTATTTGATACTCTACTTTTGTTTTTCCATTATATGTGCTAGTTATCATACTAGCTGAATTATCAATTAATAGAAAAATTTGTGTACAACCCTTCCCACTAATCATAATTTCTCTAGTATATGAGTCAAGTACACTACCTGCTCCACCAACTAAGGTACTAAAATAATCTTGTCCATTATATTTTAAAGTATTTTTTACATAAGTTGTATCATTCATTTTATTTTCGTCTAATTGTCCATAATAAAATCTTACTCTATAATTTCCATCTTCTTCAATATTTGAAAAGCTGTAATTTCCGTTCTTATCTGTGTAACATGTAGATACAACTTGATCTCCTTTTAATAATTCAACTTTTATGTCAGAAATTGGTTTATCATTTTGATCTCTTACTCCATTTGCATTAGGCATACCAGTATTTTTTGCAATATCACTTTCCATATTTCTTAAATCTTCAAACACATTTCCTGATATGCTTTCATAAAATGTTATTGTTTGTTTTACTTTTGGACTAGGCATTGTAATCTCAGGCGCTGGCCCCGGGTCTGGTGTTGGCAAAGGAGTACTTGGTCCTGTTGATGGCACTGGTGCTGAATGAGTTTCTGATCCTAGTACTGATCTAAAACTTGCAAAACTTTTATTGTAAAAACAACCAATTATTACTAATAAAAAAAATGTTATAATAAATATACTTTTTTTCATGTTTTCTCCTCCTTTATTTAGCAAAAAATAAAGTTATGGTATCTATATTTATTATACCATAACTGTCTAAAAAAGTAAAATTTTCATTTTTCTTCTATATTTTTTAGTTTTTTCTCAAAATAATTTGTTATTCCAAGAAGAGTTAAGATGTATACAATTAACACCATTGGAATTGTTAATTTTCCTATTGAAATTCTTGTAATTGCAATTAAACTTAACAAAATAACTTGTGTAATTATAATCCAAAAAGCAGATTTTAATACTGTTTTTCCTATTCCTAATTTATGATATTTTGCTGCCATATACACCAATATAATTATAGTTGCAATAGCAAATGGAAAAAGATATGGTTTTACAATGTCTCTTCCTCTAGTATGAGGAATATCTATCAATTCACTTTCTGTGTCTGTAATTTCTGTTCCATATTTTTCATTTATTTTTGTTTTCAACTTACTTACTTGATCTTCTGTTATATCTTTTGCAGTAATACTTACAACATCTTCAAGCTCTCTTGCTTTTTGAATTATTACCTCTTGATTTGGGAATATTTCATCTGTCATTTGTTTTATATCTGATATTTCAAATTCTTTTCCTATCAATAATTGTATTCTTTTTGATTCTTGGTATTTTAATTCAAAATTTAAACCAGTTGTAAATGTAATAACTATTCCTACTACTATTATTATTGCTAATATACATGCTATTATCTTTGTTTTAGTGCTCAAATTTTTCATTTTTAATTTTCCTTTCCTTCTTTTATTTTTATTAAATTGCTAGTTATTATTATATTATAAATTGCCATTAATAAAATTCCCCAAAATGCTACCATTGCAAAACTACTTATTGGAGCCCAATTTACAAAGCAAAATACAATTGTTAAAATTATAATTGGCAATATCTTTATAAAGAATTCTTTATAAGTATCCATTTTATATGATTTTTTCAATAGTTTCATTACTAAATAATAATTTAGTAATAATATCATTGCTATTGATAAGATTCCTTCTAATGATAAAATTACATTAGTGTATCTAATTGTAAGCATAAATGCTGCTATAAATCCAATATAAGAAATAGCTGTCAATAATCCTGATAATTTATATTTGATTATTAAAATTATCATTCCTATTAGTATAATTCCAAGAGCAATATACATTCCTATTTGTATTTGCTCATTTGTAATTTCTGATAAAATATATTGATTTCCTTCCAAATCATAGGTTAATGGCAAATTTTTTGTATTTACCATAAACGCAATATAAGATGCTTCGTTTGCATTGTTGTTTAATGTTGTTGTACTTGTTGATTTATCTCCTATTGCTATTCTTAGTCTTTTTGTATTTGTTTGTTCTAAAAATGAAACATCATTAATATTTTGTCCATCAAAAGTTGCCTTTCCTGTCTTTTCTGTTGAATCTTCATCTGTTCCTTCATTTTCTGTTGAGTTGTTTTCCTCTGTTGTTTCTGGTTCTACTTGATTTTCTTGTGCTTCATTTTTGATTTTTTCTAATTTTTGGCTTCCTTCTTCTGTAAGATCAAGTTGTAAATATATAGTCGTTCCATCCTCTTCTTGGCTTGATGTAACTGTAGCAGATTTTATATCTTCATTATTAAATAAAACTTCTTTTGTGTTACTATCTGTTATTTCAAATTTTCCTGTAGTTGTAATTACATTTAAAACATCATTTATTTGTTCATTCTCAGTAGTTTCTAATAAAATATTTCCATTTTCTTCATTAAATTTAATAATATAATTATCTACACCTAATAAGTTTAATCTATTTTCTATAATTTCTTTTGCTTTTTTATAATTGTCCAAATTTTTACTTTCTTCGCTATTTACAGGTATTTCTTCTTTTACATATCCTTTTTCTGTTATTTCTTCATCTGTTAAGCTGTCTGCATCTTCTACTTCTTTTCCTTCTGAATCTTTTATTTTTGTTTCAGTAGAATCACTTACTTCTAATACTATACTTCTTACACCTTTTATGTCCATAGCATAAGAATAATCTTTAATCTGATTTTCCATTCTATTTTGTACTTGTGTATAGATACCAAAAAATCCTATCATTGATATCAATAAAACTGCTAATATTATTGTTAATATTTTTACTTTTTTCATTTTTGTTCCCCCAATTATAATAATTTTGTGTTATTTATTACTAGTTCAAACCATATATTTAAATATTTAGCTGCATATTTACTCATCATAGTTCGATCCATAAAAATTTCAAAATAGTCCAATACTGGACAAATTTTTGTATCAATAGTTAAATTTAATACGATTTTTCTTTCGTTTGCATCTAATTTTAATTCTGCATCTGTTACTGCATAATTTACTCTATCGTGTATATCAAATGTAGATAAATTTGTATTTGAAACTCTGTTTCTGTGTACATCTGATTTGTCTGCCAAAATGATTGCAGCTGATATATCACTAATTGCTGTTCCTGTTTGTTCGTCATGATTTCCAATTGCCATCATGATTTCTGTTCTTTCTTCTACTGGCATCCCCATATCTTTTAATATTTGATAGCTTAAAATTGCTCCACTATGAGCATGGTCTGTGCGATTTACACAGTTACCAATATCATGCAAATACCCTGCTATTTTTGCTAATTCTACTGTTCTTTCTGGATATCCTAAGGCTTCTAAAATTTCTCCTGCCCTTTTTGATACTATTGAAATGTGCCTATGACTATGCTCTGTATATCCGAAGACTGTCTAATTGCTTTTGAGAGCCTCGAATTAAAGCATCTACTTCTTTGTTTTCCATTACATCTTGTAACGTTATCATTTTTTCTTTGCCTCCTCTTATCTTGTCTTTCTCCATTCTACCTTAAAATCTAAAAAATATCAACTATTTTTCTTAATTTTTTCATATAATAAATTTGTGCAAATTAATACTATTTTTTATTAATTTGCACAAATTTGCTTGAATTGATACATTATTTATTTCCTATTGCATAAATTTCAAATTGATATTGCTTTAGCTTTTTTCCATCTTCTGTATCTTGTTTGTTCTCATTTTTTCCTATTTCATATTCCCATTTCCAATTAATATTGATTATTTTATTTTCCTCTATTTCTCCTTTTAAAGTTTGCTCCATTTCTTCTAAGCTATTATATTTTCTATCTTCTCCTTCTATTTGAAAATTCAAATTTTGCGGTTTTTCGTTTTTACTTCTAAATTTTATTTGATAATTTATTTTTTGATTTGTTTCTAATAGTATTTCAAATCCACCTGATGTTCCTGGTGCTATTTTTTCATTTATTAATGTATTTTTATTAATTGTATCTGAAAATTTCATCTGTTTGCAATTTACATTTCTATATGATACTTGAAAGATAATTTTTGGGTTTATTTTTGAAGTTTGTATTGTTTCTTCTTTGTTTTCTCCTAGTTTTAACCATTTAAAGAATAAAATGTCATCTTGAAAACTGTCTATATTTTGTTTTTTATTACAAAAACAGAACAAAATAAATAATATGATAAAAATAATGATTATAAAAATTGCTATTTTTTTTGATTTTTTCAATGTTTCTTCTCCTTTAGGCTTTTAATTGTTCAGAATGCACTTTAATTTGAATATCTTGCATTATATCATCTATTGAATGATTTTTGGATTTATCATAAATAATTTCTAATTTATAATTGTGTTCTTCTAATTGTCCTTTTGGTATTTCAATATTATTTGTCCTGTTATTGGTTAATGCAATTTCTTGATTATCTTTATATAATTTAAATGATATGCTTTCTTCTTTTTGTGTTAAGATTTCTATGTAATATTCTAAGTCTACTTGTGTTATTTCTCCGTTTTTAGCACTATTTTTTATTTTAAAATTATAAAATTCTTTTTCGTTTTGTCCATTTATTTCTATTGCCGGATTATTTTCCACTACTAAAATTGGTTTTGCAATTTGCCCATTTGCTATTATTTTAGTACTTTGATATGATTTTCCAAGACTGTATCCAGAAAAAAATAGTAGTATTGTTATCATAATTATTATAATAATTGTTGTTTTATTTTTCTTCATTCTTTCCTCCATTTAATTTATTTAGTAGGAACAAGTTTTGCTTGTCCCTACTTTTTAAGTATTGACATTAACATATGTCCATTTTCTTATTTCTATTATTTATAATTTAAACTCTTGGCTGCATTTGTGTTCCTGTAACAATTATGTCAAAACTATAATTTGTTATTGTTTGTGACTCTTGTGTGTCTATTTTATTGTTGCTAGCCTTTTCTTCTTCTGTTTCTCCTGTTTCAAATGGCCATTCCCATTTAATAGTGTATGTGATTTTTTTGAATTCATCATCTCTATTTATATGAGTAGCTAAAAATTCTTCTAATTCTGATAGATTATTACACTTGTGGTTTTCAAATTCAAATTTTAAATTAGTTGGTTTTGTTGTCTCGTTTTGAAATTTAATACTATATTCTACTCCAACTTCTGCTTCTGTACAATCTACAACAATATTGAAACTGCCTTTTGCTCCTGGTGCAATTGTTCCTTTTTTAATTGTTGCATAATTGTAAGCAGATGCTAGTGTTATATTTTGAATTTGTTCTGTTTCTCCGTTTACTTTAAAGTACCATTTTGCAATTTGAGCTGTTGCACTTCCTTTTATTTCTGACACATATTTTGAAAAACTTTCTCCTCCAATAAGTGACAATAAAATACAAGATAAAATAGCAATAGCTATAATTATTTTTTTCTTTTTTGTCAAATGCACAAACCTCCTTTCTTATTTTATTTTGTTTGTTTGGATTTTTTTTTGATAATTTTTGAATTAAAAATTCTTGAATAAATTATAGAAATTCGAAAATGTATTTTTATTATAATTCCATATTCGAGAATTGTCAACAACTTTTCATCGCAATATTCGACATTTTACGACATTTAACAAATTTATCTTCCTATAATAACTTTTATATTGCCTCTTGACTTTACCATTTTTTTACAGTATAATGTTTTTATATTTTCTATCTTATTTTTTTATCGTTTTTTCCCAAAAAAATTCAATTGAAAGGAGGTATGTCTATTGCAAAGAACAATTAAGATCTTAATTTGTTTATTCATCTTTTTTACTTGTCCTATATTTTTTCCGTTTAGTTCAGCAAAATATGTAATTGAAAATGTAACTAAAGTTGCAATTGTAAATATTGATAGTACTAAACCTCAAATCAAATTAGTTGACATTAAGACTTCTAATTTAGAACCTAACAGCACAAATAATCTTATTACCATTCATTTTAAAGTAGTCGAAAAACATATTGCAAAAAACAATTTATCTACCGACAACATTAAAATATTTGCAGATAATAAGATTATGACTCCACAATATAAAGATTTTTTTGCTACTTATAAAGGTTCCAATGAAACAGTATATGAACTTTCATTTACTAATACAACAAATCCTAATTCTTTAATTATTGAGATCCCTCAAGGTTCAATTTTAGATGAATCTGGTCTATCTAATGAAAAAACCGTTTTTATATTAAATAAAGTGGGTTAATCTACTTTTTATTTACTCCAATAATTCCACCTAATATTCCAAAAATCATTCCAATTACAATCATAATAATACTTTGCCAATTCAAGCCAAAGTGCCAATTTAACATGCTTGAAGTAAAATAAATTATTCCTATATATGTTCCACCAATAATTGCTCCATTTACTAACCCATTTTTTCTTATTTTTATATTTCCAATTGAACTTCCAATTAGAATACTAATTGCAGTTATTACAATAATAACTGGATTAATAATATTTTCACTTACTTGAGTATAAGTTAAAACAGTTGCAAAAATTAGTAATAATATAAATGTTGTTACTAATGCTATTGTTACCCCTTTGGCTATATTAATAACAGTTTTATTCATTTTCTATTCCCCTTTTCCTTTTTATTTAATCTATATGTGAATATTTAAAAAAATAGAACTTTTGGAAAAAATAAAAAAAAGTGATATAATAATATTTATAAGGAGGGGATTTTATGAAAACAGTTAAAGTATCAATAATTGATGAAAATACGCTATCTTTATTAGAAGATGCAAAAAAAGGTGATTTAATATCACTAAAAGATTTACATGAACGTGATATAGATAAATCCAATATTAGTGATGTTATAAAAACTAAAATTAAGTCAGATGTAGAAGAAGAATTAAAAAAGTTAAAAACACAACTAGATGCTGAAAAAGACAAGGATTTAAAAGTTGCAGTTTTGCAGAAAGAAAAAGAGTTAAAAGAACAATTAGAAAGCGCCAAAAAAGAAGAAGATGAAAAACATAATACTGAACTAACTGATTTGAAATTGAAGTTAGAAAAAATCTCATTAGAAAATAATACATTAAAAAAAGAAAAACAAGCAATAGAAGAAAATACAAAAACAAAACTACTTTTAGAGTTTTCTGAGAAAGAAAATAGCTATAAAACGGAATTAAGCAATAAGGATAAAGAAATTGATTTGTTGAAAGATATGAGATTAAAACAAAGTACAAAAATGCTTGGAGAAACACTTGAAAAGCATTGCGATTTAGCCTTTGAGCAAATTCGTTTAGCATTGCCTGAAACTATCCAATATGGTAAAGACACAGATGCAAAAGAAGGTTCACTTGGTGATCGTATTTATAGAGAGTTTGATAGTGAAGGAAATGAAATTTTGTCTATTATGTTCGAAATGAAAAACGAAGCTGATGAAACAAAAACCAAACATAAAAATGAAGACTTTTTGAAAGAATTAGATAAAGATAGAAATCAAAAGAAATGTGAGTATGCAGTACTTGTAAGTTTGCTTGAAAAGGATAATGATATGTATGATGGAATTTATACTGTTCCTCCAACAAAATTTAAAGATATGTTTGTAGTACGTCCACAGGATTTTACAAAAATCATTATGTGGCTTCGTGGTGTTAATACAAAAATTGCTGCTACTAGAACAGAACTTGCAGTTGTTCGTAGCTATAATGTTGATGTGTCAAATTTTGAAGCCAAATTTAATGAAGTTCGTGATAAATTTGGAAAGCATTATAGTTCTGCTGTTGATAAACACAATAGTGCTGTTGATGAAATTGATAAAATTATTAGAGAATTAACAAAAATGCGTGACTTTTTAACTGGAAGTGATAAACAATTGAAACTTGCATTAAATGATCTTGATGATTTAACAGTAAAAAAACTTGCAAAAAATAGCCCTTCTATATTGGCATTAGCGACAAAAAATGAACAAGATACCAAAAAGAAAAAGGCTGGTAATAGTAAAGAAAAATAATAATAAGTATATAACAAACACCCGTATGATTTAGTCAATTGGGTGTTTGCTTATATACTTATTATTTTGTTTCTTTGTCTATCCAATCCAGAAAATCTTTATTTATACTATTTATTTTATAATAAGAAATTTCAGCAACTTTATAGTCATGAATTTTTTTTATTTCTTTTTCGTTGCATAATGTTGTTACGATTATATATTTATCCATTTTTTACTCTCTCCTATTAATAATTACTTAATTTTTAAATTCCTTTGTGCTTGTTTTTGACTTTTTTATATCAAATTTATATATAGCTACTATAGCTGAAAACATTTCAATAAAAGTTGATATTAAACCACTTATTGCTAAAACTTTAATATTATATATTATAAAAAGTAAGCAAGAAATTACTTCAGTAATTCTTGTTATAGTTAGATTTTTTTGCCATAAAGCTATGCTATATAGTATTACAGCTAAAGTAGGAAGTAGGCTTATAATTCCGTTATAAGACATCAATGATAAAATAATCATGCATATTATAACTAATATTAAATATATAATTGGAATTTTTTCATTAAATTTTTTATATATAAGATTTCTTAACATTGTCATTAAATTCATTAAACATCCAGAAATCGCATTTAAAAATAGGTATTGTAAAGCAAATAGTAAACTTGAAAATATTTGATATTTTAATAAAGTATCTTTTTCATTTTTTTGAAAGCTCCTTATAAGGACTACTAATGCTATTATTCCAAATAGTTGTGCTATATAAAACATATTTATACCATCCTAATTTCATTTTTTAATTTAATATTAAATATTTTTTTATAGTATTGACTACTTCATCATGTACTTTTTCATTTACTTTAACAGCAGCAATATCACAATTTTTGTGTTTAGTACCTGGAAAAATTGCAAGAGTAAAATCCCCAGAAGCAACACACATACAAGCTCTTATAATACTTCCTACACCAACATTTGGAATGCCATCAATTACTAATGCCAAAGAAAATACTGCTACTGGTATATGTCTAGCATACATAGCTGTTCCATCAACTGGATCACATACCCATACAAAATTACTTCTACCAAATTGTTCTTCTTCGCCATCTACAGAATGGTTAGGATATTCTTTCTTTACCTGTTCAATTAAATATGAATTTATTTCGGTATCAGCAATAGTTACAATTGTTTTATCTCCTTTATAACTTGAACCATTATCTTGATTAAAATATCTTAACATTATTTTTCCTGCTTCATATGCTATTCCTTTTGCAAATTCCAAATATTCTTTATTTTCATTCTCCATTTTATTTTTTCTCCTCAATAGTTTTTATACCATATTTCTAATAAAAAATCTAGTAGTTCACACATTTTTGCCTTGATGAACTTCTGTTAGAACTTTGCACTATTTTAAAATTAAAACACCAAGTTTTGATTTTTCAAAATATTTGGTGTTCTAATGGAGCAAACAACGTAGATATTTACAACTTTTTTATTCTTTTAGTTTACTGCTATAAATATCAATAAAATTAAAAATAAATCTATATTCATTTTCTCCCGCTTTAACATTACACCTCAACTGCCATGCTAACCAATTTAACCCTTTGCCATCATAAGAAAAGCAATCAAAAGTAATTGCCCTTGCTAGATTCAACAGATTGACTTCACGACCTTCAACAACTTCAAGAAATACTTCCTGAACTTTGTCATACTCTACTTTTCCATAAAAATGTGGTTGACAGCCTGTCTTTGCATTATCTGGTGCAGAGATAGTGTACACACCATCTCTTGATTTTTCCCTAGGCATAATCATACCTCCAAATATTGAAATAATTAAGTTAAATTGCTAGCCTAATTCACTCGTATAGAAATTACATCACATTTTTATGTTGATTTCAACGTTTCAATCAGGTTTAATTATTAATAGAAATTCCTTATAAAGACAAATTGAACATGAATATGAATTGTTACAAAATCTTGACATAGAATTATAAATATTATGGGTGGCATCGCCACCCACTTTTCATTCTTTTGGAGAGTAAAGAAAAACCAAATAGGCATCTTCTGACTCATACTTGACAAGCAGTAAAGCCTCTTTTCCAGGATGAAAATCATCCTTAAACTGAACGTTTTTTCCTTCCTGAATAAGAATTGTTCCTTCTTCTGCCCATTTTTCTGCAATGTCAAAAGTATTTACTACACAATTCTCAACGCATACGCGAATGTGCAATTTTTCTACATTTTGACGTAGCCAGAACCGATTTGGATATTCAATGCTCCTGCCCAGTGAATCATCTAATACCTGAATAACCCATGATGTTTGATTCATAAGAACACCTCCAAAAAATTTTTGTAAACTTATTATACAAAATATTATGTTGAATGTCAATTTTACCCCACTAACTATTTCAAAATTTTCCAATATCCAGTTTTCTTCGAACCTTCTCTTACAATAAATTTTTCATCTTGTAAGTGTTTTATTGCCCTTGATATAGTTCTATCTGAAAGGCTTGGTTTCATTTACAATTTCTTCTCTTGTTATTTGATTATTGCTAATTATTAAATTTAAAATTTGTTATTCATTTTTAGTTAATTTTATCGTGTCTTTTTATGTGTCATTTATTGTGTCATGTGCTGACACTTTATTTTCAGAATCATATTCAAAAGGATTTTCTTTTAAGAAAATATGTTGTAAAAATTTATAAACTAAATAGAGAAAGATTTTAAATATTTATGAAACATTTGAACAGATACGTCGTTGGTGCAGATGGCCGGAATCGAACCGGCACGGCTTATTGGGCCGCAGGATTTTAAGAATTTTACGATATTTATTTTTTACTATTGAATAACATTTTTTATCAATGTTTAATAGACTATCAATTCAGCTATACTCTAGTGTTATAAAATTATAAATATTGATAAAGTTGCAACTAAAACATAAAAATTGCTTTTCTAAAAATTTGAATTAAATGTTAGAACTTTTGTTAGAATAACAGTCTAACTTATCATTGGTATTAAAATATTTGATAATATTTTTAGATATAAAATATTGCAGAACATTTTTTTGCTTTTTTAGTAAAAAACTATTGATTTTTATATATTAATAAAGTATAATCTATAACTAGATGAGAGAAACAGGATGTGGTGTATCGTATCCTACTTGAGAGGAGGCGATGCATATGTTATTAGAACAAGTCTACTTATTTTTTATATACATATTATTTATTGAACTTGCAATAGTAACCGTTGTCGCTATTGCCTTATTTGTAGCTCTAGTTGTTACAGTAAGAAAATTAGACAATAAAAAAAACACATCTCTGTTGGATCGTTAGAGATGTATTTTAATTTAAAATATTAATCAAACGATACGCCACATTTCTGTGGTATCTCATCTTTCTATAATTATTATACTCAAAATAAGTGAAAAAGTCAAATGATTTATGAAATTTTCAGAAATAAAGATTAAATTTTTTTAGTTATATATATTTCATCTTTTCCACTTCCATTTTTTGGTATTTTTGTAGTTATCCACTTTTTACTAATTTTTAAAAATAGTTTTCCACAACAGTGAGATGTTTTTATTAGAACTGCCATGTTTTCCACATTTTAGGTTTCATAAATATTGTACTATTTTAATTTTCTTTCGTTTTTCTCTTGATTTTTTTCTTTTGTTTTTTTATAATTTAACTAGAAAATCTTAATTGGATTTGCTTATATCCAGTTAGATTTGTTATGGTTGTAGTAAGTGCTTGGGTAATTAAGGCACTTACTTCTTTTATGCTCATTTTTAGTTCCTTTACGTATTTCAGCCCTTTTTCCAATAATTGCCTTATCGTGTGTGCAAATTGTATAAAGAAATAATGTACTTTCATTGCGTTATAATTCTTTGAATATATATGCTCTATATCAAATGTTCCATTCTTTTGCCATGACTAAAGATTAAATTCGTATATTTTTTCTAAAGGATTATTTATTTTTTTGTTTTTATTTTTATCTTAAAAAAAGCGCAAAAAGCACCTGTCTAATTATTTTTACGTTTTACTTTTCAATGTACTGTCTATCTTAACTCGTATTTTCGTTATAAAATCTTATTTGGCATTTTTTTGTTGCCTCTTTTATTTCTTCTTTTGTTCTAAATAATTCAAATAATTTGGCTGATATATCTTTTAATTTTTTCTTGTGCTTTTTATATATTTTTATTCCTCTTTCCATTAACTGCCTTATAATATGTGCTATTTGTGCTAGTAAATAGTGATTTTTCATTGCATTGTAATTTTCACTAAATACGTGCTGTATAAAGTATCCGTGATTTTTTTGCTCATTAAATCCTTTATTTTCTATTTTCCATCTTTCTCTTCCTGTTTTTACTATTTCCTCTTGTATTTTTTTATCTATTCTTTTCGACACCATATATACGAAAGGGATATTTCTTTTCCGGTTCTTCCATCTCTATTACATTTACTTTATATCCTTTATATTCTATATCATTTACATATCTATATATTCTTCCATCTTTCTCAATGGTTATATCTCCTCCATATTCTTTTAATTCTTCGAATTCTTTTGCTACTGTTGGTATACTTCCTTCTTTAAACCTTATTATGTGCTCCCACTTATTCTTTTTACATATCTCCAATACTTGCTGACATGCATATTCACTATCTACTATTATACATATTGGTAATCTTGGATATTTCTCTTTTACTTTCTTTTCTAATCGATAGAATGCTTTTAATTCACAATCTTGTTTTTCAAACTCTCCTTCTGGATTTTCTATAAATTCTGTTCCCATACTTATTGCCAGTTCTCCTACTACTAACTTACATTCTAATACATAATGAAAATATACTGTTTTTTCTTCTTCTGTTCCTTTATTGTATGTCTTTGTTAAACAATGTTCACAATGTTTTTTATCAAATTTATATATTCCACTTCCATCAAAGATGACCTTCCAATATTTATTTAAATATTTGTATTCATCAAAGCATTTCATTTTTAATAGCCTTTTTACCATATTATTCCTTATTTTTTCTATTTCTTCTGGTTCTAATTTCTCTAAAAAATCATTCACTGTGTCTCCATGCGGTAAACTACTTATTTTATGTCTTTGTGCTAGTAATACAAAATTTGCTAATGCTTCTTCTGTATTAAATCTCTCTGTTATTTCATTCATACTTGATACTCCAAATATGTATGCTAGTATTCTTTCTAGTAATATGACATCTGTTTCATATGTTGCATAATTTTTCTTTCTTGGGTCTTTCACATTTAAAAGTTGAATTCTTAAATCTGGAAAAAAGTGATTTAATATTTTTAATAATTCTGCTAATTGATTAGTATTTCTTTCTGCTTCTCTTCTTTTTTCCCTTGTATTCCAATTTTCTCTTTTCATATGTATCACACCCTTTTCTTTATATTTTTTTATCAAAAAAAGATATCTTTATATGCTTATCTTATCATATTTTGCATATTTTTGATATCTTTTTGCTCGAAAAATTTTTTAATCTTTAGTCCTGTATAAAGTTACTATCTGTTGACATTATCTCTTAAAAATTATATAATAAATATAGAATTACAAGGTGTTTAATATATCTTGTTGAAATAGTATAGTAACTCAACTGTTACAAATATATAACATATTATTATAAAAGTCAACTAGTTTTCTAAAATTTTGTAAAATTTTTTTGAGGTGTGAAATGATTAAAGAAGAAAGAATTGAATTTACTGCAAAATGGTGTAAATACAGTAAGTACATAATTGAAAAAAACAATGATAAATATTACATATTACCAGATAAAAATGCAAAACCAAGTACATACGACCCATTTGAAGTAAGAAATCAAATATTAAAAGATTTATTGGTCATTGGAAAAGAATCAGTTGGAAATGAAATATTTAAATTAGGTAATAAAGAACTATCTACTGAAGCACAAAGCAAGATGGAAAAGTTTCAAAAGCTCGTACTCGAATTTGTAAACAATTATGGTTTGCTTGGTACTTTTAGATACTTACCTGAAAATTACGACTTTATGGATAATGCAGATATTCCTGTTGTTTTAGGATATAATAAAGTTATGACTGCTAAAGAATTTGAAAAAAGTTATTTTTGGGCTGATACAAAAATGGACTGGTCTAAAACAATGAAAGCAAATGACTATCAAAGAAACGCAGGTTTAGATGATTATTTTAAACAAACTGAAGGAGATAGACTTGATGATATTATTTTCTCCAAAAATTATGCAGAAACAATTTCGGAAATAATAGATTTTGCAATTTCAATTTATAACAGAAAACTTGTAATATGTGCATATTTGTATGATGATGTTCCTGATGATATAAAAGAAGTATATGAAAGTAGTATTACTTCAGATACATTAAAAAAGACTAATATTTCTTATGGAATAGAAAATGGTCAAATAAAATTCAAGTGGAACTTTATGTCTTTATGTGCAATTTTAGAAACTATTTTGCTATTAAATGAAACTAGTGGAAGAACAGAAGTTAAGTTATGTAAGCATTGTGGCAAACCATTTATTGCTGAAAACATTAAAGCTGAATATGATACTATACAATGTAGAAACAGGGAAAATATAAATAAAAGTAGAAAGAAGAAAAATAATTATATTGAATAAAGAATGTATTGGAGGTATAAAATGATTGAAGTAAAAAACTTTGATAATTGGATTGAAGATACTGAATCCGGAAAATTTGGTAGTGGTGCAAGTGAAAAGTTATGGCTTGTTAATCCAGAAACAAATCAAAGAGGTTTATTCAAATTTCCGAAAGTAAAAAGTGATGGACAGATTACTGGAGAATATTGGGCAGAAAAACTTGCAACAGAAATTGGAAAATTAATAGATGTAGAATGTGCTAAAGTTGATATTGGTACATATAAACGGAAGAATTGGATCTATGAGTTATAATATTCTAGAAGATTCAGAATCAAATTTATTAGAAGTATTAGCATTTATTCAAACACAATATCCATATTATATTAAGGATAAATTAGAGGATTCATATTCCAATATTAAATATTCTGTTCAAATGATACAAAAAAGTCTATCTGGAATAATTGATATTGAAGAATTATACAAAGTAATAATTTTTGATGTTTTAATAGGAAATAGTGATAGACATCATAGTAACTTTGCAATTATATCGAAGGGAACTATATATAAAACACCAGAGAATATGTTAGATATATATTTTGACTATAAAATGAGTCCGTTATATGATAATGGTTCTTCTCTATGTGCTTATGAAGATAATAATGATATAGGAATATTTTTTAAAGATAAAATGAAATTTGAATCACTAATAAATACAAAATCAAAATCAGCAATTGGCTGGGAAAATGAAAGACCTATTAGACACTTTGAATTATTAAAAAAACTAAAAGATAATTTTTATTCACAAACAATAAAGTATATAGAAAAAATTAAAGACAACATTAATGAAAATAATATTGAGAGTATTTTAAATGAATTTGATAATGATATAATAAATGACAATATGAAAAAGTTATTAAGACTGTATATTTTAGAAAGAAGAAAAAGAATGCTAGAAATATATAATTTGAAAGATGAGGTGTAAATAAAAATGGAACAAGATTTAGTATATCTAGTTTGGAAAGATGTAAAAACAGGAAACAAATTTAAAGTTGCTAAACTATATAAAGAAAATGGTACATTCTACTTTAAATACATTCTTGAAAATGTTAAAGAAGCTCAACAAAATGGATTTAAATTATTAATTGCATTTCCTCAAATTAATGCTTTATATGATAATCCTAGATTATTTGCTGTTTTTGCAGCGAGATTACCGGAACCAACACGACCAGAAATCAAAGAAATTTTAGCGACATATGGAATGACAGAATATGATGAATTTGAACTACTAAAAAGAAGTGGTGCAAAACTTCCTACTGACAATTATGAATTTGTAAGATAAAATATAAATTTGCCAATATCGTTGGCAAATTTGAGAAATGAGGTAAAAATGTCTTGTACATACTATTTGAGAGATAGAAAAATTACTAATGAAACAATAAATAAGTTGGATTTATTAGAAAAAGAGTTTAATTCAAAACTTGATAATTTGTATAAAGAACTTAATGATAAAGTTGCTAATATTTTACCCATTAATAATAAAGATGTAATGGAAGAATGTAGACAATATGAGCCAGAATATATAAATGAAACAACATTATACATTGACCCTATTAATAACTATGTTATTGGAGTTCAAATTGTAAAAGATTTTAAATTTCGTAATTTTACAGACTTAAATAGTTTCATAAGTTTTTATAAAGAAAATGAGTCTAAATATGTTATAATTGATGAATATAATAGAGAATTTACTTTGGAAGAATTTTTAAAGGAAATAAACTTAAAATAGATATATATATCTTGGAAATGTAGTTTAAAATATGAAAATTTGGAGTTTGAAATGATAGATGTAATAGAAATAACAATAAATGAATTTAAAGAAAGAATCTACGATAGATATATTAAATTATTTCCAGAAGATGAACAAAGAGAATGGAGAAAAATAGAAAATACTTATAAAAAAGGTATAGAAAAGTTTTATAAGATTTTATTAGATGATATAACTATTGGATTTTTTATGCTTGAAAAATTGAATGACGATTATCCCTTTTATTTAGATTATTTTGCTATATTTAATGAATTTCAAAATAAAGGTTATGGAACAAAAGCTATACAAATTTTAACTAATAAGATAGTTAATAATAATGGATTAATTGCTGAAATAGAATCTGAAAATGAAGATAATCCAATTACTATAACGAGACTTGAATTTTATAAAAGACTTGGATTTAATAAAACAGGTTCTGAATACTTACTATATGATGTACTCTACACCCCTATAACTAATATAAATAAAAATATTAGTAAAGAAAAGATGGATATTATCTTTTTTAATTATTACAAAACTAATTGTGGTGAACACGATATAAAAACTAAATGTAAGATAGTTAAATAAAATATTGGGAGAAAAATATGGATGAAAATAGATTAAAGCACTCATTAGCTGTTGCTAAAAAAATGGTTAAAATAGGAAAAGAATATAATTTAGATGATAAAGAATTACAAAATTTATTTGTATTGGGATTTAATCATGATATTGGCTATGAGTATGGAAATAATTTAAATCATGAACATATAGGTGGAGAAATATTAAAAAGGAATGATTATAAATACTGGAAAGAAGTTTATTATCATGGAGATATAAATGCCCAATACTCATCATTATATTTAGAAATATTGAATAAAGCAGATATGCAAATTGATAAATATGGTAATGATGTTGGTTATACAAAAAGATTAGAAGATATTAAAATTAGATATGGAAAAAATTCAATAACTTATAAAAACGCAGAAATATTAGTATCAAAGTTAAGGAGTGAAGATTAGAAATGGAAGAATATTTAGAGTTTGCAAAAGATATTGCATATCAAGCAGGTAAAATAATGATTAAATACTTTAATCAAAATAATGGTGCTAGTTATAAAGGCGATAAAACAATTGTAACTATTGCTGATACAGAAATTAATTCATATTTAATTAAAAGAGTAAAAGAAAAATATCCTGAGCATAGTGTAGATGGCGAAGAAGAACAATTTGGTAAAAGTAATTTTGTATGGGTATGTGATCCAGTTGATGGAACAGCTATGTATGCTAGACATATACCAGTAGCAGTATTTTCTTTGGCATTAGTAATTGATGGTGTCCCAAATGTTGGAGTAGTCTATGACCCTTTTACAGATAGTTTATATACAGCAATTAAAGGAAAAGGAGCCTATAAAAATAATGAAAAAATTTCTGTAAATGATTATACTTTAGATGATATTAGAACAGTATGTCATTGTGATATGTGGTCTAAAGCAAAATATAATGTTTGTAAAGTATTTGAAGAATTAAGAAAGAAAACTCGCTTAAATGATATTGGAAGTATTACAAGAGCAAGTTGCCTAGTTGCTACTGGAGATTATAGTTTAACAATTTTTACAGGGACAGAACATAAACATTGTGATATTGCAGCAGTTAAAGTAATAGTTGAAGAAGCAGGTCGGTAAAGTTACTGATTTGTTTGGAAATGAACAAAGATATGACCAAAGTATAAATGGTGCATTAATAAGCAATGGAAAAGTACATGATGAAGTTGTTAATGCAGTTAAAAAATATATTATTGAGGAGTAAATTATGGATAAATATATAATTGTAACAACACTATGTAATAAAGAAGAAATAGCAAACAAGATAGTAGATACATTACTTAAAAAAAGATTAGTAGCTGGAAGTCAGGTTACAAAAGTTCATTCTAAATATTGGTGGAATAATAAATTAGAAGAATGCGATGAATATAAATTAGAACTTAGAACAAAAGAAAGTTTATTTAGTAAAATAGAAAATGAAATAAAGAAAATACATGATTATGAAGTTGCTGAAATTTCTTATACAGAAATTAAAAATGGAAATAAAGAATTTTTTAACTGGTGTAAATGGTAAAATAATATGTAGGAAAATGGCAAAAAAAAATGTCGTTTTTCCTACATATTTTTTGTGTCATCAAT
>CANQHU010000005.1 GCA_947623945.1 uncultured Clostridia bacterium | reverse complement strand
TTGATGACACAAAAAATATGTAGGAAAAACGACATTTTTTTTTGCCATTTTCCTACATATTATTTTACCATTTACAAAAGTCAAGGTATTTAAATAAAAGAAACTAAAAAAATCACTCAAAATACTAGTAAAAGCACTAAAATGAGATAATGAAAGTGCAGAAAATACAAGTATTTAGAGTGATTTTAATGTTAGAAAATAAATATAAACAAATGATAAAAATAAGATCCAGTAAAGTTCGAAAAATGTCGAAAATTGCGATGAAAAAAGTACCTAAAAACGTTGACTTTTTATTATATAAAACAATAAAAAAATTTTTTCAAAACAAATTTAATTCGAAAAAAATCCCAAAAGTTAAAAAAATAAAAGAAAATAGGAGAAAAAACAAGTATTCTATTAGCTTTACTTAACAATCAAAATTGACTTTTAAATAAAGAAAGAATATAATTAAAGGAATATATTGATTTCCAAAAGAAACAATAAAGAAATTAATACAAAAGAAAATGACAGAAGATGAAAGAAAAGCAATAAAGCGAATATTTGAATATTCTAATTTAGTAAAGAAACTGTTAAACCAAGAAGAATTAGAAAAATGCAAAGAAATATTAGAAGGAGGAGGAAAAGGAACGATGGAAAATTTTGAAAAATTTATAGTAGAACTTTTAGAAAACAAAATAAGAGAAGTTAGAAGAATAAGGAAAGCAGAAAAAAAAGCAATTTTTCAGGTAGCAAAAAACATGCTAAAAAATAATATGGAAAGAAAGCAAATAGAAGAATTAACAGGGTTAACCCGGAGAAGAAATAGAAAAACTTCAAAAAGAAATAATAAACACTCTTTAAAACAAAGGGTGTTTATTTATTTAAAATCTATTGACAACACATAAAACAAAAGGATAAAATGTAAGAGAAATACAAAAAAAGAGGTGTATAAGATTGGAAAAATTAGAAAAAAGTAAACTTGAAGAAATGGCAAAAAAAGTAAGAAGAGGAATACTAGAAGAAGTATATAGTGGAAAATCAGGGCATCCTGGAGGCTCACTATCAATTGCAGACATTTTAACAGTATTATATTTTAGGCAACTAAATATAGATCCCAAAAATCCAAACTGGGAGGATAGAGATAGATTAGTATTATCCAAAGGGCATTGTTCGCCAGCACTTTATAGTTGCTTAGCAAACAGAGGATTTTTCCCAATAGAAGACTTAAAAACATTTAGAAAAATAGATAGTTACTTACAAGGACATCCAGACAAAAACAAAGTTCCTGGAGTAGATATGACAACAGGTTCATTAGGACAAGGATTGTCTTCTGCAAATGGAATGGCAATTGCAGGAAAAATGGACAAAAAAAATTATAGAGTTTATTGCATTTTAGGAGATGGAGAAATAGAAGAAGGTCAAATTTGGGAAGCAGCAATGGCATCAAGCAAATACAAACTAGATAATTTATGTGTTATTGTTGATAATAACAACTTGCAAATAGATGGAACAATTGAAGAAGTAATGAGTTCATATCCAATTGACGAAAAATTTAGAAGTTTTGGTTTTGAAATAATTAAAATAGATGGTCACAACATAGAAGAAATTATAAAGGCATTTGAAGTAGCAGAAAATGTAAAAGGAAAGCCAACATGTATTATTGCAAAAACTATAAAAGGAAAAGGTGTATCTTATATGGAAAATCAAGTAGGATGGCATGGAAAAGCACCAAATGAAGAACAGTATAACCAAGCAATAGAAGAATTGAAATAAAAAGCATATAAAAGTTTTGAAAATACAAGGAGGAAATAGTAAATATGAAAGAAGAAAAGAAAGCAACCAGAGAAAGTTATGGAGAAGCACTAGTAAACTTAGGTAAAAAAAATGAAAAAATAGTTGTATTAGATGCAGACTTAGCAAGTGCAACAAAAACAAGTTTATTTGCAAAAGCCTATCCAGACAGATTTTTTGATATGGGAATAGCAGAAGCAAATATGGTAGCAACAGCAAGTGGATTAGCAACCTGTGGAAAAATTCCATATTGTAGCACTTTTGCAGTATTTGCAGCAGGAAGAAGTTATGACCAAATTAGAAATAGTGTATGCTATCCAAACTTAAATGTAAAAATCTGTGCAACACACAGTCGGAATTACAGTAGGAGAAGATGGAGCAACACATCAAATGTTAGAAGATATCTCCCTTATGAGAACTTTACCAAATATGAAAGTTTTTTCTCCATCTGATGATACACAAACAAAATGGTTAATAGAAGAAATAAGCAAAATAGAAGGACCAGTATATGTAAGGCTTGCAAGACTTTCAACTGAAATTATTTATGATGAGGATAAAAAATTTGAAATTGGTAAAGCAGTTCAAATAGGAGAAGGAACAGATGGAACAATTTTTGCAACAGGAGTAATGGTTTCTGAGGCGATAAAAGCTCAAGAAAAATTAAAAGGACAAGGAAAAAATGTAAGAGTAGTAGACATTCATACAATTAAGCCAATTGATGAAGAAACAATTATAAAATGTGCAAAAGAAACAAAAAAATTAGTATCTATAGAAGACCATAGTATAATTGGAGGTTTGGGCTCAGCAATTTCTGAGGTATTAACAGATAAATATCCTGCAAAATTAGAAAGAATGGGAATGCCAGATATTTTTGGAAAATCAGGCAAAGCAGAAGAACTATTAAAATATTTTGGATTAAATTCAGAAAAAATAGTAGAAAAATTTATATAGTTATGTTATAATATGAAAGACACATGTAAACAATTGCAACAAAAGTAGGAGGAGATATAACAAATGGGGATCTTCAAAAAAAAGCCAAATCCACTCTGCAAAATGTGTAAATGCAGAGAATGTGAACAAAACTGCAATCCTGATATTAATGATGTTCCAGAGCGGGAGATAGCCGCTGCTAACATTATGTATGAACAATTTGGTGGTTGTACGTATGGCGTGAAGAAAAAGAAAGAAGAAGAAACCTTCTAGGCGGTAGTCTAGGGGGTTTTTTCTTTTGTGAATTTTTTGTGAATTTTACAAAAGGAAGAAAAAAGGAGAAAAAAGATAGAAAATGCAAAAAAACCAATAATTTCTATCGTTTTTTTAAGAAAAAAGTATTGCAAAAAAAGGACTTTATTGTTATGATTAAATAGAATAAATTTATTTATGCAAATAAAGATTGGGGAGAACAAATTCATGATAGAATTTAGAAATGTAACAAAAACATATACAACTGGTACAGAAGCAGTAAGAAATGCCAATTTTGTTATTGAAAAAGGAGAATTTGCTTTTTTAGTAGGCTCATCAGGAAGTGGAAAATCAACACTTATAAAACTAATATTAAAAGAAGAAGAACCAACATCAGGAAATATAATCATAAATGGTAAAGACACAACATTCTTAAAACCAAGCAGAATTCCATATTTAAGAAGAAGTATGGGAGTAGTATTTCAGGACTTTAGACTTTTACCAGATAAAACTGTTTATGACAATGTAGCCTATGCAATGTACATAGTAAGAGCAACACCAAGGCATATAAGAAGACAAGTTCCAATGGTATTATCTTTAGTTCGGACTAAGTGGAAAAGCTAAAATGTATCCAAATGAATTATCAGGTGGAGAACAACAAAGAGTAGCACTAGCTAGAGCTTTAGTTAATAATCCATCAATGTTAATTGCAGATGAACCAACAGGAAACTTAGATCCAGACACTGCATGGGATATTATGGAACTATTAAATGATATAAACATGAGAGGAACTACCGTAGTTGTTGCAACACATGCAAAAGATATCGTAGATCGTATGAAAAAAAGGGTTATCCATATACGTAAAGGCGAAATAATAAGAGATGATAAAAAAGGTGGGTATGATTGTGAAATATAACAGGTTTGGATATTTTATTGGAGAAGGATTTGGAAATGTATTCAAAAATAAAAAATCAACAGGAGCATCCCTTATGATTATGTGTGCAACCATGATTATTTTTGGAATATTCCTAATTCTTACAGAAAACATAAATCATTTTGTAAATCAAGTAGAATCAGAACAGGGAATACAAGCATTTATAGATGATTCTGCAACACAAGAGCAAATTGATGAATTAGGAGAAAAAATAAGAAGCATAAATGGTGTAAGCACAGTAGAATTTTTAACAAAAGAAGATGCATTTAACATTATGGGAGAAAGATTTGGAGAGCACAAAGATTTATTAGTAGGGCGTGAAGAAATTTTCCCAGCATCTTATATTGTAACTTTAACAGACTTAACCTTAAGTAGCGAAGTACAAGATCAAATATTAACATTAGATTATGTTACAGAAATAAATAGTGCAGATAGAACAGTTGAAACTTTAATTAATTTAGCAAATGGAGTTAAAATAGTAACAGGAGTTATTTTAATGCTATTAGTTGTGATATCTATTTTTATAATATCAAACACAATAAAACTTACTGTTCATGCAAGAAGAAAAGAAATATCTATTATGAAATATGTAGGAGCAACAAATGGATTTATTAGATGGCCATTTATTGTAGAAGGTATGGTCATTGGAATATTTGCAAGTATAATCTCTATTGTAATTGTTGGAACTACATATAACCTTATGGCAGAAAATGCAGTAAATTCACCACTTTTACAAAGAATAGGCTTAAGTTTAGTAACATTTAGCGATATGTTTAACTCAATTATATTTGTCTACATGTTATTAGGAATAGGAATAGGTGCTATACGGAAGTGTTATCTCAATGAGAAAATATTTGAAAGTATAAGGGGAAGATATGAAAAAAGTTATAAGTATTATTTTAGTTTTCATACTTTCTAGTTTCTGCGTACTTTCTTTTGTATATGCAGAAAACATAACAGACTTACAAACAAGGCAAGAAGAAATACAAAATCAAATTACAAGTTCAAATGAAGAACTAGAAGGTGTGCAAGGAGAAATCTCTGAAAACTTGGAACAACTTCAAAGATTAGATGAAAAAATTGAAACATCTCAAAAAGAATTAGATGAACTAAATAAAAAAATAGATGGTTTATTAGTTCAAATTGATGAAGTAGAGGAAAAATTAAATATTACAGAAGAACAATATAATAAAAGAAAAGAATTACTAGAAAAAAGATTAGTGCAAATGTATAAATCAGGAGACATCGAATACTTAGAAGTAATATTAAGTTCAAAAAGTATTTCAGACTTTTTGTCAAATTATTTCTTAATTACAGAACTTGCAAATTATGATACAGAATTATTAGAAAGTGTAGAAAAACAAAAAAATGAAATTGAATTAGAAAAAACAAAATTGGATAAAACAAGGCAAGAATATGCATCAATGAAGCAAAATCAAACTAAAACAGCAAAGATATTAGAAAACACAAAAAGCGTTAGGGAAAACTATATAGCAAAATTATCAGATGATGAAAAAGCATTACAAGCAAAAATAGATGAATACAATCAAGCATATGCACAAGTTAATTCCGAAATACTTGCTCTTGCAATGGAAGGATTAGATTCTACATATATAGGTGGAGAATTGGCATGGCCAGTTCCAGGATATACAAGAATTACTTCTAAATATGGAATAAGATTTCATCCAATTTTACACATAAATAGACTACATTCAGGTTTAGATATTGGAGCACCAATGGGAGCAAATTTTGTTGCTGCAAATGATGGAATTGTTACAAAAGCAGAAATGACTTCTGGCTATGGTAATATGGTTATGATTGACCATGGTGGAGGAATTGCAACATTATATGCACATGGTTCAGAAATTTTAGTAAAACCAGGACAAATTGTAAAAAGAGGAGAACCAATTTTAAAAGTAGGTTCAACTCGGAATGTCAACAGGACCACATGCTCATTTCGAAGTTAGAATTAACGGACAAACAACAGACCCATTGCCATATGTTACAACAGGAGTAATACCAGAGGCAACAACGCAAAATTCAGAAGAGAATGCAACACAAAATTCAGCAGAAAATTCAACACAAAATACAACAAAAAATGAACAAGCACAAAACGAAACGCAAAATACAACTAATTAAAGTAAAATAGGAGGAACTTATGAGAAAAATAGTATTTAAAATAACAGGTGGAATAATAAGTATTGTTTTGTTACTTAGCACAATTTGTTTTGCTGCAACTCAGCAAGAATTAAATACAAAAATAGACGAAACACAAAAAGAAATAACAAATGTGCAGACAGAAAAATCAGAAGTACAAAAAGAGGTTGATAAACTAACAACACAAATTGATACATATGAAGAAGAAATTGATAAATTAGATGGAGAAATTTCAACTTTAAATACTAAAATAGAAGATTCTCAAAACAAAATAAAAGAAGCAGAAGATAACTATAAAAAGCAAGATGATTTATTAGAAAAGAGATTAGTAGCATCTTACATGTCAGGAGAAACCTCTTATTTAGACTTTTTGTTGTCATCTGATAATATTGTAGATATGATATCAAATTATTATTTAGTATCTAAAATAGCAGATGCTGACACAGAATTACTAGAGCAAATTGAAAAACAAAAACAAGAAATAGAAGAAGCTAAAAAAGAATTAGAAGCAAATAAACAAAGTTTAGCAACCTCTAAAGCAAGTAAACAAAGTGTTTCTACACAGTTACAGTCAGCAAAAAATGAAAAGAACAAGCAAATAGAAAATCTATCAGCAGAAGAAAAAGACTTGCAAAAAAAATTAGATCAATACAAAGCAGAATATGAAGCAGAACAAGAAAGAATGAGAAAAGCAGCCGAAGAAGCAGCAAGACGTGAACAAGAAAATAAAAATAAAGGTCAAAATGGAAATGCAACAGTCACTACTCCTTCATCTGGTGGAACAGTACATAATGGACAAATGGTATGGCCTTGTCCAAACTATACTTATATTTCTTCTTACTTTGGAGGAAGAACATCACCTCGGTGGAATAGGCTCTACCAATCACAAAGCAATTGACTTAGCAGCACCACATGGTTCAAGTATTTTAGCAGCAGGTTCTGGAACAGTCATTTATGTATCTAATACATGTACTCATGATTATCCAAAAAATTCAAGAAATAACTGTGGATGTGGTGGAGGATTTGGTAATTATGTACAAATTAGCCATGGAAATGGTTTAGTTACAATTTATGCACACTGCTCTGCAATTTATGTATCAACAGGTCAAACAGTAACAGCAGGTCAACAAATAGGAGCTGTTGGTACAACAGGACATTCAACAGGAAGTCACTTACACTTTGGAATGATAAAAAATGGTACATATGTAGACCCATTACCATATATACAATAATCTAATTTCGTAATTATTTTTAATAAAAAAACATATAATATTAAAAGGGGCGGAGAGGATTCCGCCCATTGATGTTGATTAATAAGGAACAGGAGGAAATTAACAAATGGAAGAAAAAACAAGATTTAAAGCATATAAAATTATTATGCTAGTTATTCTAGTAGCATTTATAACTTTTTTACTTACATCAATTGGTATGTATCAATATTTTTTGAACAAAAACATGCCTATTAGTAGTCTGGTTGGTGATAATTCAGATATTCAAGAAACATTAAGCAGATATAAAAACATACTTAATAAATATTATCTAGGCGATGTAGATGAAGAAAAACTAAAAGAAGGAGCAATTAAAGGTTATATAGAAGCCTTAGGTGATCCATATACAGAATATATTTCTAAAGAAGATATGAAAGATTACTTAGAAGACACAATGGGAAACTTTATTGGAATTGGTATTTATATGGTAGAAAATACCAAAGAAGATAAAATACAAGTACTAGCACCAATAAAAAATAGTCCAGCAGAAAAAGCAGGAATTTTGCCAGGTGATTTTATTATATCTGTAGATGGAGTTGAATATAAAGGAAGCGAAATGTCTGTTGCATCAAGCAAAATAAAAGGAAAAGAAGAATCTAGTGTTACAATAGAAATATTAAGAGGAACAGAAACAAAAACATTTGAAATAGAAAGAGAAAAAATAATAGTTAATCCAGTAGAAGGAAAAATTTTAGAAAATAATATAGGTTATATAGTATTTTCATCTTTTGACGAAAATACAGCAGAAGACTTTAAAAACCAATTTGAAGAATTAAAAAGTCAAGGAATAAAATCTTTAATTATTGATTTAAGAAATAATGGTGGAGGAATTGTACAAGAGGCTTTAAAAATAGCAGATTACTTCGTAGAAAAAGGAGAAGTTCTTTTATATGAAATAGATAAAAATAATAACGAAGAAGTAAAAAAAGCAAAAGAGGATAAAATAATTGATATGCCAGTTATTATTTTAACTAACGAAAATTCGGCTAGTTCATCTGAAATACTTGCAGGATGTTTAAAAGATTTAGGAAAAGCAAAAATTGTTGGAACAAAAACATTTGGAAAAGGTATTATTCAAAATATATTAACATTACCAGATGGAAGTGGATTAAAAGTTACAACTGAAAAATATTTAACACCAAAAAAAGCAGAAATTAATGAAAAGGGAATAGAACCAGATGAAGTTGTAGAATTACCAGATACAGTAAAAAGTGTTTTATCAGTAGAAGAAAAAGATGATACACAATTAAAAAAAGCAATAGAAATGTTAAAATAGGAGGATGTAATGAACTTACCAAACAAACTAACTATTTTTAGAGTTATTTTAGTACCAATAATGGTAATTATTCCATTTCTAGGAATAAAAGGAGAAATTTTTGGAATACCAGTTACTTATTGGCTTATCGATTTAGTATTTGTAATAGCATCTTTGACAGATAAGTTAGATGGATATTTAGCAAGAAAAAATAATCAAGTAACTACATTTGGAAAATTTTTAGATCCGTTAGCAGATAAAATTTTAGTAATTACTGCTATGATAATGTTAGTAGAAATGGCAAAATTACCTGCTTGGATTCCAATTATTGTTTTAGCTAGAGAATTTTTAGTATCTGGTTACAGACTAATTGCAGTAGAAAAAGGTGGAAAAGTAATTTCAGCATCTAAATGGGGAAAATTAAAAACAGTAACACAGATGATTGCAATTATTTTGGCATTTGTCGATTTAAATGCATTTGGAGCATGTTTTAATGGAAATCTACAAAATGGAGAATTCATTTTAAACTTGGCTGTAACAATTATGATGATTGTTCAAACTATTGCAACTGTATTTTCTGGAATTGATTATATGAAAGGTGAAAAAGAATTAATGAAATAAAGTGAAATTTGCTTGACAAATTTCATTTTTTGACGTAATATAGTAAATGATTTTTTTAACAAGATAAGAAAGGAGAATAAACTATGGAAGAAAAAGAAGTAATATTAACACAAGAAGGATATGATAATTTAGAAAAGGAGTTAAACTATTTAAGAACTGAAAAAAGAGCAGAAATAGCAGAAAGAATAAAAGTAGCTTTAGGCTTTGGAGATTTATCAGAAAATTCAGAATATGATGAAGCAAAAACAGCACAAGCTGAAAACGAAGTAAAAATAGCAGAACTAGAAAATAAAATTAGACATGCTAAAATAATTGACGAAAAAGATATAGATACAGAAACAGTTCAAATAGGAAATATTGTAAAAGTTTTAGATATGGAATTTGACAAAAAAATAGAATACACTATAGTTGGTTCAACAGAGGTTAATGTAGACGAAAATAAAATTTCTAATGAATCACCTTTAGGAGCAGCATTACTTGGTGCTAAGAAAAATCAAGTAGTAGAAGTAAATGCTCCAGCAGGTATTATGAAATATAAAATTTTATCAATTAAAAAATAAGTAAAACCAGGGTCTTGTAATAACAACCCTGGTTTTTTGAACTCCAAAACGGTTAAGATTTCGCCTCGAAAGGTGTTTGGATGTTGCCATGTAAAATGGTAGACTTTCTCGATGAGATAGCACTAAGGAAATGTTCGATGAACTGTACCATCTCTTCTTCTGAATCAAAATCTGATCCAACATATACCCCTGTGCTGCCGTCGCGAGTTACAACCTCCTCCAAAACTACCTTCCGAAGAATACGATCCTTTTCCATTTTTTGTCCTCCTTTGATATGCATTTTTGCAAGAATCCATATCATTATAACACAAAAGAAATAGAATATCAACACTTTATGCTAGATTCTAGTGCTAATTTTATCATATTATTTAATCCATTTTGCCTTTCGCTAGGTGTTGCAACGGTTTCAATATATTTAGAATCTACAACACTCATTAAACAACTTGCTTTTTTATTAAGTAATTTTGCTGTGTAAAATAAAGCAAATGCTTCCATCTCTGCACCAATAGGCTTAAAATCTTGAGGCAAACGACTAAAAAATCCGAGTTAAATCTGTCATATACAAGTCAAAACAATCAGTACAAACAGTATTTCCTTTTACAATTGGAATATTTATTTCTTCTGCAGTATCAGAAATTGTTTCATTTAAATCTTTACTTGCATCTATTATATGGCAATTTTCATTATTTAAAGTAAGAGCAAAATTACTTTCAGAAAAGACCTTTTCTGTTAAAATAATATCAAACAAATTTAATTCTGGTAAATATGCACCACAAGAACCAATCCTTATAATATTTTCTACTCCATAAAACTTATATAATTCATAACAATAAATTCCCATGCTTGGCATTCCCATACCAGATGCCATAACTGTTAATTCTTTTCCTTTATAGGTTCCTGTATAAGCATACATACCTCTTATTTGATTTACTAATTTTGCATTTTCTAAAAAATTTTCAGCAATATATTTAGCGCGAAGTGGGTCTCCTGGCATAATAACAGTTTTTGCAATATCACCTAAATTTGCTTCATTATGTGGCGTTGGCATAATTTTATTCCTCCTTTGAATTTGATAAAATTATTATATCACAATAAAAATGTAAAATAAAAGAGTTTTTTGACAAATTTACAACATGGTTATATAATGAGTAAAATAGGAGAGATGTCATATGAAAAATAAAAAAATAATAATTGGAATAATATTAGCAGTAGTAATAATTGCTACAATTACTATAGGGATTATATGGCTGTTAAATAAGCAAGAAGAAGATAAAATAAAATCAACTTTAACAGAATTTATAAGTTCAATAAATGAAAAAAATTATGAAGCAATGTATGATAAAGTTGTAAGTAATATGAGTAAAGAAGACTTTATAACAAGAAATAAAAATATCTATGAAGGAATAGAAAGCAAAAATATTAAAATAGAAAATATCACTTTAGAAAAACAAGGAGGAGATATTTTTTTAGTTAATTATCATGAAAATATGTTTACAGGGGCAGGAGAAGTAGAATTTGATAATCAAGTGCAAGTACAAAAACAAGACAATGATTATAAATTGAAATGGTCATCAAAATTTATTTTTCCACAACTATCAGACAATCAAAAGGTAAGAATTTCAACAATTAAAGCAAAAAGAGGAGAAATTTTAGATAGAAACAACGTAAAATTAGCAAGCAATGGAACAATTTTATCTTGTCGGAATAGTACCTCGGAAAATTAGGTGAAAATAAAGAGCAAAATATAAATAAAATTTCTGAATTAACAGGAGTATCAAAAGACTATATAAATCAACAATTACAGGCATCTTGGGTAAAAGATGATACTTTTGTGCCAATTCGAAAAATATCAGCATCAAATATAGATTTAAAACAAAAATTGTTGCAAATACCAGGAGTCTTAATTAATGACGAACAAGCAAGAGTTTATCCTTTAGGAATGGAAGCTCGGACATTTAGTTGGATATGTGCAAGGAATAAACCAAGAAGAATTAGAAGCAAACAAAGGAAAAGGATATAACACATCAAGCCTTATTGGAAAATCAGGATTAGAAAAAGTTTATGAAGATACATTAAGAGGAATAGATGGAACAGAAATTTATATTGTAGATGAAAATGAAAATAGAGTAACTCGGAATTATAAAACAAGATAAAAAAGATGGACAAGATGTAAAAGTTACAATTGACAGTAGTTTACAAACCAAATTTTATGAACAGTTAAAAGATGACAAGGGATTTTTTGTTGTAATGGAGCCAAAAACGGGAGAATTGCTTGCATTAGTTAGCACACCTACTTTTGATTCCAATGATTTTGTACTAGGAATAACAGATAGTAAATGGCAAGAATTAAACAATGATGAAAATAAACCTTTATATAATCGTTTTACACAAAAATACTGTCCAGGCTCAACATTTAAACCAATTACTGGAGCAATAGCTTTAACAACAAATACAATAACACCAAATGATGATTATGGCTATACAGGAACAAGTTGGCAAAAAGACTCTTCTTGGGGAGATTACAAGATTACTACACTAACATCATATAATGGAGCAAAAAATTTATTAAATGGATTAGTTTACTCAGATAATATATATTTTGCTCAAACAGCTCTTAAAACAGGAAGGGACCAATTTGCTAATAATTTGAACAAACTAGGATTTAATGAGCAATTGCCATTTTTAATGGAACTTGCAAAATCACAATATGCAAATCAAAATGGAAACAAAATAGAAGGGGAGACAAAACTCGCAGATTCTGGATATGGGCAAGGAAACATTTTAGTAAATCCAATCCATATGGCATCAATTTATTCTGCTTTTGCAAATGAAGGAAACATGATAAAACCATATTTAGAATATAAAGAAGCAAAATCAGGAGAAATTTGGAAAGAAGGAGTTTTTTCTAAAGATACAGCAAACACGATAAAAAATGATTTAGTTCAAGTAGTAGAAAATGTGCAAGGAACAGGACATACTGCTAAAATAGATGGATTAACAATTGCCGGAAAAACAGGCACAGCAGAATTAAAGGCTTCTGAAGATGATAATCGGAAGTGGCACACTTGCTTGGTTTGATTGCTTTACAGAAAATAAAGTAGGTGGAGATATTTTAATTGTTAGCATGGTAGAAAATACACAAAACAACCCAAATGGTGGCACACATTATTTGATGGAAAAAATAAAAACAGTGTTAAAATAATTCACAACTTAATTTAAAATTATATGAAAACACTTGTAAAATATTAGAAAATATGTTAAAATAAAAAATGTGAGTAAAATAAAACCAATTTTTAGGTGGTACCACGAAAACTAGCCATTTAGTCCTAAAAAAGAGGGATTGAAATGGCTTTTTGAATGAAAAGGAGAAAATTTATGAAAGAGCAAATTGAAAAAATAAAAGAAAACTCATTAAACGAAATAAATAACTGCAAAGAAGAAAAAATTTTAAATGAATTAAGAGTAAAATATTTAGGAAAAAAAGGAGAACTAACAGTAGTATTAAGAGGAATGGGAGCATTATCTCCAGAAGAAAGACCAATAATTCGGAAGTTTAGTAAATCAAGTTAGAGATGAATTAGAAGAACTGATAAGCAAAAAAGAAAAAGAATTCCAAAAAGAAGAACTAAGAAAAAAGCTAGAAAATGAAAACATTGATGTAACTGAGCCAAGTAAAAAAATAAATTTAGGTTCTTTGCATCCAATAACACAAATTATTGACGAAGTAGAAGAAATTTTCTTAGGAATGGGTTATCAAATAGCAGATGGACCAGAAGTAGAAAAGGCAATATATAACTTTGACAAATTAAATACACCACCAGAACATCCAGCAAGAGATTTACAAGATACATTTTATATAACAGAAGACATTGTATTAAGAAGCCAAACATCACCAGTTCAAGCAAGAGTAATGGAAAATCAAAAACCACCAATAAAAATTATTTGTCCAGGAACAGTCTATCGTTCAGACAGTGTAGATGCTACACATTCACCAGTATTCCATCAAATAGAAGGATTAGTAATAGACAAAAACATATCTATGACAGACTTAAAAGGAACTTTAGAGATGTTTGCTAAAAAATGTTTAGGAGAAAATACAAAAATAAGATTCAGACCACATCACTTTCCATTTACAGAACCAAGTGCAGAAGCAGATGTATCTTGCTTTGTATGTGGAGGAAAAGGATGTAAAGTCTGCAAACAAGAAGGCTGGATTGAACTTTTAGGATGTGGAATGGTTCATCCAAATGTATTAAAAAATTGTGGAATTGACCCAGAAGAATATTCAGGATTTGCCTTTGGATTTGGTGTAGAAAGAATTGCAATGGCAAAATTCGGAATTGAGGATATGAGACTATTATATGAAAACGATGTTAGATTTTTAAAACAATTTTAGGTGTTTTTTGGGACGGGGCAAAAAAACACCCAATGCCCTATAATATAGTAAAAGTAAAAAATTAATTAAAAATTTAGTTAATTAAGGAGTGTAAAAATGGGATTATTTAAAAGAAAAATATTTAAAGAAAACAAAAGTTATAATATATCAGAGGCCTTGAACATATTAGATATATTAAATGGAAAAGGGCTTATGGACAGTTATACACTAGAACAAGATGAAAAAGATAATGGAAAATACAAATTTATTGCTCTTGAAAAAAGTAGAGAAAAAGAAGAAAGAATCAGGAAAAATACAGCAATTAAAAGATCTTTTTATGACAGAGTAAATGGTAATGGAGAGTATAAAAATATTACTATTACACCTAGTGATAGTAATCAATATAGAAATCAACAAAGCATAGCTAGATAGAATATAAAAAAAGGAGAAAAAAGATGAAAGCAAGTATTGAATGGTTAAAAGAATATAGTGATATTGATGTAGATGTAACTACATTAGGGGACATTTTAACAATGACAGGCTCAAAAGTAGAAACTATTGACCAATTAGGAAATGATATAAAAAACGTTGTAGTTGGAAAAATATTAGAAATAAAAAAACATCCAGATGCAGATAAACTAGTTGTAACAAAAGTAGATGTGGGAAGTGAAATAATCCAAATTGTAACTGGTGCTAAAAATATAAAAGAAGGAGATATAGTGCCTGTTGCCAAAGATGGAGCAGACCTTCCAAATGGAGTAAAAATAAAAACAGGAAAACTTAGAGGCGTAGATTCTTGTGGTATGATGTGTTCAATTGGTGAATTAAACCTAACTTTAAATGATTATCCAAACCAAATTGAAGATGGTATTATGATTTTAGATAAAAGTCTAGAAAAAGATTTAGGAAAAGACATAGTAGAAGTTTTAGAATTAAAAGAAGATATAATCGATTTTGAAATTACATCTAACAGGCCAGATTGTTTATCTATTGAAGGATTAGGAAGGGAAACAGCCATTTCATTAAATAAGCCATTCAAAAATCCAAGAAAAAATCTAGATGAATTAAAAATAGAAGATAAAAAAGAAATAGAAGGTTTAAAAGTTGATATTACGGCTCCAGATTTATGTTATCGCTATATTGCAAGAGTTGTAAAAAACGTAAAAATTGGGCCATCACCTAAGTGGATGGTAAAAAGATTAAAAGCATGTGGAGTAAGATCAATTAATAATATTGTTGATATTACTAACTATGTTATGCTAGAGTTAGGTCAACCAATGCATGCTTTTGACATAAATTCAATAGAAGGAAAACATATTACAGTAAGAAGAGCAAAAAACGGTGAAAAAATTACAACTTTAGATGAACAAGAAAGAATATTAAATGAAGAAAATCTAGTAATCGCAGATGAAAACAAGGCAGTAGCAATTGCAGGAGTAATGGGAGGATTAAATTCAGAAATTGAAGAAACAACAAAAACAGTAGTATTTGAGTCAGCAGTATTTAATGGTGGAAGTGTTAGGAAAACTGCTAAAAGTGTAGGACTTAGAACAGAAGCATCTTCAAGATTTGAAAAAGGTTTATCTTCTGAAAATGCATTAAGAGCAGTAAATAGAGCAGTAGAACTAGTCGAATTACTAAATGCAGGAGAAGCAGTAGATGGAAAATTAGATGTTTATCCAACCAAGCAAAAAATGAACAAAATCAAACTAGATGTAGAAAGAATAAACAATTTATTAGGAACAAAACTATCAAAACAAGAAATGATAGATATATTAGAAAAATTAGATATAAAAGTAGTAGATAAAGACACAGTTATAAGTCCATATTTTAGGATGGATTTAGAGTTTGTAGCAGACATTGCAGAAGAAGTTCGGACGTTTTTATGGATATGATAAATTAGATTCTACTTTAATAAAAGCAGATACAACATTAGGAATTAGAAACAAAGAACAAGTAATTCAAAAGAAAGTAAAAGAAGTATTAGTAAATAGTGGATTTTCAGAAATTTATACATACGGATTTGTAAGTGAAAAAGACTTAGAATTATCAAATATTGATAGCGAAATAAAAAAATATGCAATCACATTAAAAAATCCATTAAGTGATGAATATAAATTAATGAGACCATCTACAATACCAAGCATGTTACAAACATTAGCAACAAATTCAAACAAAAAAAATCAAGATGTAAAATTATTTGATCTATCTAGAAGTTATAGGAACATGAACAAAGAAGTAGAACAAGGCGAAGTTCCACTTCAAGAAAATATTTTAACTATCGGAATGTATGGAGATGAAATAGACTTTTATACATTAAAAGGAATATTAGAAAACGTGTTAGAAGCAATAAATATTCTTTATTATGATGTAGAAAAAGAAACACAAAATTCTTCTTATCACCCAGGAAGATGTGCAAATATCAAGATAGGAACAGATGTAGTTGCAACATTTGGAGAAGCAAATCCAGAAGTTTTAGAAAACTATATGATTTCTAAAAGAGCATATTTAGCCGAAGTTAATTTAAGCAAATTAACCAAATATGCAAAAACAATCAAAAAATATGTAGAAGTTCCTAAATTTCCAGCAGTAGAAAGAGATATTGCAATTATTGTAGATGAAAATGTAGAAGTTGGCAAAATTGAAAAATTAGTAAAAAACAAAGCAAGAAAATTATTAGAAAGCATAAAATTATTTGATATTTATAGAAATGAAAAATTAGGAACAAACAAAAAAAGTGTTGCTTATTCATTGATTTTTAGAGATAAAAACAAAACATTAAGTGATGAAGAAGTAAACAATTTGATGGAATTTATTATTTCTGAATTAGAGAAAAAATTTGGTGCAAAATTAAGAAAATAAAAAAATTACAAAAAACTATAGACAAAAATAAGAAAAAGTAATATTATTATGCTATAAGTATAATAAATTTACGAAGGAGGAAAAAAGTGGAAAAGGAAAATGAAAATAAAAATACAAAAAATAAACTAACACCAGCATCAACTGTAATATTAGCAATTATAGGAACATTGCTTGCAATTGTATTATATAGAGTTATGTATTGGGCTGTGACAGGTGTTTAAAATAATAAAACACAAAATAGGACTACAAAAAAATATTGTAGTTCTTTTTTGTGATAACCATATTAGATTAAAAATATAAAAAAAAATACAAAAGAGGTTGAAATAGTTTACTAAATAATATATAATATAAGTTAGGTGAAGAAACATGGGAGAAAACGAAAATATCGAAATAACAAGAATATTAGATATTTTGATGAGAAAAAAATTTATAATTATAGCAATTCTAATAATTTTTATGATATTAGGTTGTATTTATTCATATGGATATATAATACCAAAATATAAATCAACAACATCACTATTATTAATACCAAACAATACATCAGAAAATAAAACAGTTACAAGTACAGACTTAACATTAAACTCAGAATTAATAGTAACTTATAGCAATATTGCAAAAAATTCAAAAGTATTAAGTCAGGTAATTAATAATTTAAAATTAAATATGACAGAAGAAGAATTATTAAAACAAATGCAAGTAAATGTTATAACAGACACATACATTATAGAAATAACAGTAATGGATACAAATTCACAAATGGCAATGAACATTACAAAAGAATTAGCAAATGTATTCTTAGAAGAAATTAAACAAATTTACCACTTAGACAATATTGGAATTATAGATGAAGCAGTAGAATCAAAAGTAGCATATAATATCAATCATGCAAAAGATGTAATAATTTTCTTTGTTATAGGATTAGTAGTATCTGGAATATATATAATGATAATTTACATATTTGATAATACAATCAAAAAAGAAGAAGAAGTAGAAAAATATCTAAAAATTAAATCATTGGGAGCAATTCCAATATACACAAACAAAAATCAAAATCATGCTAAATCTTTTGTTACAGAATGTATTAACGCAGTAAGAACAAACATCTTGTACATGAATTCAGGAAGAAAAGCAAAAACAATACTAATTACAAGTTGCACACCAAGAGAAGGAAAAAGTTGGGTATCAAGTAATATTGCAACATCATTTGCAGAAACAAATAAAAAAGTTTTACTAATTGACTGTGACATGAGAAAAGGTAGAGCAGGAAAAATATTTAAAGTAAACAGCAAAGAAGGCTTATCTAATTATTTGTATTTCATGACAGGAAATATAGAAAAAGATGTTGAATTAGCAAAAGAATATGTAAAAGAAACAAAAGTACCAAACTTACACATATTAACTAATGGAACAACACCACCAAACCCATCAGAATTAATAGATTCTGATAATATGAAGGAATTATTAGAAATATTTAAAAATATATATGATATCATTATTATAGATGCACCACCATGCAAACTAGTAACAGATAGTATTATATTATCAACAATTGTAGATTCAACAGTTTTGGTAATAAATTCAGAAATGACCAAAATTAATGATATAAGAGAAGTTAAAAAATCAATTACATCAGTTGGTGGAGAACTTATAGGAGCTATATTAAACAAAATTCATGTAAAAGAAAGAACATACAAAAGTGGTTATTACTATTCTAATAATGAATTTAAAAACAATAAATCACAAATAAAAGAAAAAAAATTAATATCAGTAGAAGAATTAATAGAAGAAGCAAAGCCAAAATTAGAAGCTAAAAAAATATTGGACAAACTACCAGAAATACCAAAAGCAGAAAGAATAATAGAAAGCAACAAAAATGTCAATGCCCAAAAAACAACGCAAAATTCAAACGGATACGTAGATATAAATAACAATCTTCTAGAAATATATGAGTTAATCTCAAATCAAAATAATAGATTAAATCAAGTAATAGACACAATATCATCTATAAAATCACAATTAAATGATAAAGAGCAACATGATCAAAACCAAAAAATAGAAGAAGAAATTAATAAAAAAATGTTATCAATGTAGAGGTATTTATGTATGTCAGAAATAAAATTAAATTTAACAAATAGCAAAATTCCAAAAGAAACAATTTTAAAATATAAAAAACAAGTGGAAGAAATTCACGAAAATTTACATAAAAGGGCAAATAAAAAAGATGACTTTGTAGGCTGGCTAGAACTTCCAACAAAATATGATAAAAAAGAATTCAATAGAATAAAAAAAGCAGCACAAAAAATAAAAAAAGAATCAGACATATTAATTGTAATAGGAATTCGGAGGATCATATTTAGGAGCAAGGGCAGTAATAGAAGCCCTTACAAGCTCATTTTACAACATGCTCCCAGATGAACAAAGAAAATATCCACAAATAATATATGCTGGAAATAACTTAAGTCCAAATTATATAAACGAATTAATTAACTATATTGGAAATAAAGACTTTTCAATAAATGTAATATCAAAATCTGGAACAACTACAGAACCAGCAATTAGTTTTAGAATTTTTAGAGAAATATTAGAAAATAAATATGGAATAGATGAAGCAAGAAGTAGGATTTATGCTACAACAGACAAAGAAAAAGGAGCTTTAAAAACATTAGCAGAAAATGAAGGCTACGAAACTTTTGTAGTGCCAGATAATATAGGTGGTAGATATTCAGTCTTAACAGCTGTAGGACTACTTCCAATTGCAGTTGCTGGAATTGATATTGAACAATTAATGGAAGGCGCTAGAATTGGGCAAGAAAGATTTGCAGATTCAAATTTAAAATACAATGAATGTTATCAATATGCAGTAGCAAGAAATATTTTATATAGGGCACGCAAAAAAATAGAAATATTAGTAAACTATGAGCCAAAAATGCATTATTTTACAGAATGGTGGAAACAATTATTTCGGAGAAAGTGAAGGAAAAGACAAAAAAGGAATTTTTCCAGCAGGGGTAGATTTTACAACAGATTTACATTCTATGGGACAATATATCCAAGATGGAAGAAGAAACTTATTTGAAACAGTCATAACAATAGAAAATCCAAATAGTGACATCAAAATCAATGCAGATGATGATAATTTAGATGGTTTAAATTATTTATCAGGAAAAGGATTAGACTATGTAAATAAAAAAGCAATGCAAGGAACTGTTAAAGCACATATTACAGGTGGAGTTCCTAATATCTTATTAAAAATGAATAAATTAGATGAAAAAAATTTAGGAGAATTAATTTACTTTTTCGAAAAAGCATGTGCTATGTCAGGAATGTTATTAGGAGTAGATCCATTTAACCAACCAGGAGTAGAAGAATACAAAAAAAATATGTTTAAATTGTTAAAAAAACCAGGTTATTAAAATAAAATCTACAAAAAGTTGCTAAAATTTATTTAGCAACTTTATTAACGTTAAGAGAGGAATAAAAAATATGATATATAAAGAAAATGTAAAAATTGGATTAAAAGATGTATGGAGTGGGAATAAAGTAAGTAACAGGGCAATATTAGAATACTTAGAAAATGTAGCAGCATACCATTCAGATAGTGTCGGATATGGAATTAATACCTCTAACGAAACTGGAGTTAGTTGGATTTTGTTAGATTGGAAATTAGAAGTATTAAAAAGACCAGAATATGGACAAACTTTAGAAATACACACTTGGTCAAGAAAAATCATAAAATATTATGCCTACAGAGATTTTGAAATTTATGATGAACATAATAATTTATGTGCTATTGCTACTTCAAAATGGCTATTAATAAATAATCAAACAGGAAAAATAGAAAAAGTAGAAGAAAAAATGGCAAACAAATATGAATCAGAAGTGGATAAAAAAGTTTTTAAACAAGATGATGAATTAGAAAAATTAAAAGGATTGGAAAATTATCAAAATAGTATAATTTATGAAACAAAGAGGAAAGATATTGATATTATAGGTCATATGCATAATTTATATTATTTGGATTTAGCCTATGAAGCAATGCCAGAAGATGTGTATAAACAAAGACCTTTTGATAAAGTAAGAATTATGTATAAAAAAGAAATAAAATTGGGAGATAAAGTAGTTTGCAAATATGGCTATGAGGATGAAAAGCATAAAATTGTTATTCAAAGTGAAGATGGAAAGATATTGCATGCTATAGTGGAATTGCAATAGCAAGAATATTAAAATGGCGGAACATTGCAATAGCAAGAATATTGCAATGGTATAATTTCAATATTAGAATTGTGATGTAGAATAAAATCAATAAATTTGTCGAAAAATGTTGAACTTTGTAAATGAATTATGTTATAATCAATTTTGTTCAAAAAAGAGAGGAGAATTAATGATGAAAGAAAATTTAAGAAGAACAAAAATAGTTGGAACAATAGGACCTGCTAGTGAACATAGACTAAAAGAATTATTTGAAGCAGGATTAAATGTATGTAGAATTAACTATTCACATGGTAGTTGGGAAGAACAAGCTGAAAAAACTGAGGAAGTGTTAAAACTAAGAAAAGAAATGGACTTACCAATTGCATTAATATTAGACATGCAAGGACCAGAAATCAGAACAGGAATGTTAGTTACAGGAAAAAATGAAAAAATTCAATTAGAAGATGGTCAAAAATTCACATTAGTAAATGAAGACATTGTAGGAGATAAAGATAAAGTATCTGTAACTTACAAAGAATTATATAAAGACGTAAAACCAGGAGCAAAAATACTAATTGATGATGGTGCAATAGAATTAAGAGTAGATGAAATTGTGGATAAAGACATTGTTTGTACAGTTATTCATGGAAATGGTTTAGGAAGCAGAAAAACTATGAATTTACCAGGTACAGCAGTTAAATTACCAGCCTTAAAAGAAAAAGATATAGAAGACTTAAAAACAGCATGCGAGCATGACTATGATTATGTTGCTATGTCATTTACTAGAAATAAAGATGACATTGCTCAAGTAAGAAAAGTATTAGATGAAAATGGTGGAAAAGATATAAGAATTATTACAAAGGTAGAAAACGTAGAAGGTTTAGAGCATATGGAAGAAATTGTAGAATATGCAGATGCTCAAATGATTGCGCGTGGAGATATGGCAACAGAAACAGACTACACAGAACCACCAATTATGCAAAAGAAATTTATCAAATTATCAAATAGAGCAAATAAACCAGCAATAACAGCAACACAAATGCTAGAAAGCATGACATACAATCCATTACCAACAAGAGCAGAAGCAAGTGATGTTGCAAATGCTATATATGACAGAACAAGTGCAATAATGTTATCTGGTGAATGCGCAATGGGAAAATATCCAGTTGAATGTGTAAAAACAATGGTAAAAATCGCAAAAAGAGTAGAAGAAGACATTGACTATTGGAAAAGATTTTCTATGAACGAAGACAAAAATATAGATAATCTAGAAAATAAAATGGCTTATTCAACCGCAGTTATGGCTATGAACTTAAATGCAGATGCAATTGCTTGTTATACAAACACAGGAGATTCAGCAAGAAGATTTTCAGGATTAGGTGTACAATGCCCAGTAATTGCTATTACAGACAATAGGAGAACATATAATCAATTATCACTTGCATGGAATGTAACTCCAATTTATGTAGAAAAGAGAACTAATATAGACAAAATGGTAGAAGAAGGAATAAAAAAAGCAAAAGAAAAAGGTTTATTAGAAAAAGGTGATATGGTAGTCGTTTCAGGAGGAGCAAAATGGCTATCATCAGCAGAGGAAAGTCAACTTATTGGCGGAATTGCAAAAATTTAGAAAATAAAAAAGTTAAAAAATTAAAAATTGTAAGAAAATAAAGAAAAGAGTAAGTAAAAGAGAAAAGAAAAAAGAGAAAAGAAAAAAGAGTAAATAAGGGAGCAAAGAAAATCTTTGCTCTTTTCTAATTTTCGTATTTAAATTAGTTGTTTTTTAAAATCTCATATGATATACTATAGCCAGAAAAATAAGAAAGGAGAAAAAGTTGGAATAGTGCCTGTCCCAACTTTGACTTTGATAAAATGAAACCAATTGTAGCTATTATACGGAAGACCTAATGTAGGTAAGTCTACGCTTTTTAATTATTTGGTAGGAAAAAGAATTTCAATAGTGGAAGATATTGCAGGTGTGACAAGGGATAGAATTTATGCAGAAACGAATTGGCGTGGAAAGGATTTTACTTTGATTGATACACGGGCGGTATTGAGCCAAAATCTAATGATATTATTGTTTCACAAATGAGAGAACAAGCAAATCTTGCTATTAGTATGGCAGATGTTATTGTATTTTTAACAGATATTCGCCAAGGTGTAACTCGGCGCAGATAAAGAGATTGCTTTGATGCTTAAAAAATCTGGAAAACCTATTGTTTTAGTGTGTAATAAAGCGGATAATTTTGAAAAAGATAGAGAAGAAATTTATGAGTTTTATAATTTAGGGGTAGGAGAACCTTACCCAATTTCTAGTACAAATGCTATTGGAATAGGTGATGTTTTAGACAAAATATATGAATATTTTCCAGATAAATTGGAAGAAGAGAAAGATGAAAAAATAATAAAAGTAGCAGTTATACGGAAAGCCAAATGTAGGAAAATCTTCTTTGATTAATAAAATATTAGGAGAAAACAGAGCAATTGTTAGTAACATTGCAGGAACGACTAGAGATAGTATTGATACAGAATATGAGAACGAAAAAGGAAAATATGTATTAATTGATACAGCAGGAATAAGAAGAAAAAGTAAAGTAACAGAATCAATTGAAAAATTTAGTATTATGAGAACTCTACTTGCAATAGAAAGAGCAGATGTGTGTTTACTATTAATTGATGCTCAAGAAGGGATAACTGAACAAGATACAAAAATTGCAGGAGAAGCTCATGAAGCAGGAAAAGGCATAATTATTGTAGTTAATAAATGGGATGCTGTAGAAAAAACAACAGGAACACTTGAAAAATATAAAAAAGAAGTATATGATAAATTAAAATATCTATCTTATGCACCAATGTTATTTATTTCAGCAAAAACAGGACAAAGAGTGGATAAATTATTTGATTTAATAAACAATGTAGAAAAACAAAATTCTACTAGAGTACCAACATCTGTACTAAACCAAGTAATTAACGAAGCAATTGCCATTGTACAACCACCAACAGATAAAGGAAAAAGGCTAAAAATATATTATGGTACACAAGGGGCAACCAAGCCACCAACTTTTGTCATATTTGTAAATAACAAAGAATTATTCCATTTTTCTTATGAAAGATACTTAGTAAATCAAATCAGAAAAGAATTTGGATTAGAAGGAACACCAGTTAGAATAATAGTAAGAGAAAAAAATGAAAAAGGAGGAGAAAAAAATGGCTTTGTACATTATAATGGCGATAATTAGCTATTGCATAGGAAGTATAAATTTTTCTGTTATTTTAAGCAAAAAAATGGCTGGATTTGATGTTAGAGAAAAAGGAAGCGGAAATGCAGGAACAACCAATATGCTTCGAAGTGTAGGAAAAAAAGCAGCGGCTTTAACGTTAATATGTGACATCTTAAAAGGAGTAGTAGCAATAGTTTTGGCAATTATTATAGGAAATATATTTTCAGACTCTAACAAAGAACTATTATTACAAATAGCAGGAATAGCAGTTGTAGTAGGTCACACATTCCCAATATTCTTTGGATTTAAAGGCGGAAAAGGAGTTGCAACATCATTAGGAATTTTGTTAATGAGCAATTGGAAAATAGGCTTAATATGTCTAGTATTTGCACTAATATTAATGGCTCTAACTAGAATGGTATCACTTCGGATCATGTGCAGCAGCAGTTTTATTTCCAGTATTAACACTATTTATAAATGACAGTTATACAGTTTTAACAGAAGGAAAAAGCGGAACTACCTACTTAATATATAGCATAATTTTAGCGATGTTCGTATTGTACAATCACAGAACTAACATAAAAAGACTATTAAATGGAACAGAAAATAAAATAAGTTTTAAAAATAAATAAAAATGAAAAGAGGTAGTAACAAATGAAAAAAATAGCAATATTATTAATATTTATAATAATTATGATTATGCAAATAACATATTCTTATGCACTTTTTAGTACAATAGAATTGGATTTTGAAGTAATAAACAATAAGGAAAACAAGGATTTTGACTTATATATATTATTACCAGAAAAATATATAAATTTTTCAATTTTAAATAACATTTTAGATGTTAAATATGATGGCGCAAACACGCTAAAAAACAATGATATTCCAGGAATTGAAGTAAAAAAAGAAAATGTACAAGATGAAGTATATGAAGAAGATGGAATAGAGTATGTACAAGTCTTATTAGAACCAGATGAAGAAGGCATTTACAAATTTGACTTATTAGAAGACTACAAAAAACTAGATATAAAATATAGAATAAAAAATGAAGAAAAAGACTATATTTTACATATAGACAATTTTAAAATTAAACGTAGAATATGCGAAATTCAATATAATTATGATGAAGACATTGTAAAACAACCTGATGAAACTGTAATAAACATAACAGAAGCATTGTTTATTATACTGGTTGCTGTTATAATAATAGGAATAATATCATATATTAGGAAAAGGAGATAAAAAAACAATGAAAATAGCAGTTATAGGTAGCGGAAGTTGGGGAGTTGCATTAAGTGTACATTTAGCAAGATGTGGACATGAAGTAAAAATATGGTCTTTTGATGAAGAAGAAAAAAGAATAATTAACGAAGAAAGAAAATGCAAATTTTTGCCAGGATTAACAATAAACGAAAACATAATTTGTTCAAACAACTTTGAAGAAGTAATAGAAGGCGCAAGTTTTATTTTACATGTAACACCATCAAAATTCACAAGAGAAACTTTTAAACAATATAAGCAATACGTAGGAAATAAACCAGTTATAATATGCTCAAAAGGATTTGAAAAAGAAAGTTTAAAAACATTAGATGAAGTTATTTTAGAAGAATTGCCAACAGCAAAAATTCGGAGTGTTATCAGGTCCGAGCCATGCAGAAGAAGTATCAATTGCAGTTCCTACAGCACTAGTAATTGCATCAAAACACGAAGACATTTTAAAAATGATACAAAATACATTTATGTGTAACGAAATGAGAGTATATACATCAAGAGATGTAAAAGGAGTAGAGTTAGGACGGTGCTTTAAAAAATATTATTGCTTTTTGCGCAGGAGTAGCATATGGAATTGGCTTAGGAGACAATTCATTTGCAGCACTAATTACAAGAGGATTATCAGAAATTAGTAAACTAGGAATAATTTTAGGTGGAGAAAAAGATACATTTTATGGCTTAAGTGGATTAGGAGACTTAATTGTAACTTGCCTTAGTGAACATAGTAGAAACAGAAAAGCAGGAAAATTAATTGGTCAAGGCAAAACTTTAGAAGAAACCAAAAAAGAAGTAGGAATGGTAATAGAAAGCATAGACAACATTGAAGTCGCATATGAATTATGCAAAATACACAATATTGATATGCCAATTGTTGAAACTGTATATAAAGTTCTTTACGAAAACTTAACTCCAAAAGAAGCAGTTATTAAATTAATGACAAGAGACAAAAAATGTGAATAATTGTAATAAAAAAATCAAATAATAATAAATGTAAAGGAGCGATTTAAAATGGATTTTTTTGATAAATTAGGTAAAAAAGCATCAGAGGCTTACAAAGTAACAGCAGACAAAACTGGAAAAATAGCAAAGGAAACAAAAATAAAATTAAAAATTGGAGAACTTAAATCTCAAATAAGTGATATTTATGAAGAAATAGGGAAAAAAGTGTATGAAAAACATGTAAGAAAAGAAGATATGTGTATTAAAAAAGACTTAGAAGAACTATGTACTAAAATAGATGTTTTAAGTGATGAAATAGATGGATTATTGCAACAATCTTTAGAATTGAAAGATAAAAAGCAATGCCCAAAATGTTTTAAAGAAATTGAAAAAAATGCACAATTTTGCCCACATTGCGGAGCAAAACAAACAGAAGAACCAAAGTCAGAAGATGTTGAAGTAAAGCCAGAAAACAACCAAGAAAATAGTCAACAAACAGAAAAAGAAGAATTACAATCAGCAGAAAAAGTTGAAGAAGAAAATGAAGCTAAAGAATTAGAAGAAGTAGTAGACGACGAGGAAATAGAAGCAGAAGAAACATCAGAAATAGAAGAAAAAGACGAGGAAGTAGAAGATGAGGAAGTAGACGAAGAGGAAATAGACGAAGAGGAAATAGACGAAGAAGCAAAAGATGATTTAGAAAAAACAGTAGAAATTGAATCAAATGTAAATTTAGAAGAAGACGATGAACAATAAAAAATTAGTAAGGAAAACGCTCATATAGATATCTAATAATATCATCAGCGTTTTCTTTTGTTACATGAACAAAAACATCTTTATCTAAACAAATCCACATACTTAAAAAATAATCTTCACAATTATCAATAAAAGTACCAATAATTTCAGCCAATTCAATAGGATTGGCATATTTTTTTTCCCAATTAAAAGAATTTTCTAAATCAAAATTTGTATTATAAAAATGGCTCAAAAATTTATTTAATTCACCCTTCTTTTTACTATATAAATTAACACTAACTGACATAAAAACTCCTAAAAATTAATCTCTATAATAGTATAAAAAATATAATAAATTTTATACATAGAATAAACTAAAATAAAAATGCAAATAATAGAAATAAATTATTATATTAGGAGGTCTTTTATTTGAAAAAATTCAAAAGAATAGCATATATCATATTAATAGCAATTGTAGTTATATTATCTCTTACAATTTATACTAATGCAAGCAAAGACAATGGACAAACAGAAAAAGAAAAAGTTCTTGCCCAAATAAAATATTTAGAAACAAAATTAACCAACTTATTTAACACTATGAACAACATAAAAACAACTGACTATAACATAATTGCAACAGAAATTTCAAGTGAAACAACACGGAAACAACTCAAAAGAACAAGAAGACTCTAGTCAAGGATCACGGCGGACAAGCCTCACGGAAGCCAAGGATCACGGCGGACAATCTCAACAAGGAAGCGGAGGAAGTTCTTATAGTTCAGGCAAAACCGAAGGCGAAAAAGAACAAAACCAAGAAATGTTTGAACTAAAATCAAGTGAAATATTAACAAGTAAAGAACAAGTAAACTGGGATAGTATAAAAGCAGAAGTAGAAAATATCTATAGTGATTTACCATCAATAACCATGGACTTTTACCAACTAAACACAATAAATCAAGAAGATATTTTAAACTTCAATAAAGAATATGACAACCTAACAGTTATAGTCCAAGACGAAAACAAAGAAGAAACTTTAGCACAATTAAGCAAAATATATGATTATTTACCAAAATTCTTAAAAAGTTCTTCACAAGAAGAACTATACACATCTATTGTAGAAACAAAAGCAAATGTATTTAAAGGATATGCAAAATTAGATGGCGAAAAATGGGACGAAATTGCAAATGATGTAAAACTTGCAATAGATACTTATTCAAAACTACTATCTAACACAAATATTCCAAGTACAAAACAATCCAAAATTAGCAAAGGATACATCATGATAAACGAATTACAAAATGCTGTAAATGTGCAAGACAAAGCAGTGTTTTTAATAAAATATAAAAATTTACTAGAAGAATTAAGTAAGATGTGATATAATAAAAAATAGAGTAAATTGAATAGTCGCTGGTAAACTTCCGAAAGGAATTACGAGAGGAAAGTCCGGGCTTCATAGAGCAAAGATGCTAGATAACGTCTAGTGAGGGTAACCTTAAGGAAAGTGCAACAGAAAATAACCGCCTAAATTTTAGGTAAGGGTGAAAAGGTGAGGTAAGAGCTCACCGCTTGCTATGGTGACATTGGCAAGGCAGTGTAAACCCCATCTGAAGCAACACCTAAAAAGAAGATTAAGCCTGCTCGGCGCCTTCTAACTTGTGTGGCTTGAGATATATAGCAATATATATCCTAGATAAATGGCTATTTTAAAAGACAGAACCCGGCTTACAGATTTACTCTATTTTTATTTTTTTGACAATTAATAAATTTAAGTGTATAATCACATTATCATAAATAAACCAAATTACAAAGGAGAAAAAATGGAAGAACAAGAGATACAAGAAAGAAAGCAAAACATGAAATTATATTCGATTTATAGAGCTATATCATTAGATTTAATATTTTATTACGCAATCGAAGTTCTATTTTTAACACAAGCAAAAAACATAAGTGTTGCAGATATTGTCCTAAGCCAATCATTTTATGCAATATTTATGATTGCTTTACAAATACCAGTAAGCATAATAATAGACAAAATTGGAACAAGAGATGCAACAATTTTAGGAAATTTCTTTAATTTTATATATGTAATTTTAATTATCTTTTGCAATGGGTTAGGAAGACTAATATTTGCACGTTTCATAAGTGCTTTATGCTTCTCTATGAAAAACATATCAGACACAACCCTAATACACTATTCTATACCAGAAACAAAAAAAGAAGGAGAAATATTTTCAAAATTAGAAGGAAGAGGATTTAAAAACTATTACATTTTAGACGCAATTACATCAATAATTGCAGGATTTTTATACGTAATAAATCCATACATACCAATGATAGGAAGTTTAATTTTTACATTACTATCTATCATGTTATCATTTAAATTTTACGATTTAGAGCCAAAATATGAAACAAAAGACACCAAAAAATACTTTTTAGATTTAGCAAGCGGAGTAAAATTTATAACAAAATCGCAAAGACTAAGAAGTTTATTTTTATACTCAGGAATCGCATGGGGAGTATTTTGTTTAGTTACAACATATAGAACCAGTTTATTAATAGACATAGGAACATCAGAACAATTCATTACAGTAGTTGCTGCAATTTGCGCAGTAGCATCTTCTATTGGATCAAAAATACAATTACAATTTCATAATCACTTTAGAAATAAATCCTTATCAACAATTCTATACATACTAACAGGCTCAATTTGGATTGCAGGAATAGTAGCAGTCTTCAACATAAATTATGAAATCGTATTATTTACAATAGTCATTTGCTTTATATTAATGCATATAGCAAAAGGAATTCATGGAGTTTTAATCACAAGATATTTAGGAAACTTTGCAGATGATAAAATATTAACACAAATTTACGCAGTCAATGAAATAAGTAGAAATATATTTAGAGCAATTATTGGTTTTATAGGAGCTTATTTATTAAACCTAACCAACACATCTCACAGCATGATTTTAGTAGGAATTATACTATTTATTACTGTTTTAGGTTTAACAAGTTATATGAAAACAAGAGTTGGATTAAAACCAGAAGAATATGACAAAAATGAAATTTACAATTTATAGTAAATTGTATGGACTTTTTTGGATTTTTTATGTATAATAATAACAAACGTAAAATTAATGGAGGTTGTATCAAAAATGTATGAAAGAAGTGCTATAGTCTTAGAAAAATATATTGAAAAAATATTAAGATTAAACAAAACATATAATCTAAAGAAAAATAGTGAAAATTATACAGAACTAATAAGTGAACTAGAAAACTTCCAAATAACAACTGATAAAGATGCAAAAGTTATACAAGAATTTGATGACACCGTTAAAAAAATTGAAGACATACAAAGAGAACAAGAAAAATTGTATAAAGCAAATAGGAGATTAGAAGATGACAGAATACAATTATTTGGCGAATTAGGAGAAGACTATAAAGTATTAGACACTAAATTGAAAAAAATAGAAGACAACTTAGAAAAAAACAATAGTCAAATAACCAAATTAAGAGAAGAATTTATAAAAAACTTGCAAGACTTTGCACAAAAACAAAAAGACAGAAACAAATGTGACAAAGAAAGAAGAATAAGTGAAGCAAGAATTATAAAATATAGAGAAGAAATACATGCAGAATTCAATGAAATAGATGTGCAAGACATGCTAAACCTAAAAGATTTTATCGCATCAGAAAAAGAGCAAGTAAGGCAAGAAGCACTAGAAATTATGACCAAAAATGGAAAAAGTGAAAAAGTTCCATTTAATCAAGATGTTTTAAGAAAAGCAGCAAATAACAGAATTGATATCGCAGAAAAAGAAGCAGGATGTTATATAGCAATTTATGAAAAAATGAAAAAACTTTTAGCAGAACCAGACAACGAAAGCATCAAATTAGAAAAATATAAAAAAATATTAAAAGAAACAAGTGTAAAACTAGCATTTTTAAAAGCACAAAAAGAATACATTTTTGGATTTTTAGACTATGAAAGAATGACAGCAATAAGTAGTAGTACAAAAGCACATAAAAAAGTAATGGACGATGCTTGCAACAATTTTGAATTAGACATGATACAAATAAAAAATTTATATGAACTACTTTTAAAAGAAATAGGAAACAAAGGAACACAGAAATCATATAAAGAATTATATAATAAAAATTATTTAAAAAGTATTGAAGATAAAGAAAAGAATTTTGAAGAAGAAGCAAACAACGTAAATCTTAAATCAGGAACGCTAATCAATTCAAACTATTGGAGAATAGAAGGAATAAAAAACATATATACTGTATTCCAGCAAGAAGTATCTAAAAACTTTGGAAAAGATTTATCTGAATACAGAATAGAAGGCATAGAAATAGATGACAGCGAAAATAACGAAACTGAAGAAGCATACAATGAAGAAGAATACGACGACGAATATGAAGAAGACTATGAAGAATACGAAGATGAAGACGACGTAGAAGAATATGATGATGAAGAATACGAAGAAGATGATGATGACGAATATGAAGATGATGATGCTGAAGAGTATGAAGATGATGACGAATACGAAGAATATGATGATGAAGAAGAATATGAAGAAGATGACGACGTAGAAGAGTACGAAGATGAAGACGAATACGAAGACGATGATGATGAATATGAAGATGAAGACGAAGAAGACGAATATGAAGACGATGATGATGACGACGATGAAGAAGAGTACGAAGACGAATATGAAGATGACGACGAAGAAGATGAATACGAAGAAGACGATGATGAAGAAGAATATGAAGAAGAATATGAAGAAGATGATGACGAAGATAATGAAGACGAGGAAGATGAGGAAGAAGAAGGAGAAGAAATTGATAGCGAAGATCTTGATAACATCATAAAAAATAGTAGAAAACAAGCACTTCAAAAAAATTCAAAAACATCAAAAACATCAAAAACATCAAAATCAGCAAAAACAGCAAGGGCAACCAAAACATCAAAATCTGCAAAAGCAACCAAAGAAACAAAAACAACAAAAACGAACAAAACATCAAAAAATACTAAAACAGCTAAAACACCAGCAAAAGTAGCAACTAAAGCATCAGCTAAAACAACAAAAGCATCAAAAAATACTAACACCAAAACGGCAAAACATGCTAAAACAACCAATAAACAAGTAAACAAACCAAATAATAAAGACAAAGGATTATTTAACAAATTCTTTAAAAAATAAGGTTTTGGCATATTGCCAAATCTTTATTTTTAAGTTTTAGGAGGGAAACTAGAAAGTGTTAAAATTACAAAACATAAAAAAAGACTATATTTCAGGAGATTCAATTGTTCATGCATTAAAAGGAATCAACATCGAATTTAGAAAAAACGAATTTGTTTCAATATTAGGTCAAAGTGGATGTGGAAAAACCACATTATTAAACATAATAGGAGGATTAGATAGATATACTAAAGGTGACTTAATAATAAATGGAAAATCAACAAAACAATTTAAAGACAAAGATTGGGATGCCTACAGAAACTATTCAATAGGTTTTGTATTTCAAAACTATAATTTAATACCACATCAAACAGTTCTATCAAACGTAGAACTTGCTTTAACCATCTCAGGAGTATCAAAAAAAGAAAGAAAACAAAGAGCAATAAAAGCACTAGAAGATGTAGGATTAAAAGAGCAAATAAACAAAAAGCCAAACCAACTATCTGGTGGTCAAATGCAAAGAGTTGCAATAGCAAGAGCGCTAGTAAACAATCCAGACATCATTTTGGCAGATGAACCAACAGGTGCATTAGACACAAAAACAAGTGTACAAATAATGGAAATACTAAAAGAAATTTCAAAAGACAAATTAATAATAATGGTTACACACAACCCAGACTTAGCAGAAAAATATTCTACAAGAATTGTAAAAATATTAGATGGGGTAATTATAGACGACTCTAAACCATTTGGCAAAGAAGATAAAGAACAAGAAGAAAACAAAGCAAAATCAGGAAGAACCTCAATGAAATTCTTTACTGCATTAAGATTAAGTTTAAACAACCTAATGACCAAAAAAGGAAGAACAATATTGACATCCTTTGCAGGAAGCATTGGGATTATAGGAATAGCACTTATTTTAGCAATATCTACAGGAGTGCAAAACTATATAGATAGAGTTGAAGAAGAAACCTTATCATCTTATCCAATTATGATAGAAGAATCAACAATAGACATGTCAAGCATGATGAGATCCATGATGGGAGAATTAGAAGAAAACACTAATCAAGAAGAAGGCAAAGCATATTCAGCAGATATAATGAATGACATGATAAACACACTTTCTAATAAAAAACAAAGTAATAACTTAGCAGAACTAAAAAAATACTTAGACGAAGAAAACAATGAAATAAAAGAAAACAGTAATAGTATAGCATATAGTTATGACTTAAAAATCAATTTATACAAAGAAAATACAGATGACGGAATTGTTAGAGTAAATCCAAGTACAGTAATGAATGCTTTTGGAATGGGAGAAATGATAGAAGCAGGGCAAAACTCTTCTGTAGCATCAATGTTTGGAAACTCTATGATGACAAATACAGACATATTTATTGAAATGCTAGACAATGAAGAACTATTAAAACAGCAATATGACTTAGTTAAAGGAAAATGGCCAACTAACTATAATGAAGTAGTTTTAATTTTAAAAGAAGATGGAAGAATTGATGACTACACACTATATTCATTAGGATTAAAAGACCAAAAAGAATTAGAAGAAAAATGGAAAGCAGTAGAAAAAGGAGAAAAATTGGAAGAAACAGAAGAAGCAACAAGTTATTCTTATGATGACCTACTAAACTTATCATTTAAACTAATTCTAAATGCAGATTATTATCAAAAAGAAAATGGAGTATGGCTAGATAAAAGCGAAGACGAAGAATACTTAAAGCAAAAAATTGCAAATGCAGAGAGCATAAAAATTGTAGGAATAATTAAACAAAACGAAGAAAGCATAGCATCAACATCAGTAACTAGTGGAGTTGGATACACAAAAGATCTAAAAGAATATGTAATAAACAAATCTAACGAAACAGAAATCATAAAAGAACAAAGAGAAAATCAAGATGTAAACGTATTTTCAGGACTAAAATTCCCAACAGAAGATGAAAATACAAACTTTGATTATAATTCTTTATCTGCTGAACAAAAAATGGCAATGAGCAGATTAAGTAATGAGCAAATTGCTCAAATGATGGAAGCATATGCAGAAAATAAAAATGCAAGTTTCGAAAAAAACATGAAAACATTAAGTGGAATAGATTTAGATAAACCAACATCTATAAGCATTTATCCAAAGAATTTTGAAGCCAAAGACAAAATTGCGGATAGCATAGAAAATTACAATCAAAAGCAAAAAGATGAAGGAAAAGAAGAAAATGTAATAAATTACACAGACATTGTAGGGCTTATGATGAAATCAGTTAGCCAAATTATTGATACTATTAGTTATGTGTTAATTGCATTTGTAGCAATATCTTTAATTGTATCTTCTATAATGATAGGAATAATTACTTATATATCAGTATTAGAAAGAACTAAAGAAATTGGTATTTTAAGAGCAATAGGAGCATCTAAAAAAGATATTTCAAGAGTATTTAATGCAGAAACATTTATTGTTGGACTAATTGCAGGATTATTAGGAATTGGTATTACAGTATTATTAACAATTCCAATAAATGGCGTTATACGTGCATTAACTGGAGTAAGTGTTACAACAATGGTTCCACCAATTGCTGGAGTTATACTTGTAGTAATTAGTATGTTATTAACAATAATTGCGGGACTTATACCTGCAAAAATGGCAAGCAAAAAAGATCCGGTGGAGGCTTTAAGAACGGAATAATAACTAATCATTAATAACAAATGACAAGGAGTGGAAATGTATAAAATAGATAAAATACAGAAAGAATATAAAAAAATGCATTTGATTGGAAAAGTAATTAGTATTATAACTTATATAATACTAATTCCAATCATTATATTCAATTTCACATTAATAATAAAATCATTTATAAATCCAAATAAAACTCCAGATTTCTTTGGGTATAAAAATTTTGTCATTGTATCTGGTAGTATGGAGCCAACAATAAAAATAGGTGATGCTATTTTTGTAAAGGAAGTTCCAGAGGAGGAAATAAAGGAAAAAGATATTATCTCTTTTGATGAAGATGGAGTTATTGTTACTCACAGAGTGGTTGATATTATTGAAGAAGATGGAGTTAAAAAATATAAAACTAAGGGCGATAATAATAATACTTCTGATAAGGAACTTACTACTTATGATAAAATAGAGGGAAAGTATCAGTTTAAAATTAATCAGTTTGGACTTATTATAGATATTTTAAAGAATCGTTTTACTTTGATTGCTCTTATTTTGATTGTTGTTTTGGTTTCTTTGAATAAGAGTAGAATTGATAAGAAAAAACAGCTAAGAAAAGAAAAAAGACAAAAGTATGATGAAGAAAATTAAAAAATAAGGAGGAAAAGTTTATGGAAAAATCAAAAGTTTATTTTTGCAAAGAAATAACCCCAGAAAACATTGTTAAAATGTATGAGGTAGTTGGGAGAAAATTACAAGGAAAGGTAGCAGTAAAATTACATTCTGGTGAAAGAGGAAATCAAAACTATATTAGACCAGAAATGGTAAAAGACATTGTAGAATATGTAAATGGTACAGTTGTAGAATGTAATACAGCATATGATGGAGCAAGAGACACAACCGAAAAGCATAAAGAATTAATGGAAGAACATGGCTGGACAAAATATTTTACAGTTGATATTATGGATGCTAACGAAGAGAAAGTGTTAGAAATTCCAAATGGAAAAGTTATTAAGAAAAACTATGTAGGAAAAAATATTGATAATTACGATTCAATGCTAGTATTATCACATTTTAAGGGACATCCAATGGGTGGATATGGAGGAGCTTTAAAACAGTTGTCAATTGGTGTTGCATCTGGTAAAGGAAAAAGATATATCCATTGTGTTGGTAAAGAAAATGGAAGTTATGAAGAAATGTTCCAAGTAGACCAATTAAAGTTCTTGGAGGCTATGGCAGATGCTGCAAGTAGTGTTACTAAGAAGTTTGGAGATAATATTGTTTATATTAATGTTATGTGCAATATGAGTGTTGATTGCGATTGCTGTAATGTTGCAGAAGACCCATGTATGAAAGATATTGGCATTTTAGCAAGTACAGACCCTGTTGCTATTGACCAGGCTTGTATTGATTTGGTGTATAACTCTGATGACCCACGGTAGAGATCATTTGGTTGAGAGGATTGAGTCAAGACATGGAATTCATACTATTGAGGCTGCCTATAGCCTTGGCATGGGGTCTAGAGAGTATGAGTTGATTGAGGTATAAAATGTTAAAAAGAGAAATGTATTTAGCAAAAATTAGAGGTTTTTATGATAGTGATCTTATAAAAATTCTAGTAGGAATAAGAAGATGTGGAAAAACTGTAATATTAAAACAAATAATTGAAGAGCTAGAAGAAAAAGGAATAGATAAACAACATATTATATATATTAATTTTGAACTTATAGAATATGAAGAACTACAAAATTATAAAGAATTGAATAAGTATATAAAAGAAAAAATAATAGATGAAAAAAAATATTATGTATTTTTAGATGAAGTTCAAAAAGTGGATAAATTTGAAGAAGTAGTAAATTCATTAAGAGCTTCTATAGATAACATAAGTATATTTATTACTGGTTCGAACAGTAAATTATTATCAAATGAATTATCAACTGTTTTATCTGGAAGATATGTATTATTTAATATTTATCCATTAAGCTATAAAGAATTTATAGAATTAACAGGTAAAAATGGTAAAAGTGATGAAAATTTTTGGGACTTTGTTAAATGGGGAGGACTTCCTAATAGAACTCAATTTACAGATGAAAATAATATAAAAGACTATTTGCATAGTGTATTTGATTCTATTATTTTAAGAGATGTAATAGATAGATTAGGTTTAAAAGATACAGTTTTATTTAATTTATTATTACAATATATTGTGGATATAACAGGAAGAGAATTTTCAGCTGAAAATGTTATAAAATTCTTGAAAAATGAAGGCAAGTATGTATCAACTGAAACTTTATATATGTATTTAGATGCACTATGCAAAGCATTAGTAATGAAAAAAATATATAGATATGATATTCATGGTAAAGCAATGTTAAAAACATTGAATAAATATTATATGACAGATTTGGGAATAGCTCAAATAAAAAACAATAATTTTGAAATAAATAAAAGTTTTGCTATTGAAAATGTTGTATATAATGAACTATTAATAAGAGGATATGATGTATATATTGGAAAGATAAAACAAAAAGAAATAGATTTTATAGCAACGAAATTTAAAGAAAAAATATATATTCAAGTAGCATATATTTTGGCAGATGATAAAGTTATAGAAAGAGAATTTGGAGCATTTAAGAATATAGAAGATAACTATCCAAAATATGTTTTAACCATGGATAAATTTGACTTTTCTCAAAATGGTATAATTCATAAAAATGTAATAGATTGGTTATTAGAGAAGTAAATTGTAAGCGATAGAAGAAAATATAGATTATTCTAAAAAAGATGGTGTTGGTATCATCTTTTTTTGTTTGAACATGAATTTTCCAAAATTAAATTAATGTTGAGCTTTCGATGGAATTTATTTTTAAATTTAACATTTAATTTAAGGAAATAAAAAAAGGCTTGACAAAATGAAATATTATTTGTATAGTAATAATGTAAAAGAGTAACACAAAATCGACATAATTTGAAAACTGTACAAACTATAACTAAAGAAAGGGGTAAAAAGTAAAATGAAAAAACAAAAAGTAAAAGAAGTAAAAATTGAAAACAAAGGAATAACACTAATAGCGTTAGTAATAACAATAATAGTATTACTAATATTAGCAGCAATAACAATAAGTAGTTTAATGGGAGATAACTCAATAATAGGGAAAGCAAATGAGGCGGTAATACAAACAAACTTGGGAACAGTAAGAGATGCATATAATTTATATAGAACAGAAAATTATGAAAAAAATAAGGAAGACTTTACAAAATTATTAAAAAAGGTACCAGTAGGAGAAGAAGGAGAGTATGTATATGTAATACAAGACTTAAATGAACTAAAATTAGATAATTTAGGAGAATATGGAATAGGAGAAATACCAGAGAGTGTAAGTGCAATAACAGAATTTAATAATTTGTATATTGTAGATGAAAGTAATAATGTTTCATATGTATTGGAAGGAAAAATATATGGAACAGTAGAATTAGCAAAAGATACAGAACCTGAAGAAAGTGAAGAGGATAAAGAACTTGCAAAATTTTTTACATTTAATGAAGAAACAGGAGCAATAACGGGAATAGTAGAGAATACAACCAAAGATGCAAATGGAATAGGATGGTATTATGATGGAGATGATCCAGAAACTGCAAATAAAATATTTTCATATAAGAAAGATACATTAACAATACCAAAGACAATAAATGGAAAAGCAGTAACGTCAATAACACAGCGAGGTGGTGTAGATAGGAATGATGAAGAACCCGATTCAGATTTTTCAGGAAATACAGAAACAACAATACATTTAATAATACCAGAGGGAATAACATCAATAGATGGAGGAGCATTTGCAAATTGCCAATGGATAAATGAAGTAACATTACCAAGTACAATAGAAAGAATAGAAGATGAAACATTTCAAAATTGTAAAAATTTGAAAAAAATAAATTTTGATGAAAATAATAAAATTAATTATATAGGGGAGCATGCATTTTGTAAAACAGGTATAGAAGAAATAATATTACCAGAAGAGGTAACAACTGTTGATAGATATGCTTTTGAACGTTCAAAACTGCAAAATTACGAATTTAAAGCTGATAATGTAGACTTTATCTATGCAACTTTTCAATATTGTAAAGATATTACTACAGTAAATTTACCTTTTAATCAAAAAAAGATTGCACAAGGGATGTTTTATAATTCAGGAATTAAAACTCTTAAGCTATCAAGTAGTATAAATTCAGTTGGTGCTGGTGCTTTTTGGGGTTGTAGTTTATTAGAGAGCGCGGATTTAAGTGAAACATCGATTAGAACTCTAGGATATTCTACCTTTGAAGGTGATAAGAGCTTAAAAACAGTAATATTACCTGAAAGTTTAGAAAGAATTGATGTTTCATGTTTTGGAGGTTGTACGAATTTAAGTATTATAAACTTAAATGAAGGATTGCAAACGATTGGTGATGGCGCTTTTGAGGAGTGTTCATCCCTTGCAAAAATAAATGTACCGTCTACTGTTGTGGAAATTGGATCCGTAGCTTTTGGTTGGTGTCAAAATATCCAAGAAATAAGAATTCCTGCTAGTGTACAGACAATGGATATGTCGGTGTTTTTTGGATGTGATAATTTAAAAAAAATAATTCTAAAAGAAGGAACAACATTACAAGTACCAGAGGACAAATGGGGAGCAACAAATGCAGCAATAGAATATGAGCCATAAGATATAATAAAAATTTAAAGTAAAAAATTATAAATGAGAAAGATAGTAAAAATAAGTTTAAAATAAACATATTTTTACTATTTTTTTGAATTTAAAATAAAAAAAGAATATATCATAACATATTGACATAAAAACACAAAATTCAATAAAATAATCATGAAAAATAAAAAAAGTGGAGGTAACAAATGAAAAATAGAAATCAAGGAATAACATTAATAGCATTAATAGTAACAATAGTAGTATTAATAATACTAGCAGGAATAACAATAAACAGTATGGTAGGAAGCAATTCAACAATAAAACAAGCAAATGAGGCATCTTTACTAACAGATCTAGGAGCAGTACAAGAATCATATGACATTTATGCAACAAGACATAGTCCATCAACTAAAAGTGAACTTACAAATTTATTAACAAAAGTAGTAGTAGGAGAAAATGAAGAATATGTATGGGCAATAAAGGATTTAGGAGAATTAGAATTAGGAAGAATAGAAAGAGGAAAAGGTGAAATACCAGAAAGTGTAAATGCAACAACAGAATTTCAAGATTTATATATAGTAGATAAAAATGATAAAGTTTCATACGTATACAACGGAAATATATATGGAGAAATAATGTTAGCAAGTAAGGAAGAAGTAGAGCCAAGTGAACCAGAACCAGAAAATCCACAACCAGAAAATCCAGATTCAGGAGAATATGTACATGATCCATTAGAAGATTTTTTTGAATTTGATGAATATACAGGAACAATAACAGGGATAGTAGAAAATACAACAAAAGATCCTGATGGAATAGGATGGTATTATGATGGAGAGAATCCAAAAACTGCAAATAAGATATTTTCATACAAGGAAGATACATTAACAATTCCAAGTAAAATTAATGGAACGGTAAGTGAATATATGTATTTAGAGAGTAATCAACGTTCTGATTTTAGTGGAAATACAAATAGAACAATTAAACTAGTAATTCCAAAGACTGTTAAAATTATTGGAGAATGCATGTTTTTTAATTGCAGTTGGCTTAATGAAGTGGTTCTTCCTATTGGATTGAAGGTTATAGAAGAGAGTACATTTCGTTCGTGTTCAAACTTAAAAACGGTAGTGATTCCTAATTCAGTGGAAAAGATAGAAGCAAGAGCCTTTAAAGGTTGTAAAAGTTTAGAAACTATAAGAATCCCTAAAAGTGTGAACTATATACATGGTAATGATGCAGATAAATTTAACGCATTTGCTGAATGTACTAGTTTGAAAAAAATAATTATAGAAGAAGGAAGTACGTTAGAAGTACCAACAAACAAATGGGGAGCAGAGAATGCGGAAATAGTGTATGAGGCTTTTTAATTAGGATAACTAAACAAATTTTATTAATAATATAGAGAAGGGGATATAACTAATTATGGAAGAAAAAAGAAAAAATAGGGGAGTTACTTTAATAGCATTAGCAATAACAGTTATAATACTAGTAATTTTAGTAGCAATATCAATTACAAGTTTTCAAGGAGATGATGATGTAATAAGTGAGGCAACAGAAGCAAAAATACTAACAAACTTAAGTACAGTAGATGAAGCATATCAAATATATTTAATAAGAAATAGTGAATTAACGCAAGAAGATATGACAGACATATTACAAAAGGTAACAGTGGAAAGTAGTGGAGAAAGTATACAAGTAATAAAAAATTTAGAAAAATTAAAGATAAAAAAGTTAGGAGATTACGGAAAAGGAACAATATCAGACAAAGTAAATAAAATAACGCAATTAGATAATTTATATATAGTAGATGAAGAAGACAATGTTTCATATGTCTTAAAAGGAAAAATATATGGAGATATAGAATTAGGAAAGAATATAGAAGAATACGAAGAATTAACAAAATTTTTTACATTTAATGAAGAAACAGGAGCAATAACGGGAATAGTCCAAAATAAAACAAAAGATCCAAATGGAATAGGATGGTATTATGATGGACCATTCCCAGAAACCGCAAAAAAAATATTTTCGTACAAAAAAGATACATTATCAATTCCAAAAGTAATAAATGGAAAAGCAGTAACATCAATAACACAGAAAGGGACAGCCGAAAAACCCGATTCGGATTTTTCAGGAAATTTAGAAACAACAATACATTTAATAATCCCAGAAGGAATAACATCAATAGATGGAGGAACATTTACAAATTGTCAATGGATAAATGAAGTAACATTACCAAGTACATTAGAAAGAATAGAAGATTATACATTTCAAAATTGTAAAAATTTGAAAAAAGTAAATTTTAGTGAAAATAATAAAATTAATTATATAGGGAAGCATGCATTTTGTCAGACAGGAATTGAGGAATTAGTACTGCCTAAAGAAATAACCAATGTTTGTGATTCTGCTTTTGAACGTACACATTTAAGACATATTAGTTTTTTAGCTCCTAAAGTAAATTTTGATGGCAAAAATGTACTGGCTTTTATTCACGAAAATCTAGAAGTAGAACTTCCTTCAGAGCAAGATAATCTAACATGTGATGGAATGTTTTCATGTTCTGATATTATGAATTTAGCTTTGCCAACGAGTTTGAGAGAACTTGGATATCACACACTTGGTAGCTTGTGTGTTGAAAAAGTGGATATGGAAAAAACGGGAGTGCAAGTTATACCACAATCTTGCTTTGGATGGGGTCTCTTTAAAGAAATAGTTCTGCCCGAAAAACTTCTTAAGATAGAGGAACATGCTTTTGTAGACTGTAAATCGTTAAATGAAATAAGAATTCCTATAACATGTAGCGAGATAGCAGATGATGCATTTGATTTTTGTACTAATTTAACAAAAATAATCTTAAAACAAGGAACAACATTACAGGTACCAGAGGACAAATGGGGAGCAACAAATGCAGCAATAGAATATGAGCCATAAGATATAATAAAAATTTAAAGTAAAAAATTATAAATGAGAAAGATAGTAAAAATAAGTTTAGAATAAACATATTTTTACTATTTTTTGAATTTAAAATAAAAAAAGAATGTACTGTACTAATATTAGCAGCAATAACAATAAGCAGTTTAATGGGAGATAATGGAATATTAGGGAAAGCAAATGAGGCAGTAATACAAACAAACTTAGGAAAAGTAAAAGAAGCATATAATATGTATCAAACAGAAAATTATGAACTAAGTAAAAAAGATTTTACTAAGTTATTAAAAAAGGTGCCAGTAGGAGAAGAAGGAGAATATGTATATGTAATACAAGACTTAAGTGAACTAAAATTAGATAACTTAGGAGAATATGGAATAGGAGAAATACCAGAAAGTGTAAGTGCAATAACAGAATTTAATAATTTGTATATTGTAGATGAAAGTAATAATGTTTCATATGTATTGGAAGGAAAAATATATGGAACAGTAGAATTAGCAAAAGATACAGAACCGGAAGAAAGTGAAGAAGATATAGACTTAACAAAATTTTTTACATTTAATGAAGAAACAGGAGCAATAACGGGAATAGTAGAGAATACAACCAAAGATGCAGATGAAACATTTCAAAATTGTAAAAATTTGAAAAAAATAAATTTTGATGAGAATAATAAAATTATTATATAGGGAATCATGCATTTTGTAAAACAGGTATAGAAGAAATAATATTACCAAAAGAGGTAACAAATGTTGGTGAATATGCTTTTGAGCAAACATATTACTTAATACATATTAGCTTTTTGGCATCTAACGTGTGTTTTAGTAGTTCGGCGTTAGCTTACATTGAAGGAGAAGTTAATATTGATCTTCCATCAGAGCAAGAGACACTTCCGTATGGGATACTTTCGTGGACAAAAATTACGAATTTGGTTTTACCAGAAAGCTTGAGAGAACTTGAAAGTCATGCATTTCAATGGTTGATGGTTGAAAGTGTAAATTTAGAAAATACGAATGTTCAATTTTTGCCGGAAGAGTGCTTTTATATGGGGAGGGTTAAAGAAGTGGTTTTGCCCAAGGGACTTATTGAAATTGATTCTAATGCATTTAAAAATAATTATAGTGTAGAAAAAATAATCTTAAAAGAGGGCACATCATTGGTAGTACCAGAAGACAAATGGGGAGCAAAAAATGCAGAAATAATATATGAGCCATAATATGTAATAAAAATTATAAATGAAAAAGATAGTAAAAATAAGTTTTAAACAAACTAATATTTTACTATCTTTTAATATAAAAAAATATATAAAAGTCAGCAGAATACTTGACAAAACAAGGAGATAATTATATAAATAAAAGTATAAAAACATAGAAAAAACAAGGAGAATCAAATGAAAAAAAGTAAAACACAAATACTATTTGATATTATATTTATAATAATAATAATAACCAGCAACTTACTTGTAGGAACGCCAATAAAATACAACATATATGCAATAAACTTTTTACTTACAATTGTAATGATAATAACCCTAATAAGGCAAGAAATAAAAATCAACAAAATAGATATATGCGTAATAGTAATAAGTTTATCAACATTTATACCATTAATCACAAATCAATATGTAAGGCTAGGAGATACAGTAGAATACATATTAAGATATATATCAGTTCTAAACATTTACTTTATAACAAGAAACTACATACAAAACAACGAAAAACGTATTTCAATAATATCTAATTCAATAATAATCATGTCTATATTTATGATAATCTTTGGAATAGACATGATGAACAAAAACATATTAGAAAAATTTTATGAATTCTTAGGAACAGCATGGCTTGCAAACGAAAATCCAATGAGAATGATGTCATTATACAAATATTCAAACACCCTTAGTGTATTTATAGGATTTTCAATATTCTTATCTTTAGAACGATATATAAATGAAAAAAGACCAAAACTGAAAAGCATATATCCTGTTTGCATATTTATACAAATATTTGGACTTATAATGACATATTCAAGAATGTGTTGGATTATATCAGCAATATTAATAATTTTCTATGTAATAAGCATAAAAGAAAATAGAAAAGATTTAATAAAAATAATAAGTATTTCATTCTTAAATGCTGTAATTTTTTACATTTTATATAATTATTTAGACATGATAGGAAATACATGGCTTATTATAATACCTTTCTTACTACAGTCTATAATTGAATATGTAGTAGTATTTAAACTAGAAAAAATACAAATAACATATAAGCTCAAAAAAATTATTATTGCAATTACAATTGCAATAATTGCAACAATTGTAATAATTTTATCTATATTGCCAAGCAAACTAACATTATTTAACTATGAAAACGCCGAAACAAAATATAGAAGACAAAATATAAAAGTAGAAGCAGAAACAGACTATAATTTAAAACTAAAAATAAATGCTAAAACTAATAAAGAAAATAACTTTAAAATATATATAAAAGAATTAGACATAAATGAAGAAGAAATAGAAGAACAAGAAGTAGAATTTGATAATTACAATGGAATAAAAGAAATAAACTTTAAAACACACGATAACACAGACACTATATCAATAACTTTTAAATGTAGTAAGCCAGATGCAGAAACAAAATTAGAAGTTGAAGAAGTAACATTAAACGATAAAAAAATAAAAATATATTATCCATTAATACCAATTGAACTAATTAATAGATTAGAAAGAATAAAAATGGATACAGCTTCAATTAGAATAAGACTATCATACATAAAAGAATCAATGTTAATTATAAAAGACCATTGGTTATTTGGACAAGGCGGAAATGCATGGAAATACGTAGAAAAACAAGATTCATCTATAGAAGGAATAGCAGAACATAGTTATCCAATGCAATTATTTATACAAAATGGAATAGTAGCATTTATAGCATATATATTGTTAATAATATTTTTAGTAAAACGTATGCATAAAAACAAAAATATTACTTTAAAAAGTATATGGTTTGCACTATTATTAGTATTGTTGCATAGTTTATTAGACTTTGATATGTCATTTTTAAACATATTGCTAATAACATATATGTATATAGCAATTTTAAATGAAAAAACATTAGAAAAAGACAAAAATTTCAATTTTAATACGCTTATGAAAGTTGTATATGTAGTAATTTTAGGTGTAATTCTATACTTCAACATAGGAGAAATAGCAACCTATTATATGGATACAAGTAAAATAGAAAATCAAGGAGAAAAACTAAACATGATTAATTTAAAAATAGTTTTATCTCCATATGATTATAGGTATTATAGGGATAAAACCAATTGTTTAATAACAATTAAAAATACTAACCAATTTAACAAAGAATCAGAAGAATATAAAAATATATGTAGAAAAATAATCAAAACAAATTCATTTATAACTGAAATAGAAAAATATAAAAATCCATATACTTATAATACAATCATGTTAAACAAAATAGAACTAATAAACGAAGAAAATAAAACCCAAACATTAGATGAAATAGAAAAAATATGGAAACAATATATAGGTGATAATCAAGATATTTATAACGGAATTGAAATGAAATTATCAGAAAAATTAAATAATGAAGAAACACAAAAATTTTTAGAAAAGTTAAAAACAACAATAAAAAATGAGGAAATTTATGAATGAAATAATAAAAGAGCATAAGGAATATAAAGAGCAAATATTAATGATGGCTAAAATTAATTTAAAAAAGAGTTATAAAGGCTCTTTTTTAGGAGCGATGTGGCTTATAATAAAACCAGTAATAACAATTTTTGTTTATTGGTTTACATTTGCAATAGGACTAAGAGTATCAAAAGAAATATTTGGTGCACCATATTTTTTATGGTTAATTGCTGGAGTAGTGCCATGGTTTTATATGCAAGATATGCTAACACAAGGAATTGAATGTTTAAGAAAATATGATTATTTAGTAACAAAAATGAAATTTCCAATATCTATTATACCTACTTTTGTTAGTATATCAAAAATAACAATACATTTATTACTTATGGTTATATTAATTGCAACTTTTTGGCTTAGTGGATATCCAATAGACATATATATAATACAATTACCAATTTATATTATGCTTAGTTATGTATTTTTTACAGTGTTAACATTTTTACTATCAATTTTAAGTGCAATAAGTAAAGATATATTAAATTTTGTAAAATCTATTGTATTTGCAATTTTTTGGCTATCTGGAATATTATGGGACATTGATAATATTGGTAATTCTATTTTAGCCAAAATAGTAAAACTAAATCCAGTAAATTTTTTAATAGATGGATATAGAAAATGTTTTATAAAAAAAGAATGGTTTTTTGAAGAACCTATAACATTAATTATATTTATAGCAATCTTAATAATTATAACCATTATAACAGTAAGATGCTACAAAAAAAATATTAAAAATTTAGCAGACATGATATAAAAAGAGGAGTAGATTATGAATGACATAGCAATACAACTAAAAAATGTTACAAAAACATATAATTTATATAAAAATGAAAAAGCTAGAGCATTATCTATATTTATGCCAAACATATCTCATAAAGAAAAGGTAGTACTAGATGATATTTCTTTTTCCATAAAAAAAGGCGAAAGTGTAGCAATTATTGGAAAAAATGGCTCAGGTAAATCTACATTATTAAAATTAATTACAGGAGTTTCAGAAGCAAACAATGGAAAAATCATTACAAATGGAAAAATAAGTTCTATTATTGAAATAAATTCTGGTTTTGATTTGGAATTTACAGGAAGAGAAAATATTTATATAAAATATAGTATGTTAGGTTATAGTCAAAAACAAATAAAAGAATTGGAACCTAAAATAATAGAATTTACAGATTTAGGAGAATATATAGATCAACCAGTAAAAATATATTCTTCAGGAATGAGAGCAAGATTAGGTTTTACAATTTATATAAATACTAATCCAGACATATTGTTAATTGATGAAGCATTTAGTGTTGGAGACTTGGAATTTAGAGAAAAATGCTATAATTATTTAAAAAAATTAGTAGAAAAAAATAAAATAACATTAGTTATTGTAACACATTCTGAAAAAATTGCATTGCAATTTTGTAAAAGAGGTTTGCTAATTTCAAACGGGAAAATTGTTTGTGATGACAAAATAGAAACAGTTATAGAAAAATATAGGGAATTATTAGGTAAAAATAAATGAAAAAGAAAGTTTTAATAATATTAATTTCTATAGTAATAATATTAGAAACAATTGCTATAGTAGAATATAGAAAAAATAAATTTGATTCTAAAGGATATGCTGGAATAGTTACAGGTGGAGAGCAAAATAGTAATTACCAATATGTACAAGTATATACAGCAAAAGATTTACGGAGAAGCATTAAAAATAAAAAAAGATATTGTAATTGAAATAATGAACGATTTAGACTTAGGATATTATAAAATAAAAAATGAAATAGATGCAGAAAGTGATATAAAAGAATATAGAATTCCGCGAACTCACCCAATACTCAAAGAAACAGGTGTAAGTAAAGTTTATTTAAAAGATATGTCAAATGTGACACTTTTTTCAAAAAATAAATCAAAAATATTACATGCTGATATAGAATTACAAAATACGTATAATATTAATATTTATAATTTATCATTTGATGAGTTATGGGAATGGGACGATACAGGAAACTATGATGATAATGATTGGGATTATATTACTATAAATCAAGCAGATAAAGTCTGGATTCATAGTTGTAATTTTGGTCAATCATATGATGGAACAATTGACATAAAAAAAGGAAAAAATATTACAATTTCTTATTGTAACATTGAACCAAATGCCGATACTAAATTTTTAAAAGCACAATTTGATTATTTAGAAGAAAATATGAAATTATATGACATTTATTACAAACTAAGAACTGAAGGAAATTTCACAAAAGAACAAATACAACAAGCATTTTATTATCAATACAAGTCATGTAATTTTGGTACACAGAGTGATGACGAAAAAAACAAAGAAATTAGAGTAACAATGCATCATAATTATTTTAAAAATGTTAAATCAAGAATGCCTAGATTTAGAAGCGGAAAATTGCATTTTTATAATAATATAATAAATAATACTGATGTTAGAAATGCTGAAAAAGAAATTCTAAAAAAATCAGGATATACTATGCCAAGAGATTCAAAAGGTATTGTTATGACAGATAAAGGACAGGCTTTAGTGGAAAATTGCCTATTTATAGAAATAGAAGATTTTGCTAAAAACTACATAAGTGAATATGAAAATGATGATAAGAAGGGAATAATAAAAATTAAAAATTGTGTAAAAATATTGGATGGAAAAAAAGAAAAAATAGAGCAAGAAGAAATAGGACAAATGCAAGATTTTGATATAGAAATTAAATAAAAGGAAAATAAAATTATTATGAAAGAAATAATTTTGCGAATAACAAAATATGTATTTCTTATTATTTGCATATTAGAATTTATAGCAATTCAAACAAATGAAATAGAAATTAGGACATTTTATATAACTAATTTGATAGTGTATTTAATAGTAATTGCTATTATAATTGTAAAATATGTACAAATAAGAGAAAATCATGCACAATCTATTCATTTGACAGTATTAATTATTTGTACTATTTTTTGTACATATTTATTGATAAAAGATAACAGTTTAAAAAAACAAATGACAATATTGGAAATAATAAATATATATTGCTTAGGTATAGATGTTTTTCGATGTATATGCATTAAAATAAAAATAATAACAATAAATACAACTATAGAACTAATGACTATTTTTAATAACTTAACTAAAAAAAGAATTAAGGGAAAAAATATTCTAATATTAATATCTAGGTTAAATAATGGTGGAGCAGAAAGAACTGCTGTTAATTTAGCAGAAAATTTAGCAAAAAAGTATAATGTTACAATTCTATCATATTATCCTAAAACAAAACAAGATTATCCATTAAATAATATAGAACATATTGTTATAGAAGGAAAAGAACTTTCACTAATAAGAAAAATAAAAAAGATAAAAAAACAAAGAAAAATCAACTATTGTATAAGTTTTTGTACTAACTCAAATTTTTTAAATATAGCTTCGAGGTATAGAGAAAATGTAATTGTTTCTATAAGAAATTTTTTAAGTTTATCAGAAGCAAATAAGATAGATTACAAAAAAAATAAAAAAATATCAAAATATGCAGATAAAATAATAGCAGTATCAAAAGCAGTAGAACAAGACGAAATAGAAAATTTTCATGTTGAAAAAGAAAAAATAACAACAATCGAGAATTTTTATGAAAAAGAAAAAATAGAAAAACAAATTAATTCTGAAAATACTTTAAATGAAAAAGAAGAGGAAATTTTTAAAAATCACAAAGTAATTATTACAAGTGGAAGGCTAGAATATCAAAAAGCGCAAGGAAATTTAATAAGAGCATTTAAAGAAGTAGTAAATAAAAATAATAGTATAAAATTAATAATAATAGGGCAAGGAAAGTTAGAGCAAGAATTAAAATTATTAATAAAAGAATTGCAATTAGAAAATAATGTATTTTTATTAGGCTTTAAAACAAACCCATATCAATATTTAAAAAAGGCAGATGTATTCATACTTCCATCACTTTATGAAGGAATGTCAAATGTAGTGTTAGAAGCAATGGCATGTGGTTTGCCAATTATTGCAACAGATAGTAAAGGTGGAAACAGAGAAATAATAGCACCAAATAAAAAAGAAGAGTATGGAGTTTTAATACCAGTTCCAATTTACAATATTTCTAGTACAGATAAAATATCAAGCGAAGAAAAACAAATGGCACAAGCAATTTTAGAAATGGTAGAAAACGAACAATTGAGAGAACATTATAAGCAACAATCATTAAAAAGAATTCAAGACTTCTCAAAAGACAAAATTATGAAAAAGTGGTATAAAATAATTGAATCATAAAAGAGGTAACAATGAAAAACAAAAAAATTCTATTAATAATAAATAGTCTAACAAATGGTGGAGCAGAAAAGGCAATAAACTTGCTAGCAAAAAGGCTAAAAGAAAACAATAAAGTTTATCTAGTTGCAATTGATGCCTCTAACCCGGACTATGAGCCAAATGTAGAACTATTAGATTTGCAGATAAAATACACAAAAAATAAAATAAAAACATTTTTGCAACTAATAAAAAAGATAAAAAAATTAAAAGAAATTAAACAAAAATATGATATAGATATAAGTATAAGTTTTTTACCAGGACCAGGCATAGCAAATGTTTTTTCAAAAGGTAGGGATAAAGCAATTGTCTCTGTAAGAAACAATGTAGAAGCAAAAGGAATATTTGAAAAAATATTAACAAAAATCTCATGTAAAAAGGCAGACAAAGTAGTAGCAGTATCAAAAGGGATAGAGCAACTATGCATTGGAAAAATGAAAATAGATAAAAACAAAGTTGTAACAATAAAAAATACTTATGATAGTAACGAATTAGAAAAGAAAATATTAGAACCTATAAAAAATAACTACATAAACGATATATTAGAAAATAAAGATGTAATAATAACAACAGGAAGATTTGTAAAGCAAAAAGGTTATATTAGTTTAATTAAAAGTTTTAAATATCTTTTAGAACAAAGAAAAGATACTCATCTTATGATTTTAGGAAGAGGAAAACAAAAGAATAAAATAGAAAAGTTAATAAAAAAGCAAAACTTAGAAAATAACATACATTTAATAGATTTTACCAAAAATCCTTATCCATATTTAAGAAAAAGCAAAATATTTATATGCAATTCTTTATTTGAAGGAATGTCAAATTCAATTATAGAAGCAATGGCTATTGGATTGCCAGTTATTGCAACAGACTGTAAATATGGCAATAGAGAACTAATAGCTGATAATTCAAACTATACAAAATTAAACGAAAAATACACAAAAGAACAATATGGAATACTAACACCAGTTTGTAAAAATAAAAATGGCAAGTTAGAGAGTAAAGAAATAGAAGTAGCAAAAGCAATGCTAGTGTTATTAGAAAATAACGAACTTTGCCAATATTATAAAAATCAATCAAAACTCAGAGCACAAGATTTTAAAAATAATATAGAATTATGGGAGAAAATAAGTGAAAATAGCAATCATATGTAACAAAGTTAGCAATGTTGCAAAATATAGAATGGAACTAATTGATGAAATAATAAAAAGAAATAATGAAGTCATATGTATTGTACCAAAACCAGATCATGTAAAAGAAATTGAAAAACATGGTGCAAAATGCATTGTAATACCTAATAATAGATTATCAATTAACATTTTTAAAGATATGAAATACTTAAAAAAATTAACAAAAGTTTTAGAAGAAGAAAAGTTAGATGCAACATTTTCTTTTACTACAAAATCTGTTGTTATGGGAAGCATTGCAGCCAAAAAAGCAAAAATTCCTTGCAATATTTCTATGATGGCAGGAATGGGTTATATGTATTCTAGTAATAAACCAAAAGCGTTATTAGTTCGCTTCTTATTAAACATAGGATTCAAAATTGCTTTTGGATATAATGACAAAATTATTGTTCAAAACAAAGAAGACAAAGAAGAAATTATAAAAAGAAGTTTTGCAAAAAGAGAAAAAGTATATGTAATTGATGGCTCTGGAGTAAATTTGCAAAGATTTACAAAAAAGCCAGTCAATTTAAAAGAATTTACTTTTTTAATGATTGCAAGAATGTTAGATGTTAAAGGTGGAATTGAATACAGCAAAGCAGCAGAAATAGTAAAACAAAAATATCCAAGAGTTAAATTTATATATGTAGGAAGTGAAGACTACAGTTATAGAGGCGTCAAAAGAAAGCAAATAGAATATTTCAAAAAAAATAACATTGTAGAATTTACGGGATATCAAAAAGATGTAAGACCATATTTAGAAAAAAGTACAGTATTTGTATTGCCATCTTATTTAAAAGAGGGAATTCCAAGAACTAATTTAGAGGCATTAGCAACAGGAAGACCAATTATAACCACAAATGTTAGAGGATGCAGAGAAACTGTAATAGAAGGCAAAAATGGATTTTTAGTAGAACCTAAAAATTATAATGAATTAGCAGAAAAAATGATTTATTGTATAGAAAATAAAGAAAAATTACAAAAAATGGGAGACATTAGTTACAAATATGCAGTTGAGAGATTTGATGTAAATAAAATTAACAAAGAAATATTAGATATTATAGGAGAAATATAGTTCATGATACAATACATAAAAAATTTTGTAAAAAGAATAATTGGGTTAGTAATAAACTTTATACTAGGACTATTAGCAATTCATCATAAAATTAAATTAAAAAAAAATATATGTAACAAAAAAATAATGATATTAATTGGAAAAATCAGCAAAGGAGGAGCAGAAAGAGCAGTTGTAAATTTAGCTGAAAAACTAGCAAAAAATAATGAAGTTATTATAGTTACATATCAAGATATTAATAATAAAAGTATACAAAACTATAAATGCACAGTAAAAACAATTAAAGTGAAAACTGTAAGCTACAAAATGATATATGAAATCAGAAAAATAAAAAAGCAAAATAATATTACTCATTGTATTAGTTTCGGAACAAATTCTAATTTTATAAATAGTATAACAAGATTAGATGAAAAAGTAATAATTTCTGTTAGAAATTATCTATCAGTTGCCGAAAAAGACTTAAAGTCAAAAATAAAATATAAAATTTCACTTAAGTTATGTGACAGCATAGTTGCAGTATCTAAGCAAGTAGAACAAGATCAAATAAAAATTTATAATGTTAATCCAGAAAAAATATGTACAATACCTAATTATTGTAATAAAGAATACATTTTAGAGTCAATGGAAAAATATGATATTGACGAAGAAGACAAAAAGGTATTTGAAGGAAATAAAGTAATTATTACAATAGGAAAACTAAAAGAGCAAAAAGGTCAGTGGCATTTAATAAGGGCATTTAAAAAAGTAATAGAAAAAAATAAAGATGCAAAATTGGTGATATTAGGAGAAGGAAAATTAAAAAATTATTTAAAAAAATTGATTAAACAAATGAATTTAGAAGATAATGTGTATATGCTAGGTCATAAAAACAAAAATATATATACATATATAAAAAAATCAAAGATATTTGTTTTTCCTAGTTTATTTGAAGGAATGTCAAATGTAATGTTAGAAGCTATGCAATGTGGTTTGCCAATTATTGCAACTGATTGCTATGGAGGAAACAAAGAAATAATTGCACCAGAAAAACAAGATGAAGTAAAAAGTATTGAAAAATGTGAATATGGAATTTTAATACCTAAATTAGATTTTAAATATTATGGTGCAAATGATGAGTTAACTAAAGAAGAAATAATAATGGCAAATGCTATAAATGAAATGTTAAACAATGAAGAATTGTATAAATATTATAAAGAACAATCATTAAAAAGAATTAAAGAATATGATAAAGATGATTATGTAAAAAAATGGGAAGAACTATTATAAGGAGAATTTAAAATGGGTGGAATATGTGGTTATATTTCCAATAAAAATAGTGAACAACGAACTTTATTGAATATGGAAGAAACAATTATTAGTCGTGGTAAATATACTAAGCAATTTAATGAAAAAAATATAGGAATTGCCAATTTAAATCATAAAAATGATGACTGTAAATTTCTAAATACTGACGAGTTAATTATTAGTATAGATGGAGAAGTAGATAATAAAGAAAAAGGTTGTAAAGATGTAGAAACAATAGAAAAACTATATATAAAATATGGAGAAAAATTTGTAAGCAAAATAGAAGGTTATTTTTCTATTGCTATATATGATAAAAAAGAAAATAAATTAATATTAGTAAGAGATAAAATAGGAGCAAAACCTTTATATTATTATATAGAAAAGGATACAATTTGTTTTGCCTCAGAACTTAAGGCAATTATAAAATATCCAGAGTTTGAGAAAAAAATAAATTACAGAGCATTATCACTTTATTTTAGATATTCATATATAAATCCACCAAATACAATTTTTGAAAATACATATAAGTTAGAACATGGCCATTATATAATATGGAAAAATGGAGAGATACAAGATAAAATTTATTGGGATGGAATAGAAAAATTTAATGAACTATCTAAAAATCCAATAAAAAATTTTGAAGAAGCCAAAGAAAATTTAAAAGATATAATAAAACAATATTTAACCAAAACAATTCAATATAATGATAATGTTGGAATCTATTTGAGTGGAGGAATAGACTCGACTTTAGTATCTTCTATTTGTAGTAATATTTCGAAAAAAACAATTAATACATTTTCAATTGGTTTTTATGAAGAAGAACGAAATGAAGCAGAAAATGCAAAAAAAAATGCAGAATACTTAAAAACCAACCATCATGAAATTTATATAGATAAAGCTCAACTGTTAAGTACTATAAAAAAAATACCAAAATATTATGATGAACCATTTTCAGATGGTTCACAGTTACCAACAATTATTTTAAATGAGTTTGCAAAAGAAAATGGTATAAAAACAGCAATTACAGGAGATGGAGCAGATCAATTATTTTGTGGCTCTAAAATATATGATACAGTACGTAGAAGACAAAGAAATTATAGAATTTTAAATCCATTTAATATCTCTATTAATACAAATTTGGTTAGAGAAACTGATTTGCGTTATTTGTACAATAATACGGATAAAAAAAATCAAACTCAAGTAGATATTTTAGCAAAAGAATTTGTTTTAGAAGGATTATTTAAAGATATAGGTGATAAAAGGTATAATTTTGAAGATAAAATTGATAGTAAAAGTTGGCAAGTAAGAAGAATGGTGGTTGATATAAATACTTTTTTGGCAAATAGAATTAATACCAAAACAGACAGAACAAATTCAAATAATGGAATAGAAATAAAAAGTCCCTTTTTAGAAAATAAATTAATAGAATATTCTTTTAGAATACCACAAAATTTTAAATATTATAAGAAAGAAAAGAAATATATATTGAAACAAATTTTATATGATTATGTTCCAAAAGACTTACTTGATACTAAGAAGAAAGGGTTTGGTATCCCTGTTAAAAAATGGCTAATAACATATTTATATGAAGATTTGATGAAAGTCGCAAGTAAAGATTTTATAGAGAAACAAGAAATATTTAATTATGATGTTCTAAATAGATTGATTAAGGAGTTGAAGAATGAAGGCAGATTTATTAAAAATGTACAGCAAATATTGTGGGATTTTTATATGTTTCAATTATGGTATATTAATTATATATAAAATTTTGTATATCCTAGTTATAAATTATATGACTGGGATTTTTTATAGATAATAACAACAAAAAACTCTTGACAAAAGAAAAAAATATTGGTATATTAATAATGCAAAAGGAGTAACACAAACGCAACATAATTTTGAGGAATTGTGAAAACTAACAAAAGAAAGGGGAAAAAAGTAAAATGAAAAAACAAAAAGTAAAAGAAAAAGAAATAAAAATTGAAAACAAAGGAATAACATTAATAGCATTAGTAATAACCATAATAGTATTGCTAATATTAGCAGCAATAACAATAAGCAGTTTAATTGGAGATAACTCAATAATAGGGAAAGCAAATGAAACAGTAATGCAAACAAACTTAGGAACAGTAAAAGAAGCATATAATATGTATCAAACAGAAAATTATGAATTAAGTAAAAAAGATTTTACTAAGTTATTAAAAAAAGTACCAGTAGGAGAAGAAGGAGAATATGTATATGTAATACAAGACTTAAGTGTAGATTTGCTATTTAAACCGCATAAAAACATTCAAATTTTCGCAAATAAAAAAAACAGCAAAATAAAAACTGTAT
>CANQHU010000004.1 GCA_947623945.1 uncultured Clostridia bacterium | reverse complement strand
AGTAGTTTGTTTTTTTAATTTTATTGGCTACTGTTATTAATCATGCTCTTTTTTAACTTTTTATTTTTCACACTATTTCCTCTTTTCCTTTATTTTTCTACAGTTGTATTATACTAAAACAATTAATTTTTTGCAAGCAAATTATAGAGAAAAAGTTGAAAGATAACGTTGTTTTTGATTTGTTTATACTAATTTTAAATATTTTCTGCTAATTTTTCTATTTCTTGTTCTGTCATATTTGTTGCTTTACAAATAATTTCTTTGTTTACTCCTGCCTTTAGTAGTTGAATTATTGTTTCGCATTTTCCTTCGATTTTGCCCTCACGTTTTCCTAGAATTCTTCCCTCAATCCTGCCTTCTCTTCTTTGTTTTTCACTTTCTTTTCTAAGTACCTCTAATATCATATCATTTCCCTCCGTTTTTAATTTATTTAATAATTTTTCTTGATTTTCTATACTTATTCTTTCTTTTAGTATTAGTTGTATTATTCTTCTTAATATTTCTCTTTTTTCTCCTCTTTTTTCTTTTTTTATTACTCTTTCTAGGACTTGTACCAATTCTTCTTCTGTTTCTATTCTTTCTAGTAACATCATTGTTGATAAAAATAATTTGTCTTTTTCTAGTTCTTCTTTTGTATAGTCATTTACATCTACTACATAATATTGCCCTAATTTTATTTGCTCTGATTTTATTAACTTTTCTTGACATTCTTCTATGTATTTTTCTACATTCCATTTTCTATTTCCTGTGTATATTACTATTGGTATTACTCTTGGTAATTTATGCTCTTTTTTAGTCATTTTCCTTCCATTTAATGCTTTGCTTATTATTTCTGTTTCATATTCTAGTATTCTTTTGGGCATTGCATAATCTATTCTGCTTTGGTGCTCTATTAAAAAATATATTTCTTTTTCTTTTAGTTTGTACACAATATCTGATTCTCTGTCTTGAAACATATAATTTATATATTTGTTATCATATTTTTCTATTTCTTCCTCTTTTATTTCTTTTTCTAGTTCTAGTATTCTATTTAATAGTCCTACTACTTCTTTCTTTTCTTCTAATACTATTTTAAATATTTTATCATGCGGTTGGTGTACTTCGTACTTTTCGCTAACATCATGTAATTCTAATATTCCTCTTTTTTCTTCTATTTTTAATTCTTGATATTTTAAATAATCTTGATAGTTAAATTCTTTCAAATTTTTCTTCCTCCTTATTATAATTCTTTTTGATTTGTTTGTCAATGTTTATTTTTGAGTAAAATTGTTGATACTTTTTTTATTATCTTTATTTTCTTTCGATTTGCCTTCTTATTTTTTATTTTTTGGAATTTTTTTGAAACCTTTAAATTAATTTTTAGATTTTAAAATTTTTGATTTTAATTTATTTTTTATGTTCTTATGTTAATACTTTTTGCTTAAAATGTCAATAGGTTTTGGAAATATTTTACATTTTTTTGTAAATAAAAAAATTAGAATTACAAAATTCTTCTAATTCTTCCTTTTTTTATTGCTTTATACAATTAATCATTAAATTAACACCATCAATAAATCCTTGCTTATAAAAATCTTTTGTATATTGTGATATTTTTTTATACTATAATTTTCTTTGATTTTTTCTAATGCTTTATTTTGACTAAAACTCAAAAAATGCCACATCAGTGATGGCACGAAAGTAAAGAAAATTTTCCTACTGATACCATTATGAGTAAACTCATATGGCATCAAGCAGAAAATTTTCCTGCTTGAGTGGCCTATTTGCCACCCAAGCCTTTCCTATTCAATTATAGCATATTAAAGCTACTTTTTCTATTGTTTAAATTTTGGTTTTCACAGTGTTCAGTCCTACTCGTACTGATACTTAAATTTTCAGTACAAAGCTGGGCGAAACGACTTGTTGTAGTTGGCAGCGGCCCTACCGTAGGTGTTGCGGCCAGAAGCTGGATAATCACAACTGTCATTGCTGAAAGAGCCTCCTCCAGTGCTACAAGGATAGTTAGTATCCGCGGTTGCATGTTCTAATGTCCATTCCCATTCATTTCCTGCTAAATCATATATATTTAGCTTTTTAGTTGTTTCTGATGCTCCTGTAGACAATAAAATACAATTTTCTACTGTTCTATCAGTAATTGCTTGTTTCGTTGCTTCTGTCATTTTTCTCCATTCATTTGAAAAATAATAATTTTTGTCACTATTATTATAATACACATAAGCACTTTTTGCATTACTACTTTCAATTGGTATCTCTACATTATAATAATTTCCCCATTTTTGACTATCTGTATTAATATCTAGTTCATTTAAATTACTTTTTACTTCTAAGTATTTACATACTAAATCCCATTGTATTCCAAATAATAAACTGCTTGTTTTACTACTATCTGGTGTCATTTCATTTGCTAATTTTTGTGCTTCGCTACATGTTACAAAATTATATGGTATTGCATCTTTTTGACTTATTGCTTTCGGTGAAGTTGAAATATCTATTCTCGCACTTGAACTTATTCTTCCTAATTTTAAACTTGCTTCATCTGTTCCTGTTGTTCCTTCTATTCCTGCTTCATATCTTCCTATCCAAAATCCTCCATTTTTGTATACACTTTTTATCATTTTTTGATATGTTTCTTTATACTCGTTATAAGTCAATCCGCATCCTGAAGTATCATTTAATTTTTCTGTTATTTTTGCATAATATGTTGTTCCTTTCTCATAACTTGTTGCTTCTTCTGGTTCTGTATTATTTTTATAGATTGTTCCATAGTATTCTTTTGCTTCTGTAAAATAACTATTGCTAGTTATATATGTTACTTTACTATATTCATTTTTTCCGTCATATGTTGTTCCAAATTTGTCATACCATTCATCTGTCCAATTATAACTTTGTGATGCATCTCCTTGTGTATATGGCGCTGCATATGTTTTTAGTGCTGCTGTTATGGAATCACAATTTGCTTGGTCGTCTTCAGAATATCCTGTTTCATTTACAAATTTTATATTTTTTGGCATTTCTGATTTTGGCACTTCTATCCATACCCATTCATTTCCATTTTCATCTCTTATTACAATTCCATTATTTGCATCTGATTCCACTACTGTTGCACCTATGGGCATACTTCCTGCTGGATTTGTTTCTGCTGTGTCTATATGTTCAAATGTAGGTTCTTTTGGTGGTTCTGGTGTGTCTGTTGGGTCTGTTCCTCCCTCCCCTTCTACTGTTACTTTTCCACTCTTTTCTATTTTTACTGTATACCCATCTACTGTTAATTCTGCTGGTAATTCTTCAATTGGATATCCTTTTGTTATTCCTTCTACATTTTTTAAATTTTCATTTAACTCGTTTAAGTCTATATTTCCACTATTGTCTAAACTTCCTAACACTTCTACTTGTATCTTTTCTTTGGCTGTTTCTTGTTTAGTTAATTTTTGTGCTGTTTGTGCCTTTGTCAAAATCCCATTATCCCCTGTTAGAGTTGCAATACTTACTGCTGCTAAAATTAAAAGTACAATTATTGTAATTACAAGTGCTATTAATGTAATACCCTTATTAGTTTTTGGCTTTGTTTTTACATTTAATTTTTCCATTTTTTCACATTCCTCCTTTGTTTTAATTTTTGGTTGTTTTTTTATTATTTACATTATTTCCATTTTCATAAATAGTATTCTGCTTGTTTTTATTTTTTATAAGGATATTAAATTTTCAAGGTTCACTACTATTTATAAAAATAGCAAACAACGTATATAAAAATTATACTTTAAGAATATATAATTTTCAATACTTTTTGTAAATTATTTTATGCTTTTCGCATACTTTTTATTTTCTCTTTTGGTATATTAGGTTATATTAATCTTTGTTATATAATATTTTTATATCTTTGGAGGTTTAATAAATGGAAGAAAATCAATTACCTAATAATTTAGAACTTGGCGAAAGAATTAGAGAAATTAGAGAAAATCTAAAAATGAATAGAGAAAACTTTTCAGAAATGATTGATATTTCTGATGTATTCTTAGGTCAAATTGAAAGAGGTGAACGTTCTCTTAGTTTAAAAACTCTTTGTAAAATCGTTGCCTTCACTGGAAGTTCTACAGATTATATTTTATTTGGTAACGAAACAAATAATACTACTATAAATAAAATTAACCGAATTTTGTCTAAAAGTTCAGACGCTAATATTCAATATTTTTATGACATTATAAATTGCTCTCATGTATTTTTCAAAAAGCATATAAATGATTTATAAAACTCCATTTTTTAACAAGTTTTTTTACTATTATAATATAACTGGTCTGAACATATATCTTCTCCATTTTCCCAAATTTCTTCTGCTGCTATATCTATTTCTTCATTCCATGATATACCATATCCTCCAATATCAACTTTTACGCAATTAGATATTTGTTTATTCTCTTCTAATTTTTTAAATATTTTGTACTTTTTAATTAATGGTTTTAAATCATATTTCTTTTTTCCTTTTTCAAATTCACATATTATAATGTAATTTTCTATTTGATATACATTTTTTATTCTATTAATTTTCATTTTTATCCCCTCTTACTTTAATGGTTCTATTTTATAATATTCACCTTTTGTTTTAATTTTTTTCCATAAAATTTTTAATTCTTCTTCATGTATTGCAATCCATGCTTCTACTAATTTTTTTTGTTTATTTGGTAATTCCCCTTCTAAAATTTGTCCATCAAAATTATAAACTGCACTATATTCATTATAGATAATATGTATATGTTCTTTATGATGTTTTTCCCCTTCTTTAAAATACATTTTTATTATAATTCCATAAAATTGTGAAATAATTGGCATATATTACCTCCTTTATTGTAGCATTAATTTTTACTTTTTTCAATATATTCATTTTAACTTTTCTACTAATTCCAATTGTTCTTGTGTTAAATTAAAATTTTGACCATTATTTTTTATTAAATTATGTAATAACTCTACATTTCTTGCTTCATTAATTGTTTTTTCAATTGGTGCAATTTTTTCTAATTGTTTTTCTATTTTTTCAAACTCTTTTTCCATATTAATAAAATCTTTTTCATTAAAATATCCTTTCCAATTATCAATATATTTATTTATATTTTCAATTGCATCATATTGTTTTTGAAAATTTTCTTCTATATTACTTTCCATATTATTTAATATAACATTTTTTCCTTGTTTTATAGTCCTTGCAACTGTGCTATTAATTAAACCTGCATTTTTTACTTTATCAACAACTGTATCTAATAATGAAGACATTCCATCAATTAATCCTCCTGTTTTTACTGCATTTTGCATTTGAGAAATATTTTCAAAGTTGCCAGTTACTATTCCTATTGCACTTTTTCCTATATCTATACAGTCATCTATAGTCTTTTTTATTCCATCTTTTAATCCATATTCTAATAAGTTGTCTTTTAAATTAATAATTTGATCCTCAAAAAAATCTGGTAATAATGCCCTAATTCCAATATCAACTGCTGTATTAATTGTTTTTCCAAGTGTGGTTTCCAAAAAATTTTTTTGCGTATTTTCATTTACTAAATTATTATTTAATTCAATATTATTATTTTTTTCTAAATTATTTATTTCCATTTTTATTCCTTCTTTCTTTTTTTATTTTTTTATAAAAATATTTTTATTATTTTTTTTAAATCTTTTTTTATATTTTTATTTTTTAATAAAATATTTCTTTTAAAAAATTTATCTATAAAAAAATTAAATTTTTTGTCTTCTCTAATTAAGAAAATTTCATTTTTTACTGAAAGTACTTTTGAGGTTATTTCTCTATTTATGTAACCACAACTATATCTGTTTTGTATAATATGTAAACTCTTTTCGCTAATTTTCCACTTTTCACAATATAGTTTTAGCAATCTTCGAATTTCTTTTACGCCTAACAGGTTAGAATCTGTAACTAAAAAATTTTGATTAGCTTTTTTTAATATTTTTTCATTAATTAACCCAAAATTATATTTTGATAAGTCAAAAATTACAAAGTCATATTTTTCTTCCAAAATTTGTAAAATTGTATTTATTGTATAATTTCTTATTATTTGATTTAATTCTGGAAAAATATAAAAATTATTATTTATTTTTTGTGTAAATAAATTTATTTTTTTATTTATTTTTAAAATATTAATTTTATTTTTTGAATTAAATTTTTTTATTTTTAATTTTTTTACATTATAAATTTTTATTTTATTTTCTATTTTTATTTTTTTATTTATTATTTTTAAATCTTTTTTTAATATACTATTTAAATCATGTTTTTCAAAATCACCATCGACTAATAAAATTTTATAATTTAAATTTGATAAATATTGTCCAATTACTAATGCTAATGTTGTTTTTCCGCTTTTTGCATTTCCAGAAAAAGTTATTATTTTATTTTTTCTTTTTATTTTTTTATAATTATTATTTTCTTTTTTATTTATTATTTTTTCGTAATTAATATTTTCTTTTTTATTTATTATTTTTTTTAATTCAATTAAATTAATTTTATTTTTATAATAAATTTCATTAATATTATTTTTTCTTAAAATATTTTTTAATTCATTATTTTCTTTTTCTAAAATAAAAATAATTTTTATTTTTTCATTAATTAAATTTATTTTTTCAAATAAATTTTCAAAAGAAATATTTCCTAATAAATTTTCGCTCATAATAATTAAATCTATTTTTTTATTTTCTTCTAATATTTCTAAAATTGCTTCTTTATATTGAAGGTCTTTTCCAATAATTTCGAAATTATTTTCTTTTTTTAATTCCTCATTTAATTTTGGATTACCAATTGCTGTTATTATTTTTTTCATTTTCTATTTTATTTCCTTCCAAAATTTCTTTTTCTTTATCTGAACATTCTATTTTTGTTAAAATATGATTTTCTCCAACAAACATTAAACACTCTCCTCTTTTTAATGATTTTATTTCTATTTTTTCTTTATCTGATAAATTTGCAAATTCAGATAATATTTTTATATTTTCTTCTTCTAATGCAAAAAATGTTTTTATGCTAGAATTATTTAAAATACTTTTTCCATAAATTCCATTTTCTAAACTAAAAATATCAGAAATATCTTGAGTAATTGCTACACTACTTCCACCATATTTTCTAATGGTTTTAAAAATTTTATAAATAAAACTTGCAACTTCTTTATTTGATGTTACACCAATTAATCTCCAAATTTCGTCTAAATAAATTGCTTTTTTTTCTTCTCTATTTTCTTTTATTTTGTCCCAAAAAATATCTGTAAATAAATACATTCCATATTTTAAATTTTCTTCTCCCAAGTCATAAACATCTGCAATAATTAAATCGTTTTCTAATTCAATATTTGTATAATTATTAAAAAATTTCATTGAGCCTTTTACAAAAGGAATTAATTTTATTTTAAATTTTTGTGTTTTTTCATCTTTTTCTAATACATTATATAAATCTTCTAATAATGGCATGTCTTTTGATGTTTTAAATTCATTGCCTTTCCATAAACTTTTATCATCAAATGTAATTCTTTTATTTTTATATGTTTCAATTAATTTTTCTTCTAATATTGCTTTTTCTTCTTCATTTAATTCTCCAAATACTAAGTTAAAAAATCCAATTAATTTTCCTATTTTTGTTGCTAAATATCCACTTTCTCCTTCTTCTATACTTTCTTTCCTTATGTCTAAAATATTAATATATGTATTTGAATTTGGTCCTATTTTTATTTGTGTTCCTTTTAGTTTTTCGCATAATATTCCATATTCTCTTTCTGGATCTATAATGTATTGTTTTATTCCAATTAATTTATATCTAAGTATTAAAAGTTTTGTATAAAAAGATTTTCCTGCTCCACTTGTTCCAAATATGCATATATTGGCATTTTTGTATTTTTCTGTATTATATCTATCTACAAAAACAAGTGAATTATTATAAATATTAGTTCCTATAAAAATTCCTTCATCATCAAATATTGTAGAAGATATAAAAGGATATGTCGAAATTAAACCAGATGTTAATATATTTCTTCTTGCAACTTCTTTTATAACTTCCGGATTTTCCATAATTGGGATACAACTAGTAAATGTTTCTTCTTGTCTAAAGTTTGCTCTCCTTGTTTGCATTCCTTTGCTTTGAGTTATTCCCTCTATTTTATTTAAATAATATTCTAATTCTTTTGGATCTTCTGCATATATGTTTATGTAAATATATAAAAAATAAATATCTTCATTATTTACTTGTATTTCTTTTCTAATATATTTTGCATCATTATAAGCAAAAGCAGCAATGTCAATGTCTTCTCTATTTTGGTTATTTTCTTTTAGTTCTACTCCAACATTTCCAATATGGTATGTTAAATCTTTTATTGTTTTATAACTGTCTTGTTTTTCATAAAATATAGATATGTTCATATTAATATTTGTTTCTATTAAACTTTTTAATAATATGTCTGTTTGTTCTCTATAATAATTTGTAACAATTAATCCTCCATAAAATAAATTATCAATTTCTATATATTTTGGATTTTCTATATTAATATATGATGGTGCAATTTTATCTTTATCTGTAATTGCTCCTTTTTCAAATTCTAGTTTTTTTATTTTTTTTGTATTATTTTTTATAGTTTTTTCCTCCTTTTTTATTTTCTTAAATTTAATTCTTTTCTTGTATTAAAAAATGAATTAATAATTTTTAATATTTCTTCTTTAGTATTTATTTCATATACAGAATTTCCGCATCTTGAAAGACATTCTTTTATTTTAAAATATTTTTCTTTTAAATCGCTTTTTATCATATCAAACGATTCGTTAAATTCTTGTTCTTTGGAAATTTTTTTGGAAATAATTAGATAAAAATTTTTTGATGATGATTTTTTATTTGAATTAATTTTATTTATATATTCAATGTAATCTTCTGATAATTTTTTTAAATATTTATTTTCTTTTTTTTGGATATTTTTTTGAACATTTAAAATATTTTTTTCTAAATTTTCTTTGCTACTTTGAATTAAAATTTGAATATCAAAATTACATGTTTTTAAAAATATTTTGTAAGAATTTAAAATTGCTTGTTTTTCTAAATCAGATTTTAAATTATAATTAATTGGTGTGACTTTTAAAATTTTTACATATTTATTTTTGGTTTTTATGATTCCATTTTTTAATATTTGTTCTATTGGAATCCAATCCTGTGTGCTAAATTCTTTTTTTATTTTTTTCACCTCCTATTTTATTTTATGATTTTACATTGTTTTTTATTTTTTGTCAAGAACTTTTCATCGTGTTTTTTCGACATTTTTCTTACTATTGTGCATTTCAGTAGGTAGCAAAAGAATATATTTAATATCATTCATATATTTTTTTAAGGTCCAAAAAAATGCTAAAATTATGTTGAAAAAAGTGTATAAAGTTGTTATAATTTGAACATAATAATAAATTTAAAAAGGATTGATTTTATAAATGAAAAATAAATTAGAAACAATTTCAAATCTTTTTGAAGGAAAAGAAATAAGAAGTGTTTGGAACTCTGAAAAAGAGGAATATTATTTTAGCATTGTTGATGTTGTTAGTGCCCTAACTGATAGTAAAGAACCAAGAAAATATTGGTCAGTATTAAAAAATAGATTAAAAAAAGAAGGTAGTGAACTGACTACAAAATGTAGTCAGTTGAAAATGATGGCACCAGATGGAAAAATGAGAATAAGAGATGTTTTAGATACAAAAGGAATATTACGATTGATTGAATCAATACCAAGTTCCAAAGCAGAGCCATTCAAACTTTGGCTTGCTAATTTAGGAAGTGAAAGAATAGATGAAGTATTTAATCCAGAGCTTGCTGTAACAAGAGCAGTTGAATATTATAGAAGTCGTGGATATGATGACAAATGGATAAAAAGTAGATTAACAGGAATAGTAGATAGATTTAAACTGACTGATGTTTGGAAAGAAAGTGGAATAACAAAAAATTACGAATATGGATTACTTACTAATGAGATATATCAAGAATGGTCTGGAATGAAAGCATCACAGTATAAAGAATATAAAGGAATTAGAAAAGAATCCTTAAGAGATAATATGACTGATATTGAAGTTGCGTTAACAGATTTAGGAGAAATTGCAACAAGAGAACTTGTAAAAGAACATAAACCTTATGGTTTAAAAGAAAATAGAGAGATGGCAAAACGTGGCGGAAGAATTGCAAAAAATACACGTGATAATTTAGAAAAAGAATTAGGAAAATCAGTTATTAGCAAAGAAAATGCATTAAATTATAAATATTTAGATGATAGTAAACTAGATAAAAAAAGATTAGATAAGAGAAAAGAAAAACATAATGATATCAAATAATATACAACTGATAGTTGTCAATATTAATCCTTACTGAGCGGATTTTTTTGACAAATTTTTAATATTTTTTTGAATAATTTTTTTATTTTTGTTTATAATATTTTTATAAGGTTAATAATAGTTGAGCCAAGAGTATAAATAGATTTTTGTTAGTTTATTTGTATTCGGACAAAGATATATTATAGTGTAGTTTTGCATTATAATGTGTCGGCGATAAGAGTATATTATTTGTTTGTAGGCTGTGTTTCGTTTTTCTTTTTTTCTACTGCGGTCAAATGATAGGTAATATATTCGAGCTAAGATTATTTTTATATCTAGTGTATATTTTTTTACAAAGTGTTTATTAGTAGTCCTTGCTTTAGGATGAATATAGTTACTTGTGGTGTATTAATGGTCGAGTGAATGATTAATATGTTTGGTATCGGGCTTATTTATATAGTAATATATATTAGGTTTAAATATTAGATATATTAGTTTTAGCTGAGATTATTATTAGCTTTAAGATTAATAGCAGATAGCTTTGTTTGCCATCTGCTATTAAATTTTATATATCTAAGTTTTTTACATATTTTGCATTTGCTTGTATAAAGTCTCTTCTTGGTTCTACTTCGTCTCCCATAAGTAGGGTAAATATTTCATCTGCTTTTATTGCATCTTCCATAGTTACTTTTATTAGTATTCTAGTTTCTGGGTTCATTGTTGTTTCCCACAATTGCTCTGGATTCATTTCTCCTAAACCTTTATATCTTTGAAGAGCTAATTGATCTCTTGCTATTCCTTTTTCTTCTAGTTCTTTATATGCTTTGTCTAAATCTTCATCAGTATAACAATATCTATCTTCCATTCCCTTTTTAGATAATTTATATAAAGGTGGTTGTGCTAAATAAACATTTCCATTTTCAATTAATGGTCTCATATAACGGAAAAAGAAGGTTAATAAAAGTGTTCTAATATGTGCTCCATCAACATCGGCATCTGCCATTATTATAACTTTTCCATATCTTATTTTTGTAATGTCAAAGTCTCTTCCAATTCCTGCTCCAACTGCTAATATAACAGGATTTAGTTTATCATTTCCATAAATTTTATCTGCTCTTGCTTTTTCTACATTTAACATTTTTCCCCATAATGGCAAAATTGCTTGGAATTTTCTGTCTCTTCCCTGTTTTGCACTTCCGTCCTGCTGAATCTCCCTCAACTATATATACTTCACATTCTTCTGGATTTTTGCTACTGCAATCTGCTAATTTTCCGAGGTAATGTTGATGTTTCTAAAGAACTTTTCTTTCTTGCAAGTTCCCTTGCTTTTCTTGCAGCTTCTCTTGCTCTGTATGCACTAATACATTTTTCTAATACTGCTTTTGCAACTGCTGGATTTTCTTCTAAAAATGTTGATAAAGAATCATTTACCATACTTTGCACAATTCCTGTTATTTCACTATTTCCAAGTTTTGTTTTTGTTTGTCCTTCAAATTGTGGTTCTTTTACTTTAACAGAAACAACTGCTGTAATTCCTTCTCTAATATCTTCTCCTTGTAGATTTTGGTCTTTTTCTTTTAAAATATTATGACTTCTTGCATAATCATTAAATACTTTTGTTAAAGATCTTTTAAATCCTTCTAAGTGAGTTCCTCCTTCAATTGTGTTAATATTGTTAACAAATGTATAAATGTTTTCTGAGTAACTAGTTGTATATTGAATTGCAATTTCTACTGGAGTATCTCCATCTTTTTCTATATATATTGGTGATTTATGTAACTTTTCTTTGTTTTTGTTTAAATATTCTACAAAAGATACTAAACCTCCTTCAAAGCAAAATTCTGCTTTTTTTGGTGTTTCCTCCCTTTTATCTTCTAATGTTATTTTTAAACCTTTTGTTAAAAATGCAATTTCTCTAAATCTTGTTTCTAAAACACTATAATCATAATCTAAACTTTCAAAAATGGTATCATCTGCAAGGAATCTTACTTTAGTTCCTGTCCCTTCTGCTTTTCCAATGACTTCTAACTTTTGAACTGTTTTTCCTTTTTCAAATTTCATTTGATATAAATTGCCATCTCTTTTTATTGTAACTTCCGTCCATGTAGATAAAGCGTTTACAACAGAAGCACCAACTCCATGTAGTCCTCCTGATACTTTGTAACCACTATCTCCACCAAATTTTCCGACCAGCATGTAAAACAGTATAAACTGTTTCTGCTGTAGAAATTCCTGTTTTTGGATGTATTTCTACTGGAATTCCTCTTCCATTATCTTCTACACTTATAATATTTCCTGGCTCAATTATAACATTAATTTCTGTACAGTATCCTGCTAGTGCTTCATCAACACCATTATCAACGATTTCATAAACACAGTGATGCAAACCTCTTACAGATGTACTTCCTATATACATTCCAGGTCTTTTTCTTACAGCTTCTAGTCCTTCCAATACTTGAATTTGTTCTGCCCCGTATTTATTGTTAACTTTTTCCATTAGTTTTCCTCCTTGTGAATTTTTCCTTCTTTCACATTATATATTAAAATTTTTTTATTTTCAATATTAATTTTTTCTGTGCAAGTAATAATAACTTGTGTATTCTTAATTTTGTCCAAAAAATTTTTTATTCTTTTTTGATCTAATTCAGACATAAAATCATCTAATAGTAGAATTGGCTTTTCTCCTATTTCATCTTCTATAATTTTTAATTCTGCTAGTTTTAGTGAAAGAATTGTAGTTCTATGTTGTCCTTGTGAACCATAAATATCTAATTTTTTTTCATCTAATTCTATATAAAAATCATCACGATGAATTCCCTTAGTTGTAAAACCTTTTATTATGTCTAGTTTTCTTCTTTCTTTTAATAATTTTCTATATTTTTCTTGTGTTTCACATTCTGACACATAAAATATTTCAATATTTTCTTTATTGTTTGTAATTTCATTATGTATTCCTTTTATTTTTTCTCTAATTTTGTCAATATATTCTTTTCTATATTGATAAATAATTATAGCATGTTTTATTAATTCTTCATCCCAAACATCTAGCAAATTTTCGTCTTTGTTTTCTTCTTTTATTTGTTTTAAATAATTATTTCTTTGTTCTAAAGTTTTTAAATATAAATTCAAATGATGCATATAATTGGGCTTTAGTTGACTAATCATAATGTCTAAAAATCTTCTTCTATTTTGAGGATTTCCTTTAAAAATAGATATATCATCTGGATGGAAAATAACAAGATTTACTTTTCCTAATAATTCACTTAGTTTTTTTATTTTTACACCATTAATCCATAATTCTTTTTTATTTCCTAAATGAATTTTTATTTTCCCTTCTCTATCTATTTTTTTATAATCAATTTCAACTAAAGCATCTTGCTCGTTCATAAGAATCATTTCTTTTTCTTTATTTGTTCTAAAAGATTTTCCAAAGCCACTTAAAAATATTGCTTCTATAATATTTGTTTTTCCTTGTGCATTATCTCCATAAAAAAGATTAATTCCTTCGCTTAAATTTATTTCTTCTTCTTTATAATTTCTAAAATTCTTTATTTTTATATCTTTTATCCACATTATAAACACCATTAATCTTCTTTTAATCGAATTGGTAAAATCATATAAATATAGTCATCTTTTTCAATTGATTTTATTAAACATGGTGATATACTTGTCCCAAATTCAATATAAACTTCTTCATCTTCAATAGCTTTTAAGCTGTCTAAGAAATATTTTGGATTAAATCCTGCTTCTAAATTTTTTCCTTCTGTTGAAACAAATAGTTCCTCTTTTGCATCTCCTGTTTGATTTGTACAAGAAATTATTACTTTTCCAATATCAACTTGTACTTTTACAGGATATTTCTTTTCTTTTTCAACTGAAGATGCTGAAATTAAACTAATTCTTTCAAAACTATCTTGAATACTATTTTTATTTACTTTTATTCTTGTTTCCCAACTTGTTGGAATAACATTTTTATAGTTTAAAAATTCTCCATCTAATATTCTAGTAACAACTTTACAATTATCCATTTCAAATAATGCTTGATTTTTAGATACTCCTATTTTTATTGGTTCAAAAGAATCTGTTATAATTTTGTTTACTTCATTTAATGTTTTTCCAGGTATAACTGCTTTAAAGTCATTACTTTGTTTGCTTAGAAAAATTGATTTTAATGCTAATCTAAATCCATCTACTGCAACTAAAGTTAATTTATTGTTTTCAATTTCAAATAAGCATCCTGTAAAAATAGGTCTACTTTCCTCTGAACTTACTGCAAAAATTGTTTTTCTTATCATATTTTTTAGAACATTTTGATCTATTTCTATTGAATTTTCTACTTCTATTTTTGGTAATTCTGGAAATTCTTCTGGTGACATTGTTGCTAGTTTATAAAGTGATCCTTCACATTCTATTTCTAGTAAGTTTTGTTCATTTAATGTAATATGAATTTCTGTATCTGGTAATTTTCTAATAATTTCACTAAACATGATAGCATTAACAACTGTACTTCCTTGTTCTTTTACTTCACATTCAATTACATATTCAATACCAAGTTCTAAATCATATGTAGTTAATTTTATTTCATTATCATTAGTTTGAATTAGTATTCCTTCAAGTATAGGCATAGTAGTTTTTGATGCTACAGCTTTTACTACGGAATTAAGTGCTTTCATAATTGTTTCTTTGTAACAAACAATTTTCATTTTGCTTCCTCCTTTATAATTATATATAATATTATTAGTAGTAATAGTAGTAGGTGCTGTGGAAACTGTGGAAAAGTGTGTTTATAGTTTAAATCCCTAACAAAACTCTTGTGCAAAAGTCTGTGGATAACTGACCTAACTTTCCACACCTAAATTTTTCATTTGTGAATAATTTATAAAAATGTAATGTGTTCACAGTTTATAAACAGGTTTTAAACAACCCCTTGTGGATATCGAATGTATTGTTTCCGTAAGAAGAAATTGAATTGTGTTAAAGCAAACAATTTTTTTTCAAACACAAATTTTAAAAAAGTTTATTTTTTATTTCTTTTTAGATTGTTTGCCATCTATGATGATGTTTTTCACACTATCCACAATTGACTTTGTGTTACTTTTTTCTTTCATTTCATTTTCTATTTTTTTACATCCATGCATTACTGTTGAGTGATCTCTTCCTCCAAAATCAATTCCTATTTGAGGATAAGACATGTTTGCAACTTCCCTACATAAGTACATTGCAATTTGTCTTGGATAAGCAATATCATTTGAACGTTTATTGCTAGATAAATCATCTTTGTTTATGCTAAAATATTTTGCAACTGTTTCTTTTATAAAGTCACTTGATATTACTTTTTCACTCTCATATTTAAAATCATTTAAAACTTTTTCACATAGTTCAATTGTTATTGGGCTATGTGTTAAAGAAGCTCTTGCAAGTAATTTATTAAAGACTCCTTCTAATTCTCTAATGTTAGAATCTATTCTATTTGCAATGTTAGAAAGAATTAAATCATCAATAATTACATTTTCATCTTGTGCTTTTTGTTTTAATATAGCAAAACGAGTTTCATAATCTGGTAATGAAATATCTGCAAGTAAGCCCCATTCGAATCTAGATTTTAGACGATCTTCCAAAAAAGGAATTTCATTTGGCTTTTTATCACTTGTCATTACAATTTGTTTTTTTCCATCACGTAATGTGTTAAATGTATGGAAAAATTCTTCTTGAACACTGTCTTTTCCTGCAATAAATTGTATATCATCTATTAATAAAACATCTATTGTTCTATATTTGTTTCTAAAAAGATTTGTTTTATTTTCTTGAATAGCATTTATAAGTTGATTTGTAAACTCTTCTGATGTAACATATATAATTTTTGACTCAGGATTATGTTCTAAAATCCTATTACCAATTGCTTGCATTAAATGTGTTTTTCCGAAGTCCTACTCCACCATAAATAAAAAATGGATTGTAATTTACTCCAGGAGCATTACTAACTGCTAAAGCAGCAGCATGTGCTAAATCGCTATTTTTTCCTACAACAAAAGTTTCAAAAGTGTATTTTGAATCTAAAGATTCGTTTCTATTAGAAGATTTTTTTAATGTTGGATTTTCTTTTTCCTCCATTTTTGTTTTTTCATCTTTATCTATAACTGAATATGTCCAAGTTCTGTTAGTAATAAATGCTAAAGTATTTAAAATTAAATCTTTATATTTGTTTAAAATAACATCTTTATGGAACTCTGAAGTAGCAATAAAAACAATATGATTTCCTTCTACACTTTGTATATCTAAAGTTTTTATCCAAGTATTATAAGAAATACTTGTCATTTCAGGCTTTATTTCGGTTTTAAATTTTTCTAATAAATCATTTTTGCTGATAACCATAAAAAAACATCCTTTCATAAACGGGTAATCGTTTACTCCCTAATAATAACAGATAAATATGTAATAAGTCAATAATAAAATTCAAAATGAGTAAAAAAATTATAAAAACACTTGACTTTTTACTATATTTTGCTATATAATCGATATACTTGTTAATTATCCGTAGGAGGTGTAGGGAAAATGAAAAGAACATATCAACCAAAAAATAGACAAGAAAAGAAAGAACATGGATTTAGAAAAAGAATGGAAACAAAAACAGGAAGAGACATAGTAAAAGCAAGAAGAGCAAAAGGAAGAAAAAAATTAACAGCTTAAAATATGATAAAATAGAAAGCCACACCATAAGTTGGCTTTTTAATCATAAAATTTAAGGAAAAAATATGAAAAAAACGGAAATTATAAAAAAAAATTATGAATTTAAAAATGTCTTATCAAATGGAAAATACTATTCTGGAAGCTATATAGAGGCTTTAATAAAAAAAGAAAAACAAGAAAATGTAAACTTTTTAGGAATTGCAATTAGTCGTAAAATCTGTAAAGCCGTAAAAAGAAACAAAATTAAAAGATTAATAAAAGAAAGTTACTATTTTCATGAAAATAAGATAAAAAGTGGATACAGCATAATTTTTTTATGGAAAAAGAAAGTAGAAACAAAAAAAGCCACATTTGAAAATATAAAAAATGATATGAAAAAGATATTAGAAAAAGCAAAAATAATAGAGGAAGAAGAATGAGAAAAGTACTAATATGGCTAATTAATGCGTATCAAAAACACATATCAGCATGGTTAGAAACCAAAAATATTCACTGCAAATATTATCCAACTTGTTCAGAATACACAAAACAAGCAATACAAAAATATGGAGCAGGGAAGGGGACTTTAAAAGGAATTGCTAGAATATTAAGGTGCAACCCATTTTCAAAAGGAGGATATGACCCACTAAAATAGGCACAAAGGGGAGGAAAATACTAATGTTTGAATTTTTTGCCAACATATTTGGTTATGTATTAGCATTTTTATATAGCATTGTAAATAATTATGGACTAGCAATTATACTATTTACAGTAATAATAAAATTATTATTATTGCCATTGTCTATAAAACAACAAAGAACAATGAAAAAAAGTGCAGAACTACAAGAAAAAATGCAGGTAATACAATTTAAATACAAAAATGATCCAGAAAAAATGAATCAAGAAATAATGAATTTATACAAAACAGAAAAAATGAGTCCATTTAGTCGGGTGTTTAACAGCAATTATTCAGTTTTTGTTATTAATATCAATCTTTTACTTAGTAAGAAGTCCAATTACATATATGCAAAAAACAAACAATGAAGAAAAAGAAAAATTAAACACATATATTACTCAAATACAAGAAGATGGAAAACAAGTAAGCAGTGTATATCCAGAAATAGACTTAATTAGAGAATATAACTTCTTAAAAGAAAAAAATCCAGAAGACACAGCAGTTGAAAAACTAAATCTTCAAATGAATTTCTTAGGATTAGATTTAAGTAAAATACCACAACAAAACATGGCAGACTACACAGTATACATTATACCTGTACTATATATTATATCTTCTTTTATATCAATCCGTATGACAACAGCAATGCAAGAAAAACAAAATAAAAAGAAAAAAGAAAAAGTAATAAACGGAGAAACAGGTAAAGAAGAAAATAAAGAAAGCGAAAATGAATTAGACACAATAATGCAAACAAACAAAATGATGTCATGGATGATGCCAATTATGTCAATATCTATTGCATTTATTGCACCACTAGGATTAGCTTTATACTGGTTTGTAAACAATATTCTTATGATTATAGAAAGATTAATATTAAATAAAATATTAGAAAAAGAAGAACTTAAGGGGGAATAAAATATGGAAAAGACCATTATTTCAGAAGGTAAGACTACAAATGAAGCAATTGAAAATGGTTTAAAAAAACTAAATGTTTCAAGAAATAGTGTTGAAGTAAAAGTTTTAGAAAATGAAGACAAAAGAAGTTTTTTTAGTATTTTAGCACCAAGAGTTGTAAAGGTTGAATTAACAATAAAAGAAGGAAAAGAAAAAAAGCAAAGTGAAATAGAAAGTAAACCAAAAAGAGAAATAGAATTAAGCAAAGAAGAGCAAGAACAAGCAAAAAATAACATAGAGAACTTTTTAAAAGACTTTGTAAAGCACTTGCCAGAAGGAACAACCTACAATATTGAACCAACTCAAGAATATATAAATGTAAACATAATGAATAAAGAATTAGGATATTTAATAGGCTACAGGGGAGAGACATTATACGCACTTCAAAATATATTATCTGCTATTGCAGGAAAAGGAATAGAAAACAAAGTAAGAGTAATTTTAGACATAGAAGGATATAAACAAAGAAGAGAAAAAACATTAGAAGAATTAGCAGAAAAGGTTGCAAAAACAGTAATAAAAACTAAAAAACCTGTTAAATTGGAACCAATGCAAGCATATGAAAGAAAAATTATTCATAGTAAATTGCAAAAAAATCCAAAAATAGATACAACAAGTGTAGGAGAAGAACCATATAGAAGAGTGGTAATATCATTAAAAAAATAAAATAATAGATAAAATCGGAGGTCAAAGGTCGGATTTTACAAAATATTTGTAAACCCATGCTTTGACTCTTTTTTTAATAAAAGTAAAAATGAAAGGAATAAAAAATATATGAGTACAATAGTTTCAATCTCAACTGCACCAGGCATAGGCGGAATTGGAATTGTCAGAATGAGTGGGAAAGATTGCTTTGAAATATTAGATAAAATTTTTGAACCAAAAGTAAAAAATAAAGAAGCAAAAATAAAAGGATATACCATGAAATACGGACATATTGTGGAAAATGGCAACATAATTGACGAGGTTTTAGTATCTTATTTTAAAGAGCCAAAAAGTTATACAACAGAAAATATGTGCGAAATTAATTCACATGGTGGAAATATAGTACTAAGAAAAATATTAGAAATTTGCCTAAAAAATGGGGCAGAACTTGCAGAGCCAGGGGAATTTACCAAAAGAGCATTTTTAAATGGAAGAATTGATTTACTACAAGCAGAATCTGTAATTGATATAATTGAAGCAAAATCAGAAAGAGAAGCAAAGACTGGAATTAAGCAATTAGAAGGTGGAATTTCGAAAAAAATTGCGGAAATTAAGCAAAATATTTTAGATGTTATGGTTAATATAGAAGTTAGCATCGATTATCCAGAATATGATGTAGAAGATGTTACAAATAATCAAATTTTAGAAATGTTAAAACAAGTAGAAGAAAAGTTATTAAAACTAGAAAAAAGTTTTGATGATGGAAAAATTATAAAAGAAGGGATAAAAACAGCAATCCTCGGTAAGCCAAATGCAGGAAAATCATCTTTATTGAATAATATCTTAAAAGAAGAAAGAGCAATTGTTACTGAATTTGAGGGAACTACAAGAGATGCAATAGAAGAATTTGTTACAATTAAGGGATTACCTCTTAAATTAATAGATACAGCAGGAATACGACAAGCAAAAGACGAAGTAGAAAAAATAGGAATTGCAAAATCTAAAGAAATAGCAAAAGATGCTGATTTAATACTTGCAATTTTCGATTCAACAAAAGAATTATCAGAAGAAGACTTTGAAATATTAGAATTAATAAAAAATAAAAAAGCAATTATACTACTAAATAAAGTTGATTTACAGCCAATTTTGACAGAACAAAATAGTAAATTAAAAGAAATTAATTGCCCAATAATTTCAATTTCTGCCACTCAAGATATAGGAATAGAAGAATTATATAAGGAAATTGAAAAATTGTTTAATTTAAACGAAATAAATTTAGATCAAGATATAGTTATTACAAATGTAAGACATAAAAATTTAATTTCAAAAGCAATAGAAAATGTAGAAAAGACAAAAGAAACAATAAAAAATGGAATGCCGTTAGATGTAATTGCAATTTTTATAAAAGATATGTTAGAAGATTTAGGACAAATAACAGGAGAAACTGTAAGTGAAGATATAATAAATGAAATTTTTTCTAAATTTTGTTTGGGAAAATAAAAAGAATTACATAAGAAAATCGCAAAAAGTAAAGTTTTACGAAGCACAAAAAACAAAAACGGCGAACATACTAAGAATACATAGATAAAGAAAAAATAATATAAAAAGAGATAATAACAAATAAGTTAAAATTTGCTAACTGTACTTAAAAACGCTAATTCCTGTTTCACAAGGAATGTGGAACATTTAGTGCGGAACATTAAAAGGAGGAAAAAAATGAGTTATATAGCAGGAGAATATGATGTAGCAGTAGTTGGTGCAGGACATGCAGGATGTGAAGCGGCGCTTGCTTCTGCAAGGCTAGGAATGAAAACATTAATTTTTTCAATAAGTTTAGAAGCAATTGCTAATATGCCTTGTAACCCTCATATAGGAGGAAGTTCAAAAGGACATTTAGTAAGAGAAATTGATGCTCTTCGGTGGAGAGATGGGGAAAAATATTGATAAAACTATGATACAAATTAAAATGTTAAATACGTCAAAAGGACCAGCAGTACATTCACTAAGAGCACAAGCAGACAGAAAAAAATATCAAGCAGAGATGAAACACACATTAGAAAAACAAGAAAATTTAGAAGTTAAGCAAGCAGAAATTGTAGATATAAAAGTAGAAAATGGAAAAGTTACAGCAATAGAAACAGATGTAGGTGCTATTTATAAAGTAAAAACAATTATTTTGGCAACTGGTACATATTTAAAAGGAAAAATATATATTGGAGAATTTTCAAAAGAAAGTGGGCCAGATGGAGTAGCATCTGCAAACAAGTTATCTGATTGCTTAAAAAAAATAGGAATAAATTTAGTTAGATTTAAAACCGGAACTCCAGCAAGAATCAATAAAAGAAGTATTGACTTTTCTAAGATGGAAATCCAAAAAGGAGATCAAGGCATAGAAGCATTTTCTTTTGAGAACGAACCAAAAGAATTTGAACAAGTTGATTGTTATTTAACATATACAAACGAAAAAACTCACGACATAATTCGACAAAATTTGCACAGGTCACCTTTGTATGCAGGAAAAATAGAAGGAACAGGTCCAAGATATTGTCCTTCAATAGAAGACAAAGTCGTTAGATTTAGTGACAAACCAAGACATCAAGCATTTGTAGAACCAATTGGCTTGGACACAGAAGAAATGTATATTCAAGGAATGAGTTCATCATTACCAGAAGAAGTTCAAATCGCTCTATATCATACAATTCCTGGATTAGAAAAAGCAGAATTTACAAGACCTGCATATGCAATTGAATATGACTGCATAGATCCATCAAACTTAAAACTTTCATTGGAATATAAAGGAATAGAGGGCTTATTTATGGCAGGACAAATAAATGGTACTTCTGGGTATGAAGAAGCAGCAAGTCAAGGTTTAATTGCAGGAATTAATGCAGCACAAAAAATAAAGGGAAAAGAACCATTAATATTAGACAGAACACAAGGTTATATAGGTGTTTTAATTGATGATATTGTTACAAAAGGAACAAATGAACCATATAGGATGATGACTTCTAGAGCAGAATATAGGTTATTACTAAGACAAGACAATGCTGATATTAGATTAACAAAAATAGGACATGACATTGGATTAATTTCAGATGAAAGATATGAAAAGTTTAAAATAAAAGTAGAAAATATACAAAAAGAAATAAAAAGATTGCAAGATACAGTTGTAAAACCAACAGAAGAAGTAAATAAATTTCTAGAAGAAAATGGAACAAGTAGGTTATTGACAGGTACAAAGATGGCAGAATTATTAAAAAGAACAGAATTAAATTATGATAAATTGGCAGTAATTGATGAAACTAGACCAAATTTAACAAGACAAGAAAAAGAAGAAGTCGAAATACAAATAAAATATGAAGGTTATATAAAAATGCAAGAAGAACAAGTGGCAAAATTTAAAAAGTTAGAAGCAAAAATTTTACCAGAAAATATAGACTATGAAAATTTAAAAGGAATTAGTTTAGAGGCAAGACAAAAATTGAATAAATTTAAACCACATTCTATTGGACAAGCCTCAAGAATATCAGGAGTTTCACCTGCTGATATATCAGTGCTTTTAGTATACTTACAACAATTAAAATAAAAGGAGAAAAATATGATAAAAGAAGAGTTTGCAGAAAAAATACAAAAACTTTCAAAAGAAATAGGAATTTTGTTGAATGAGAAACAAATAAATCAATTTTTTGATTATATGAATTTTTTATTAGAATGGAATGAAAAAATAAATTTAACAGCAATTACTAAACCAGATGAAATTATTTTAAAACATTTTGTAGATTCAATTACAATAGAAAAATACATTGCAAAAAATACAAAAATAGTAGATGTTGGAACTGGTGCAGGGTTCCCAGGGTTACCGCTAAAAATTATAAGAGAAGATATAGAAGTGGTATTACTAGATTCGCTACAAAAAAGAGTAAATTTTTTACAAGAAACAATAAAAAAATTAGGACTTACAAAGATAGAGGCAATCCATTTGCGAGCTGAAGAATTTTCAAGAAATAAAGAACAAAGAGAAAGTTTTGATTATGCAACATCAAGAGCGGTAGCAAATCTTACTACATTATCAGAATATTTAATTCCTTTAGTAAAAATAAATGGGAAGTGTATTTGTATGAAAGGCTCAGAGATAAATGAGGAATTAGAGCAAAGTAAAAAAGCTGTATCAGTTCTTGGAGGAGTAATTGAGAGTGTAGATAATTTCTTATTACCAGAAAGTGATATAACTAGAAATATTATTATTATAAAAAAGGAGAGCAAAACACCTAATAAGTATCCTAGGAAGGCTGGAATGCCAGCAAAAGAGCCATTAAAATAAAATGAGAAAAAAGTCAATAAATTTTGAAAAATTTATTGACTTTTTCTTTATATTTTTATATGATAGTAATGTAAAAATATAGAAACTAATAAGTAAAAATAAACTAAAAAATGGGGCGATAAAATTGGGAAAAATTATATCTGTAGCAAATCAAAAAGGTGGAGTAGGAAAAACTACAACATCAGTAAATTTAAGCACAATACTAGCAAAAAAAGGAAAAAGGGTTTTATTAATTGATGCAGATCCACAAGGAAATGCAACAAGTGGACTAGGGTTAGAAAAAGAAAACGAATTTTCTACATATGATATTTTAGTAAATGATGCAACAATGGGAGAAACTATCCAAAATACAAGAATAAAAAATTTACAAATTTGTCCGTCCAACATTAATTTAGCTGGGGCGGAAGTTGAACTTGTATCAATGATGTCAAGAGAGCAACGTTTAAAAGAAAAATTAGAAGAAGTTGTAAATGATTATGATTATATATTAATTGACTGTCCACCATCTTTAGGATTAATAACATTAAATGCTTTTACTGCTTCAAACAGTGTATTAATACCAGTTCAATGTGAATATTTTGCATTAGAAGGATTAGGACAACTATTAAATACAATCAATTTAGTACAAAAACATTTAAACAAAAATATTCAAATAGAAGGTGCATTATTAACAATGTATGACATAAGGACAAACCTTTCAAACCAAGTTGTAAGAGAAGTAAAAAAATATTTTAATAATAAAGTATATAAAACAGTAATACCAAGAAATGTAAGGCTAAGTGAAGCACCAAGTTATGGAATGCCAATAACAGAATATGACATAAAATCAAAAGGAGCAAAAAGTTATATAAAATTTGCAAAAGAATTTTTAAAAATTAACGAAAAAAGGGAGGAATAGTATATGCCAAAAATGACAGGATTAGGAAAAGGATTAGATGCACTATTTGGACCAACACCTGAAGAAGAAAAAATGCAAGAAAATGATGTACTAAAAAATTTAAAAATAAATGAAGTTGAACCAAATCGTGATCAACCAAGAAAAAGGTTTGACCAAGAATCATTAGAAGAATTAGCAGAGTCTATAAAAGAATATGGCTTAATTCAGCCAATTATAGTAACAAAAAAAGAAAATTACTATAGTATTATTGCTGGAGAAAGAAGATGGAGAGCATCTAAAATAGCAGGGTTAAAAGAAATTCCAGCTATAATTAGAGAAGACAATGAAAAAATAAATTCAGAAATATCTTTAATTGAAAACATGCAAAGAGAGGATTTAAACCCATATGAAAAAGCACTTGGAATAAAAACTTTAATTGATACTTATGGAATGTCACAAGAAGAAGTTGCAAAAAAATTAGGAAAAGGAAGAAGTACAGTAGCAAATTGGATAAGAGTATTAAATTTAGAGCCACGTGTATTAGAAATGGCAAAAGAGGGTAAATTATCAGAGGGACTTTGCAAAGCATTGCTTGCTATAACAGATCCAGAAAAGCAATATCAAACAGCAATCCAAATGTTGGAAAGAAATGCAACAGTAAGACAAGTAGAAAAAAAGGCTAAAATAAAAGAAACAAGGGAAGAACAACAAAGAAATCATATTTTATATAAAAGTATAGAAGATAATTTTCAAAGTTTTTTTGGAACAAAAGTAAGGCTAGATGCTGGAAAAAGAAGAGGAAAAATTATAATAGAATATACATCAAATGATGATTTAGAAAGAATTTTAGGCTTAATAAAAGAAGAGTAAAAAAGGGGTTTTTAGAAAATGGAAAGTATAATCGAAATATTAAAAAGAGATGAATTTATATTGGTAATTGCTATTATTTTAGTTGTTTTAGTTATCGCTTTTATAATTATGATGGTTCGATTTTCTCTTTTAAATAAAAGGTATAAAAAATTTATGAAAAAAATAGGAAAAGGAGAAAATATAGAAGAAGACTTGCAAAATTACATTTATAAAGTGGATAAAGTGGAAAAACAAAATGCAGAAATTGCAGGACAAGTAAATAATATTAAACAAGATTTAACTAAGTGTATTCAAAAAGTTGGAATATTTCGATATAATGCTTTTAAGGATACAGGTAGCGACTTGAGTTTTACACTTGCTTTGCTAGATGAAAATAATGATGGAGTTGTGTTAAATGGTATTTATTCAAGAGAGATGTCTAACATTTATGCAAAGCCGGTTAAAAATGGAAAATCTTCTTATACTATTACAGAGGAAGAATCAAAAGCAATAAACAAAGCAATAGAAACAGGAGAAATTATTAAATGAAAACGGCAATATTAAATGTAACAAATTTTGTAAAAAAACATGATAATATATTTGCTATTTTGCTATTTTTCTTAGCAACTTTTGGAATTGTTTTTAGTGTAAATGTTACAAATTCAGATGAGGTATGGAATTTTGCTAATCTTTATAAATTATATAATGGGTTTGAAATATATAAAGATGTAAACATTATTATAACTCCTCTGTTTTTTTATATTGGATTGATTTTTTTTAAAATTTTAGGTTCAAATATTTTAGTATTTAGATTATATCACATAATAATAATGGTATCACTATATTTTACAACTTATTTACTATTGAAAGAATTAAAAATAAATAAAAAAATAGCAATTATTATAGTTTTATGTTTTATTATATTTGAAAAGTATCATTTATTAACTAGTCAAGCAAATTATAATACAATGGCTTTATTATTTTGCGTAATTGGAATATATTTGTACATAAAGAAATGTAAATATAATTGGGTTATACAAGGAATTATACTATTTTTGATATTTATGACAAAACAAAATATTGGAGTATTATATGCAATAGGATTATTAGTATGTACTTTATTAGAAAATAATAATTTAAAAGAAAAAATAAAAAAATATATTCAAGAATTAGCAGTTTTTATGTTATTTTTTATGCTTATGCTATTTTATTTTTATAAAAAGAATATTTTGATAGATTTTTGGAACTTTGCTGTTTTAGGCATAAGAGAATTTGCAAGCAAAAATGTTTTTATTGAAATTAGCAGTATGATAATAATGATATTTTTTATTATTATAAATATTGTTTTAGCAGTTGCTTTTATAAAAAATAAAAAAGTAGATAAAAAACAAAAAAAGAATATATTAATATTGGAAAGTTTTTCTATACCAATTAATTTAATAGCAATACCAATTTTAAATAAAATGCATTTTTTATTAGCAAGTTATATATCAGTAATTACATTTATTTACTTGATATCAATAATGTTAAAAGAAATAAAATTTAATAATAGCAAGAAAATAATCAAAATTATTTTAGTAATATTTAGTATATTTGCAATATCATTTTCTACATATTATTTTGTAGAATGGTTATATTTAATAAACAACAATCCAATAGTAGTGGATAAGCATTATAAACCATTTTTTGGAGGGATAATGTTAGAAGATACTAAAAAAAGTACAGATAATGTATTAAATTATGTTGAAAATAATAAAAATTCAGTTATTATTTTATCACCTAAGGCAGAAATTTATGCAGTATTAATGAATAAAAACAATGGAATTTTTGATTTACCATTAAAAGGAAATTTGGGAAAAGAAGGGGAAAAAGGGCTATTAGAAAAAATTAAAAATCTACATAATACTGAAATATTAATAGAAAAATCTGAGGATAATATGCTTTGGCAAGAATCTTTAATTGTACGTGAATATATTAAAAAGAATATGGAAAAAATAGGTGAAATAGAAGAATTTGATATATATATGAAAAAATAATGAGAAAAATCATTACAAAAAAGTATTGACAAATGTCTATAAAAATGCTAATATAAATACTGTCGCTGACATTTGTCAAAGGATATGGAGAGGTGGTCGAGTTGGTTTATGGCACCAGTCTTGAAAATTGGCGTGCGTTTGTAGCGTACCGTGGGTTCGAATCCCACCCTCTCCGCCAAAAAAATAAATATGTAGGTGTACCCAAGTGGTGAAGGGGGCAGTTTGCTAAACTGCTAGGTCGAGTAATCGGCGCGGAGGTTCGAACCCTCTCACCTACGCCAAATAGGGTAAAAATATTATATAGTATACAATATTTTTGTATACTATATTTATTTTGAAAAAAATATTTAAATAATTTTAACAAAACTGTTACAAATATATTAAATTTATATAACATATTGAAAAAAGGAAAAAAATGATATATAATAAAGAAAAAATTAGAAGGAAGCAAAATGAAAAGAAAAATAGTAAAATGTGTAATTTTTATTTTATTAATTTTAACAGTAATAAGCAGTCTTAATATATCTTATGCAGCTATTTCAAATCCAGATGATTATAAAGTAACTGTTACTGGCGGAGACAGACTAAGAGATATGGCAAACAAAGTAATTGGAGTAGTACAACTAGCAGGAAGCATACTATCGGTAGTAGTATTAATTGTCATTGGAATTAAATATATGCTTGGAAGTGCAGAAGAAAAAGCAGAATATAAAAAAATGTTAATGCCGTATATAATAGGTGCAATTTGTGTTTTTGCAATAGTAAATATATTGGGAATTATTGAAAGCATTGTTCCATAAGAAGATGGAGGTATAAATTGAAACGAAACCAAAAAAGAAAAATAATAGTAATAATTGCGATAATTTTTTTTGTGTTTTTATTTAATACAATGGTATATGGATTTAGTGTGGGAGAATTAACAGGGACACCCTTTAATAATGCTGATGCAAAAAACATGGGAAATATCATTATTACAGTATTAAGTACAATAGGTTCTATAGTATCGGTTGTTGTTCTAATAATTATAGGAATAAAATATATGTTAGGTAGTGTAGAAGAAAAAGCGAAATACAAAAGTTCATTAATGCCATATATAATTGGTGCGGGATTACTTTTTGCAGCTTCAACAATAGCAGGAATTTTATATAAAGTAGCAATAAATTTATAAAAAGTTGAAAAAATATAATAAATATGTTATAATAATTGTAGTTATTAAGTTTTTAATATTAATAATATAAAAAATAATAAAAGGAGGAGAAAAAAATGAAAAAAGTACAAAAAATTATAAGCGTTTTTATGTTAGTTATGATGATAGTAACAACAATATCTAATGTAGTTTTAGCAGCGACAGACCCATCAACATTTACAGGAGATCCAAATTTTAGTACAGATGGGATTACAAATATTGGTAATCAAATCATAACAATTGTTAGTACAATAGGATCTATTGCATCTGTTATTGTATTAGTAATTTTAGGTTTGAAATACATGATGGGAAGCGCAGAAGAAAAAGCAGAATACAAAAAGACATTATTACCATATATTATTGGTGCTGCTCTAGTATTTGCTGCATCTGCAATTGCTGGTATTGTATTTGGATTTACGCAAACTTTAGGTGGCGGCAGCACAAAATAATAATATAATTAATAAAGAAAGAGGTAAATTTGAAAATTTATCTCTTTTTTTTATGCTATAAAAACGCGAAAAATATTGAAAAAAAGCGAAAAATAAGATATAATATAATTAGGGAAAATAGAAGGAGAGTGAATAAAATGAAACTAGTTAAAATTATAACAGTATTACTGTTAATATTGCTAATCATTTTTGGAATATCAAATTATGCGTATGCTGGAGAATCAAGTGACCCAGTAGGAGAAATTATGAACGATGCAGAAAGTTTTTTACATAAAGATCAAACAGTAGTGTTTAATAATATGGATTCTTTTTCAGATATTATATACACAGTATTATTTTCTATAGGACTAGTAATAGCAGTCATTGTAGGAATTGTTTTAGGTATACAATATATGTATTCATCTGCTGAAGAAAAAGCAAAGTCAAAAGAGAATTTATTTGTATATGTTATTGGATGTGCAGTCTTATTTGGTGCATTTGGAATTTGGAAAATAGCAATAGAAATATTTAATAATATGTAGATATATTACATGCGTATTACAATTTCTTTACAAATTGATTAAATAGACACAAAAACAGTACAAACAACAAAAAATTTGGTATAATATACATAATAGAAAAGGAGGCCGTTATGGGAACATATAATATACCTAGAAATGTAAAGGGAGAAGGAAGAATCTTATATATTTTTTCTACTAAAGCATTAATTTATACTTTTATTGGAGCAGCGGTTGGAGGATTATTTTACTTAATCTTTGAAGCAATGAGAATGGGCACAATTGGATTATTTTTTGTTGTTGGGTTTGGAGCAATTGGATTTTCTATTGCTACTTTTAAAGTGCCGAAAATAAATGCAATAAGTGATATAAGTGGAGAAAACATAGATGACGTTATAAAAAGATATATAAAATTTAAGAGTAAGAAAAATAAAATTTATTCTTTGTATACAAAAGAAAAGGAGGAAAAATAAAATATGAGCGAAAATGATCAAATAACAGGTTTATTATCAGCATTATTAATTGTATTTATAGCAATATTAGTTATATTGGTAATAGTATATATTGCATTACTTATGAAAAAGAAGAAAGAGAATAAAAAAATACAAGAAAATAATGCACCAAAAACAAAAAGTAAAAAAGACATAGAAACAAGTGAAACCAAATATCAAACAATATTCAACTTTATGGAGTTTGAAAAAGTTGAGGACAATATGATTATACAAAAAGAAAACTTTAAATACATAATGGTAGTAGAATGTCAAGGTGTAAATTATGACTTAATGTCTGGTGTTGAAAAAACAGCAGTAGAAGAAGGATTTTTACAATTTTTAAATACTTTAAGACATCCAATACAATTATATGTTCAAACTAGAACAATTGATTTAGGAAGTAGCATCAATGCCTATAAAGAAAAAATATCTCAAATAGAAATAGATTTGAATACGAAAAAACAGCAATATAAAGATATGATAGAATCAGGAAGATATACTAAACAAGATAGGCAGAAAATGCTTTATGAAATAACAAAACAAACAAACTTGTACGAATATGGAAAAGATGTAATAGCAGATACAGAAAAAATGAGCTTAAATAAAAATATATTAAGCAAAAGATATTATGTAGTAATACCTTATTATCCATCAGATTTAGGAGCAAATGAATTTGATGAATATGAGGTAAGGAATATTGCTTTCTCAGAGTTATACACAAGATCACAAGCAATTATTAGGACATTAGGTGCCTGTGGTGTAAATGGTAAAATATTAAATACAAGAGAATTGATAGAATTGCTTTACATGGCTTATAACAGAGATCAAGCAGAAGATTTTGGAATTGATAGAGCAATTACAGCTCAATATGATAAGTTATATTCAACTTCAGAAGATGTATTTGATAAAAGGATTAGAGAATTAGATAAAGTAATAGAAGAAAAAGCAATTAATAAAGCAGTATCAAAAGTAGAAACAATTAGAACTAGAAAAGAGCAAGAAGCAATTGAAAAAGAAAGAAAGATGGACGAATTAATAAATGAAATGGCAAAAATTATTGTAGAAGGAAATAAGGGGTATATAGGAACAGAGATTGCAGAAGATACATTAAAAGAATTAAATGAAGAGGATAGCAAAAAAGCTAAAGCAAAGGAGGTAAAAGCAAATGCGAAAGAAGAAAAAGGAAGAAATAAAACAACCAGAACAAGAAAGCAAACAAAATAGAACAGGGCTTTTAGAAAAGACTACAATTAAAGAATTAATAGCTCCTTCTGGAATAGATGCATCTAGCTTAGACCATTTAGAAATTATATCTAGTATAAAAAGATATGCTAGAAGTTTTTTGATTTCAACTTTGCCTAGAATGTGTACATTCCCAGAACTTCTTAGAGATATGTATATGTTTGGAGATATTAATACTTCTGTTTATATAAACCCTATTCCAGAATCTAGGTCACAAAATGAGTTAAATAGAGTTATAAATGAATTAGAAACAGAAAGAATTGTAGAAGCTGATAAAGGTAATATAAATAGAGAAAGTTTATTAGCGCAAAAAAGAGCAGAAGCAGAGCAATTAAGAGATGAAATTGCTGCTGGTTTTAATAAATTATTTGAAGCATCAATTGTATCAACATTATTTGCATATAGCATGGAAGACTTAGATAAATTAACCAAATTATTAGCAACAGAAATGTCAAAAAGTTTACTAGATATAAAAAGCGCATGGGCATTACAAGAAGAGGCTTTTCAATCTAATTTGCCATTGATGAATGATAAGGTTAAAAAAATACATACATTTGATAGAAGATCTATGGGAACTGTATTTCCTTTTACAACTTCTGATGTAGGACATCCTACAGGAGTGCCATTAGGATTTAATAGACAAACAGGAACTCCAATTTTGTTTGATAATTTCCATTCATCACTTACAAATTATAATATGGTTATATTTGCTAAATCAGGTGCTGGTAAATCTGTTACAATGAAAACTTTAATTTCTAGATCTTCTGTGTTAATGGGAATTGAGAGTTTAGCATTAGATGCAGAAGGTGAATATTCAATTGTTGCAGAAAGTTTGGGAGGAATTAATGTAGTTTTAAGCCCAAATTCACAAACTATTATTAATTTATTTGATATTGAACCTGAAATTATAAAAGATGAAATTACTGGAAAAGAAAGAATGGTTGTAAATGTTGAAAATAAGGTAGAGGATGTTACACAAGCACTAATTACAATGGCTAAAGGAAGTACAAGAAGTGAAGATGTAAATGAACTTACAAAGCAAATTATTGCAGAAGCGGTTTCAGAAGAGTATGCTGCAATTAATATAACGAGCAACCCTAATAGTTTGTATGAGGAAAGTGGAAAATTTAATTCAGAGGAAAAATTATATAGGGGAAAAAAGAAAATGCCAACAATTGGTTCTTGGTATAAAAGAATTCAAAGAAAGGCACAGGAAAATAATAATGCAGATTATAATTTTCAATATAGTTATTTATTAAAAGTTATGAAACAATACATAAGAGAATATGATGGACAAATGGCTTATTTTGATGGACAATCTACTTTTGAGTTATTAGATGGAGCACCATTTATTAACTTAGATATTTCACAACTAGAGGAGAGATTTGCAAGACCACTTGCACAACAGATTTTACTTTCTTGGATTTGGGAAAAGTATGTTAAGAAGAATAGTGAGGATAGAGGAAAGGCAAGAAAGAAAAGGGTTCTTGTTGATGAAGCATGGATGCTTTTACCTTATCCAGAAGCGGTTGATTTCTTGAATACAATGGCAAGACGTGCTAGAAAGAGAAATGTATCTCTTGCAATTATTTCTCAAAGATTTCAAGATTTTTATGAGAAACCAGAAGCACAAGCTGTTTTAACTTCATCTGATACAAAGTTATTTTTAGCACAAGATAAAGCAGAAATAGAATACTTAAAAGAAGTATTTAAATTAAGCGAAGGAGAAGCGAATTTTTTAGTTACTTGCTTAAAAGGAGAAGGATTATTAAAAGTAGGTTCAGATTCTGCAATTATACAAATTACTCCAACACAAAAGGAATTTGAATTTGTTGAAACAAACTTAAATAAATTAGTAGAAATGAGAAGGGTAAAAGAGGAGAATAATTATGAGTAATATCAAAAACAGTTTTGCACAGAAGATGGTAATCGTTCTAATTATTGTAGTATTAATGTTTAACTTCATATTTCCTGTTAAATCTCATGCAGATGATGTAGATTGGGTAGGTCCATTATTTTCTCCTATTCAAGCTCTAGTATGTGGTTTGGGAGATGCTGTTTTTAATTTTCTTCAACCTACATTTATTGATGGAGCGCCAAAGGCAGTGTTTAAGACAACGTTAGATGAAGTAAGAAATGGCAAAAAATCTTTTCTTGAAAAATTACCTTATAAAATACCAGTAATAGGAAAAGCTATTTCTTGGTTGGATGCATGGGGGTATAATAATTTTGGAATTGGAGATGAACACACTTCAAATGCTGATATGGACGGAGATGGTACAGTTACAAGTGAAGAAAACTATGCATATAATACCAAAGAAATAGTATTTCCATCTATATATTATAGTGTTGAAAATATTTTTGCAAACAAAATTCCAGCATTTGATGTAAATTTTGTAAATCCTTCTGTAGAACCTCCAGATGTCATTGAAAATACTGACGATAGAGGTGAAGAAGCACAATTAAAAATTTATTTTGATGATAATAAGTCAGAAGATGATGAACATTTTGCAGACATTGAAAGTTCATTTAGAGTAGCAATGAAAAAAATTGAAGATCAGTATAATAGCAGAGTTGCAGAAATAGTGAAACAAAATCCGGGAATAGATACAAGTTCAATTCCTCTTACAAAAGAAGAAGAATGGGTTTATAATTTAAATGTAGACATAAAAAAAGGTAAAGTTGATTGGACTCAAAGGTACAATGAAGCTAAAGACATGGGAATAGAAATAAGTGTTACTCCTTCTGAAACAAAGATTGAAGCAATAGGAAATACTGCAAAACAAATGCAAGGAACAATATCTAAATGGTATAATACATTAAGGGATTTAGCACTTGTTGTAATGTTATCTGTCTTAGTTTATGTAGCTATAAGAATTATTATATCAAGTACAACTGAACAAGCAAAATACAAGACAATGTTAAAAGATTGGTTAATGGCAATATGTATATTATTTATAATGCATTATATAATGGCATTTACGTTGTATTTAACAGAATCCTTAACTAATATGATATATGGTTCTTATATAGATACATTAAATAATTATCAAAATAGCACACAACAATCAACACAATCAACTAATAATACACAGGCAGGACAAAACACAAATGTAAATAACACAAGTGTAAATAGCACAAGTGGACAAAATACAAATGTAAATAACACAAGTGTAAATAGCACAAGTGGACAAAATACAAATAACCAAGACTTAAGTGAAAAAATAAAAAAAGAACAAGGTTCTATAACAGCACAAACATTGGCAACTTCTATAAGATTAGCAATAAGTTTACCAGAAGACACTTTACAGGAAATGGGATATACTATTTTATATGCACTTTTTGTATTTTATACAATTATGTTTACATGGCAATATTTCAAAAGGGTAATATATATGGCATTTTTAACATTAATAGGACCTTTAGTAGCAATAACATATCCAATTGATAAAATCGGAGATGGAAAAGCACAAGGATTTAATATGTGGCTAAAAGAGTATGTATTTAACTTATTGTTACAACCGTTACATTTATTGTTATATACAATATTAGCTGTAAGTGCAATGGACTTATTCATGTCAAATATACTATATTCACTAATAATACTAGGATTTTTATCACAATCTATAAAAATTATAAGAAAATTCTTTGGATTTGATAGTAAAGCACCTATAGGAAGTGGATATACAAGCGGATTTGCAGGGGGAGCTGTATTTAGTACAATGCTTTCAACTTTACAAAGAATTCCTTCATTAGGAAGTGGAGGAAAAGGTTCAAAAGGTTCTAGTAGTGGAAGTAAAAAAGGTGATAAGATTAATTTTGCAAGTTCAAATAACATTGATAATAGTATAGGGTTAGGAGCATTTAACGACGGATCAGAAGGAGGTACTCCAACTGGAGGACCAACTGGTGGAGGACCAACTGGTGGACCAGCTGGTGGAGGACCAGCTGGTGGAGGACCAACTGGCGGAGGACCAACTGGCGGAGGACCAACCGGTGGAGGACCAACTGGCGGAGCCCCAGGAGGAAGAGGCAAAAGAGGAAGAAACCAAAGACCAAAAGGCGGTCCAATAGCTAGATTAAAAAGAATTATAAGACCACCAAGAGCACTAAGAGCAAGCGGAAGTGAAAGAATACATTTAAAAGACAAACTTTTTGATACTGGTAAAAAAATTGCAAAAACTCCAGTTGGTCATGTAGTAGGAGGAACAATAAAAGGAGGACTTAATGTAGGAAAATATGTATTGCCAAAAGGAGCAACAGCACTTACAAAATTAGCAGTTGCAGGAATTGGTGCTGGAACATTAGGAACACTAGGTGTCGCAGCAGGACTTGCAGGAGATGATTATGCAGATGTATTTAAATATGGAGTAGCAGGTACAGTTGGAGGATATGCAGTAGGAAAAAGTACATATGGAGCAGTTACAGGACTAGCAAGTGGAGCTGTAGGAACTGTAGCAGATGTTACTGATACCTTTGTACAAGGATATCGTGGCGATAAATATGATGAAGTGAAAGCAAATAAAGAGTGGGATAAGAGTGAAGAAGTTGAAAAGCATTTAAGAAAAGAATTTGGCGAAGAGTGGAAAAAGATTAAAAAGGAACAAAAAGAATTAAGAAAACTAGGAGTATATAATCAAAAAGACTTAGACACAGCAGCAAAATTAATGAATAAAAATCCTGGATTAACAACAACACAAGCAGCAGGCATAATAAGATTCAGAGATAGTAATAACATAACTATAAGTGATATGAGAGATGACAAAAAGAGAAATGCAATAAGAACTGATGTAGGTAAATTGGTCGGAAATGATAATGAAAAAATGGATAGAATTATGAAATTGATGGATCAATCTCTTGGTAGACCAACATAAAATGCAGTTTAATATATAGCAAAAGAGGTGAGAAAAGTGGAAGAAAATGAGGACAAGTTAGAGCAGATTACAAAACAAAAGGCAAAAGAAGTAGAAAGAGATATAGGTACAAAAGCAAAAAATACAGCAAAAAAGACAGCATTAAATACAATAAAAACAGCATTAAAAATTGTTTTCAGCAAAATGGGAATTATAATTGCTATTATGGCAATATTAATAATAATGTTTTTAGCAGCAGTATTATATTTTTTAGAAGATGATGATTCTGAAAATTTAACAGCCTATGGAAAATATAGTATTAATTCAGTATTAGGACTAGATGATATATCTGAACTTGTAACAATAAATGGAACACCTCAAGATGGTTATTCATTAGCTTTTGTAGATGATATTGATGAAAAATTAGAAGAGGTTATAAATGCAAGTGATGATTATAAAGAAAGAAAAATAACAGATCCTAAAATATTAAAACAATACATAAAAGCTGAACTTGTCACTCAACTTCCATATTTAGGAGAAGGAGTACCTGCATCTAAATTACCAAATTTAGATGGGGTTGATATTTTATATGAGCCAGAAGAAACTACTAACTTAGTCAATTCTTTAGATGGAATGATTATGTTAGGAGATTCTTTTACTGTGCGCTTACATAACTCTGGATTGTTAGAGGATGGATGTGAATATTATGCTATGAGTGGAGTAGCACCACAATACTGGCTTGATAGAATTAACACATTACCAGATGATGCATCAGGAGTTTGTGTATTACTTGGTGTTAATAATCCTTGGCAGATTACAGAAATGCAACAACTTATTGAAAAATTAATACAAAAATATCCAGGAAAACCAATTTATGTACAAAAGGTGTTTCCATTGGGAAAAAATTACACTGCAAATAATAGGGAAACAACACAAGCTCAAATTGATAAATTTAATGATGAAATAGAACAATATTGCGGACAACAAGATAATGCTTTCTGGATTGACACAACTTCTGGATATGTAGATGAATTTGGATATTTAATTACAAATGATTCAGAAGGACTTCATATAGATGAAAATAATCAAAATAAATTTGCATCAAATATAAAAAGTAAAATTCTTAGGGAATATGGAGCTACATCAGGATCTGATTCAGATGAACTTCAAGGAAGTAATGAGAAAGAAGCAATATGGGCATATTTAATTTCAAAAGGTTTTTCTGAAGAAGCAACAGCAGGAATAATGGGAAACTGGTACGAAGAAACACAGTTTAGGTCAAATGCTGTGCAAGGGGATTATAGACGAGATGATATGGAAGCTTATGATGAAGAAATGACAAAACAATTTCAATCAATGACTGCAGAAGGATTTGCACATGATACTACTGGTGGAGGTGGATATGGACTAGCTCAATGGACCGATCCATCAAGAAAGGAAAAACTATATAATTTTGCACAAGAACAAGGAAAAGATTTAGACGACCTAAAAATGCAATTAGATTTTTTTATGTGGGAATGTGAAAATACTAATGAATTTTTACCTTTATTAGAAGATGACTTTAAAAATATAACTGATATTGACGAAGCGGCTAGAAAATTCCATAGTATTTATGAAATGTCAGCAGATAATGAAACTGGAATTCAAGAAAGAGTAGACGCAGGAAAAAATGTATGGGATGAATTACATGGAACAATCCCTTCAGGAAGCTATTCTACATCTGCTAGAAAAAAGGCAATGGCAGTTACAGATAGGCAAGTAGACGAAGAAAATGAATTTCAAGCTGCTGTAAAATTAAAAAGAGTAATTCCAAAGAAAGAAATTGGAGAATTATCAGAAGTAGATGGAAAAGTTGTTGAAATGACTTATGTTCCACAAGGAGTATTTAATGCATATATAAATCAACAAAATAAAAATGTTTTAGAAGTATTTACAATAAATAATAATAGAGAAATCGTTTTTGCAAAATGGTCTTATGATAGTGACAATGGAGTAAAATACGCTAAAGCATCTTCAGTAAATATTGCAACAGTTATGGAAAAATATACAATGCCATATGACTACTTAATGATATTAAATGTTTACGGAAAAGATATTGATTTTTGTTTAGGTCTTGCAGACTTAGCAATAGAAAGTGAATATATTGTAGCAATACAAGATCAAGTAACAACAACGAAAACTGTAACAGAAATAGGAGAAACAGTTACAAGAACCTTAACAGATGAAGCCTATGCAAATATGATTAATACTGAAATATTGAAAAGTCCAATTGGCATAGTACAAGATAAATTAAATGAGTATAACAAGGAATTATTAGCTAAAATACCAAAAACAACAACGACTACAGCATCTCGTACTAATACAAAAATAACAGAAACAGTATCTGAAAAAATAGAATTATCATATGCAGATAGTTGGGCAATAACAGTGCATAACGAAGTAACATATAAAGATGAAAAAGAAGCAAAGCGTGAAGATGTAGCTATGACTTCAACACAGTCAGCTCCAGAAACAACGGTAACAACAGAAAATACAGATACAGCAACTATTACAACAACAACTGTTACAACAGTATCTACTTCAAGTGTAACAAATAAATATTCATCAGGAAAAACAACAGTTGAGGAAGAAAAAGGCGGAGATAAATTTGTAGAATTATACAAAAAGGCAGATGGATTTAAACGTATTGAACCAACTTGGCTATTTGAAGCATTAAATGCTAATGCTAGAACAGCAAAAATGGTTGATTTAACAAAATATTTACTATATAAAGCAACACATGAAGATTTTGGAGTTTTGGAACCAAAAGAAGTATTTGCAGAATACGAAGAAAACAAATTTAAACAAGTAAAACAAAAAAATAAAGGAACAGTTGGATGGGCATTTACTAGAGCTTGGGAGAATAACGAACTAAGAAAATTCATGGAAGGTGACGATACCTATGCTTATGATACTACACCAAATATTTATACATGTGTAACATCTGACAAAACAAAATATATCTTACATGATGAATTAGATAGAGCAATAGGAAATAAGATTTATGGAGTAGATGTTAGATTTTATGATATGAGTGTTGGATACAAATGGCAAAATGTAGATTTATTTAAAGAGCAAGGCGTTAATATTAAAGAGAGTGAGTATAATATTTATAGTAAATCTCAAATAGACGTTGAAGTAATAGAAAAAATTTCTATTAAAGCATGGAACAATCTAAAAGAAAGAGTAAAACGAATTGCAGAGATGAAAAAAGTAAAACTAAAATCTTATCAAATAGATTGTTTAACAGATATATTGTATACAAAAGGAAATGTATATAAAATAGTTGATTATTATGCAAAACTTGAGGGTGAATTAGATAAAGAAAAAGATAAGGAAGGCTTCCAAGCATTAGGCAATGAATTCCAAGGTGCAAGAGGAGAAGCAAGATGGATATTATTCTCAGAAGGTAGATATCCAACACCTATTCAAGGAGAAGATTTGGATCCAAGTGATTATGCAGGCGGAGGAGAATTTTATGAGTTAGCTTATGAGTTACATGAATATTTAAGAGAAAACGAATATTGGTATCCATCAGCAGCTAATATAGCCGCAGGAGGATATGTATCTGATGGAGAATCTGTACAACAAAAATTGCCAGTAAGAGGAGAAGCAGAAAGTAGCAGGTATGTAGATTGTAGTTCTTATGTATCTTGGGTTATCAGTGAATATATTGGAGAAAATCATTGTTGGTACACAGGGTCATTAATAAATAATCCAATGGACTTTGAGGTAATTGCTACATCTACAAGTGAATATACAGAAGAAGACCTTTTACCAGGAGATATATTAGTTGCGCATAATGATTCATCACAACATACTGAAATATATGCAGGTGAGGGAAAAACATTAAACTGCGGAAGTACTGATGCAATCAGATCAGAATTTTCAAATTATGTTCCAAATAAATTTACACATGTATTTAGGCCACCAGATTAAAAAATAAAGAGAAGGGAATAGAAAAATGGATAAAATAAAAAAGTTGATAATAATTTGTACTATATTTATAATCATTATCGTAATAATAATTGGTGTCCTAAATATTATAAAAAATAAACAACAAGAAGAGGAAAAGGATGAATTTGGAGAATATAAAGAAGTTCATACATTAGAAGAACCCACACCAGATACTAGTATAAAAAAAGTAAATGAAAAAACAAAGTATTATATTGTAAAAAATATAATAGATGAGTACTTTGAATATATTAATATGATTAATATGGATCCTTCAACTGAACTAGAAAAAGAAGATTCTGATTTTGCAATATCTAGTTTAACAAATATGTATAATGACAGTTATATGAATGAATTTAATATAACAACAGATAATTTAGCAGAAAAATTAGAAAAATATATTGGGTGTGAATATAATATTGACCAAATATATGGATTAGAAAAATCAACAGCTATAAATGTTTATATGGTTTATGTAAATATTCAAAACATTGAAGAAGATATAAATTTTATTATTGCTACAGATTCTGCAAATTCCGCTTTCGAAATCTACGGCGATGAATATGCAAAAAAATATAAATTAGAAGATATTAATATTGAAAAATTAAAACAAAATAGTTTTAATAAAATTGAAAGTATAAGGGTTACTAATGAGGACATTGCAATAAATTACTTCAACAATTATAAATATAAAATGTTAAATAATATTGAAGAATCATACAATATGTTAGACGAGGAATATAGAAAAAAAAGATTTGGAAATATTGACGAATACAAAAAATATATAAGCGAGAATATAGAAAGCATTCGTGAAATTGTTCCTAAACAATATTTATATAATCAATATGAAAATTATACAGAATATGTATGTAGAGATCAATACGAAAATTTATATATCTTTGATGAAAAAGCAATTATGGATTATACGGTAAAATTAGATACTTATACAATTATTACAGATAAATTTAAAGAAGAATATGCAAATGGAAATAACAATAAAAAAGTAATAATGAATATGGATAAATTTATACAAATGATAAACAATAAAGATTTTAAATCAGCATATCAAGTGTTAAATAATACTTTTAAAGAAAATAATTTTGGAAGTGAAGAAGCATTTAAACAGTATATGAAAAATACATATTATAATTATAATAATATTGTAATTAATGATTTTTCAAGTGAAAATAATACATATATTTGTAAAACTACTATAACTAACAAAGAAAATGAAGAAGAAACAAAAGATATGAATATTATAATGAGATTAAATCAAGGAACTGATTTTGAAATGTCTTTTGAAATTATTTAAAAAGGATAAGAAAATATATGAATAAAATAAAAAGGATATTTAATCAAAATAGAGAACTTATTTTTAGAGTAATAATTATTATAGTTGTAGGTTTTGGCTTGTTACAATTATTAAATTTTATTGCAAAAAAGCAAAATGAAGAAAATGCAAATGTGTCTGCAAATAGAAATGCTACATATGATAGAGATTACGAAATTATATCTGGTTCAAGAAAAGATAATGAAACATATGATGAGGAAAATAGCATAATAGAAGATTTTTTAAACTACTGTAATAACAAAGAATTTGAAAATGCTTATAATATACTTTCTCAAGAATGTAAAAATGCTATATTTCCAAATTTAGAAACATTTGTTAGTGAATATGGAGAAAAGATATTTTTTAACAAAAGAGATTATAATATTCAAGCATGGACTTCAAATATTTATAGAGTAAGGATAACAGATAATTTATTAGAAACAGGAAGCATAGGTGATTCTAATTATATAGAAGATTATTTTTCTGTAGTCCGGAAATAATTTAAATATAAATTCTTTTTTAGATGCAATAAAAATAAGCAATGTTGAAGAAAAAGCGAATGTAACAATAAAACTTGAACAAGTCGATATATATATGGATTATTCAATTATAAAAATGAATATTTCAAATGGAAGAAATACATCTATTATGCTAAATTCAGAAGATTATGCAGATAATGTTTATTTGCAAGATGATAAAGATTTAAAGTTCGTAGCTTTTTTACATGAATTATCACAAGATGAATTTATTATAGAAGCGGGAGAAAGCAAAGAAATATCAATAAAGTTTGATGTGCCATATTCTAAAATAGACCAAATTGAATCTTTTAATATGGATAATATTATTGCAAATTATGAACAATATCAACAGGTAGGAGATTCAAGAGTAATACAAATTAGTATTGGATTATAAAAGCAGACTAGGAAAATTAATTCCTAGTCTATTTTTGTGATTAAACAGTTTCTTCTTTTTTACTTTCAGATGATTGAGCAGCATTTTCTTTTTCTAGTGCTTTTTTTGCATTTTGTTTTGCTTGTAAATTATCTTTTGCAACAGTCATAAGTAATTTTATTCTATTTGCTTGGTTTGCTTCACTTGCACCAGGGTCATAATCAACTGGTGAAATATTGGCTTCTGGAAATTTTTCACGAATAGTTTTTATTACACCTTTTCCAACAACGTGGTTTGGAAGACAAGCAAATGGTTGAACACATACTATATTTGGAATGCCATTTTCTATATATTCAATCATTTCGGCAGTTAAAAACCATCCTTCTCCAGTTTGATTTCCAATTGATAAAATATCTTTTACTTTTTCCTCTAAATGCCAAATATCACAAGGTGGTAAATAATCTTTTTTAGAATTTGCAAGTGCTATTTTTAAGTCTTTTTCATATATGTTTATTAAGTTAAGTGCTATTTTACTAATTTTGCTAGAAGTTTTATTTGTATTTAATAAGTTGTTAAAAGTAATACGGTGTGTTGCCATAAATTTAACAAATCCCATGAAGTCTGGAAGTATAACTTCAGCACCTTCTTTTTCTAAAAGATCTGCTACAAAATTATTTCCAAATGGATGATATTTTATTAGAACTTCTCCAACAATTCCGACTCTTGGTTTTGGCTTTGATAGGTCTAATTCAATTTTTTCAAAGTCATTTACAATATCATAAATACTTTGCTTAAATTCTTTATTTGTGCAATGTTCTAATAATTTTTTACATTTTTCAATCCAAGTATCGAATAATTTTTTAGTTTCACCTTTGTTTACTTCATATGCACGATTTTTTGATAGTAATTTTTGCAACAAATCTCCGTAAATTACACATTTCATTAATTTGTCAATTAAAGGTGCTGTTATTTTAAATCCTGGCATTTTTTCCATTCCAACAAAGTTTAGTGAAATAACAGGAACATTTGGAAATCCTGCATCTTTTAAGGCTTTACGTATAAATCCAATATAGTTTGTTGCTCTACATCCACCACCTGTTTGTGACATAATTAAAGCAGTTTTGTTAATATCATATTTTCCAGATTGAAGTGCTTCAATCATTTGTCCAGTGACTAAAATTGATGGATAACAAGCATCGTTATTTACATATTTTAAACCTGTTTCTACTGTTTTTTGTGTGCAATTGCGAAGTAATTCTACTTTATAGCCAGTAGAACGAACTGCAGATTCCAATAATTCAAAGTGTATTGGTGCCATTTGTGGGAATAAGATGGTATAATTTTTACGCATTTCTTTTGTGAATATTTTTTTGTTAATACCATAATTACCATCTAATTTTTCAGACTTCTTTTCTTGTTCACGCTTTTTCATACTAGCTAAAAGTGAACGAATACGAATTCTAACGGCTCCTAAATTGTTTACTTCGTCAATTTTTATTAAAGTATACATTTTTCCAAAACTAGATAGAATTTCTTCTACTTGGTCTGTTGTTACAGCATCTACACCACAACCGAATGAATTTAATTGTACTAATTCTAAGCAATCATGTTTTCCAACAAAATCAGCTGCAGCATAAAGCCTTGCATGAAATACCCATTGATCAACAACACGTATAGGCCTTTTGGCTTCTGTTTTATCAGATATACTATCTTCTGTTAAAACTGCTAATCCTAAAGATGTAATTAAAGTATCAATTCCATGGTTTATTTCAGGGTCTACATGGTAAGGTCTACCTGCTAAGACGATTCCTTTTAAATGATGTTCTTCTAGGTATCTTACAGTGTCTAATCCTTTTTCGCGTATATCTTTTTTACATTTTTGATATTCTTGTTCTGCTTTTTCAGCTGCTTCCATTAACTCGGCTTTAGTGAAGTTATATTCTTTAAATTCATCTAATTCCATAATTTTTTTAACTAAGTTCTTTTTATCAAAAGGTAAAAATGGGTTGATGAATTTTATGTTACTTTTTTTCAATCCTTCTACGTTATTTTTTAGTACTTCAGAATAAGAGATAACAATTGGGCAATTATAGTGATTGTCTGCTTTTTCATATTCTTTTCTTGAATATGGCATACAAGGGTAGAAAATAGTTGTAATTCCCTGTTCTAGCAAACTTTCAATATGACCATGAGAAAGTTTTGCAGGGTAGCAAACTGATTCTGATGGCATAGATTCCATTCCCTTTTCATAGGTTTTTCGAGTACTTTTTTCGGAAAGTATTACTCTAAATCCTAAGGTAGTTAAGAAAGTAAACCAAAATGGATAATCTTCATACATGTTAAGTACTCTTGGGATACCAATTGTTCCTCTAATTGCAAATTGTTCATCTAAAGGTTTGTAATCAAAGATTCTTTCATATTTATATTGAACTAAGTTTGGCAATTTTTGAGATTTTGTAATAATTCCACTACCTTTTTCACAACGGTTACCAGATACGTGAATTTGACCATTACTGAATTTATTAATTGTTAATTTACAGTGATTTTCACAATTGTTGCAACGTGTGTGTGTTACTTTTATTTCTAATTTATCAATTTGTTCTGTATTTAATATAGTGCTTTTATGGTCCATATCAAGATTTGCTTCATATTGTTCTTTAGATAAAAGAGCCATACCATAGGCACCCATTAAGCCTGCAATGTCTGGTCTAACAACATTTTTTCCGACAATTAATTCAAAAGCACGTAAAACAGCATCATTATAGAATGTTCCTCCTTGTACTACAATGTGCTTTCCAAGTGTTTCAACATCTCTTACTTTCATAACTTTTTGAATTGCATTTTTTATAACAGAATATGAAAGACCACTTGAAATATCTCCTACACTATATCCTTCTTTTTGTGCTTGTTTTATTTTTGAATTCATAAATACTGTACATCTTGAACCCAAGTCAACAGGTCTTTTACTGTTAATTGCTTCTTTTACGAATTCAGAGATTTCTAAATTTAAACTTTTTGCAAAAGTTTCAATAAATGATCCGCATCCAGAAGAACAAGCCTCGTTTAGCATAATATTGTCAATAGACCCGTCTTTCATTCTTATGTATTTCATATCTTGACCGCCAATATCTACAATACTTGTAACATCAGGCTCAAAAGTTTTTGCAGCAGTATAGTGTGCAATTGTTTCAATTTCGTTTAAATCTACATTTAAAGCGGTTTGGATTAATTTTTCACCATAACCAGTTACACCACTATATCTTAAAATTGCTTTTTCAGGTAATACACTATATAATTCTTTTAACATGTTCATAACGCTTTTTAGAGGGTTTCCTTCGTTACTTCCATATAAAGAGTATAATAATTTTCCTTCTTTATTAATTAAGACTAATTTTGTTGTGGTAGAACCAGCATCAATTCCAAGGTAGCAATCTCCTTCATATCCATCTAAAGGAACTTTTTCAACGGTATCTTTACTATGTCTTTCTTTAAATGCTTCATATTCTTCTTTGCTTCTAAATAAAGGTTCTAAAGGTTGAGATGTATTATCTTGAGAATTTTTTAAGTTTTCAATTTTTTGTTCTAGTTCATTAGTAGTAATTATATCAGAATTAATAGAATCCAAAGCAGCACCTTTTGCAACTAAAAGGTGGGCTTCTTCTGGCACAATAATTTCATCATCTTTTAAACCAAGAGTTTCAATAAACCTTGTTCTTAGTTCAGATAAATAATTTAAAGGACCACCTAAAAAAGCGACATTTCCACGAATAGGTCTTCCGCATGCAAGTCCGCTTATAGTTTGATTAACAACCGCTTGGAAAATAGAAGCGGCAATATCTTCTTTTGCAGCACCTTCATTTATTAAAGGCTGAATATCAGTTTTTGCAAAAACACCGCAACGTGATGCAATTGGGTAAATAGTAGAATAGCCTTTTGCAAGTTCATTAAGACCCGCTGTATCTGTATTTAAAAGAGAAGCCATCTGATCTAAAAATGCTCCAGTACCACCTGCACAAGTACCATTCATACGTTGTTCAATAGATTGGTCAAAATAAATAATTTTTGCATCTTCGCCACCAAGTTCAATAACAACATCAGTTCTAGGAATATATTTCTCTACGGCACGTTTACAAGAAACAACTTCTTGAATAAAATTAACTCCCAAAAACTTAGCAGCAGACATTGCTCCAGAACCAGTAAGTGCTAAAGTAAAAGAATTTAAAGGAAACTTAGAAAGTAAATACTCAAGCACATTGCAAACAGTATTTTTTGTATCTGAAAAATGTCTTTTATAATCTTTATAAATAGTATTTTTAAATTCATCCATAACAATAATTTTTACAGTAGTAGAGCCAACATCAAGTCCGACATGTAAAACATTATCTTTAGTATTTTCATTACTCTTAATGTCCATTATTAAAAAACTTCCTTCCTGTATAAAACTACTATACTACTATAATTTTATACGGAAAAAGGCATTTTGTCAAATGGAAAAAATTAGGTGGTTTTGGGGACAGGCACCACAACCACATTTTTGTCAATGTGGGGACAGGCACTATGACCACTAAGTACAATCGTAAATAGTTAAATAAAATTTAAGAAAAGGTTCTAAAAAGGACAAACAATTAATAGTATATTTAGTATATAAAGATTAAAAGGAGGATTTTGTATGAAGAATAAAAAAATAATTATGATATTTTTTATAGTATTAGTTGTTTTGATGTTAGGTGGATATTTTTTAATACAACATTTTAAGAATAAAGATCAAGAAACTATGGGAGAAGAGTATACGCCTCAGGCAGAAATTACAGAAGAACAAGAAAGGCAAACTATTGTAAGTTTGTATTTTCCAATGAAAGATGGCGATGGTTTAAATCCAGAAGCAAGATTAATTGATATTAAGGAAATTATTAATAATCCTTATGAAAAGTTGATTAATTTATTGACAGAAGGGCCAAAAAATGAAAAGAATAAGAAAGTAATCCCCGAGAATACAAAATTAAATAAAACATATTTGGAAAATGATTGTGTAGTGTTAGATTTTTCTTCTGAAATTTTAAATTATTCAAAGGATAGTAAAAAGGATAAAGAAAATATGATCAAAAGCATAGTAAATACTTTGACAGAATTAACGGAGGTAAATAAGGTTAAGATATTGATTAATGGGAAGGAAAATGATGAGTTTAAAGATATTTATAGTAGGGAAAAAATATAAAAATGAAATAACAAAAACCTCATATAAAAATGAGGTTTTATAAATCTTTTATATATTTTTTGAAAAATACATGAGAGCAATTTATAATGTCATAAAAATATTGAATATTAGCGTCTGAACTTTTAGACAAAATTCGGTTAATTTTATTTATAGTAGTATTATTTGTTTCGTTACCAAATAAAATATAATCTGTAGAACTTCCAGTGAAGGCAACGATTTTACAAAGAGTTTTTAAACTAAGAGAACGTTCACCTCTTTCAATTTGACCTAAGAATACATCAGAAATATCAATCATTTCTGAAAAGTTTTCTCTATTCATTTTTAGATTTTCTCTAATTTCTCTAATTCTTTCGCCAAGTTCTAAATTATTAGGTAATTGATTTTCTTCCATTTATTAAACCTCCAAAGATATAAAAATATTATATAACAAAGATTAATATAACCTAATATACCAAAAGAGAAAATAAAAAGTATGCGAAAAGCATAAAATAATTTACAAAAAGTATTGAAAATTATATATTCTTAAAGTATAATTTTTATATACGTTGTTTGCTATTTTTATAAATAGTAGTGAACCTTGAAAATTTAATATCCTTATAAAAAATAAAAACAAGCAGAATACTATTTATGAAAATGGAAATAATGTAAATAATAAAAAAACAACTAAATATTAAAACAAAGGAGGAATGTGAAAAAATGGAAAAATTAAATGTAAAAACAAAACAAAAAACTAATAAGGGTATTACATTAATAGCGTTGGTAATTACAATAATTGTATTGCTAATTTTAGCAGCAGTAAGTATTGCAACTTTGACAGGAGATAATGGGATTTTGACAAAGGCACAAACGGCACAAAAATTAACTAAACAAGAGACAGCAAAAGAAAAGATACAAGTAGAAGTGTTAGGAAGTTTAGACAATAGTGGAAATATAGACTTAAACGAGTTAAATGAAAATTTAAAAAATGTAGAAGGAATAACAAAAGGATATCCAATTGAAGAATTACCAGCAGAATTAACAGTAGATGGATGCAAAGTAAAAATTGATAGTAACGGAAAAGTAACAGTAGAAGGGGAAGGAGGAAGTGAACCAACAGACACACCAGAACCACCAAAAACACCTACATTTGAACATATAGACACAGCAGAAACAAATCCAGCAGGAAGTATGCCGGAGGGTGCAACAGTAGTAGAATCAGATGCAGATAATGGAATTGTAATAAGAGACACAGAAAACGGAAATGAATGGGTATGGATAGAAGTGCCAAAATTACAGTCAAAAATGCCAACAGGTTTAACATTTACGAATGAAACAGGATATTCTGAAGAAGACCAAGCAAATTGTGATTCCATAACAGCAGCACTAAAAGCATATGCAGATCCATATACAAAAGGAAGTGCACATCAAATCAATGATTCAGACTATAATAATTGGACAGATGAATGGTATGACAAATTAGGAACAACATATGATGGAGAAAATGAATATAGTGAAGTAAAATATATAACGAGTACTAGTAATTTTACAGTAGCAAAAGAATACTATGGAACAATCTATAAAAATAATACAGTAATAGAAGAAGCAACAAGTTATGAGAAAGGAACAACATATTATGCAAAAATGACAGAAGAAAAACTAAATGACACATTAGGATGCGGATTGACTTATAACGAGTATAAAGAAACATATCAAAAAATGATAAAAAGTGTATACAAAAATGGAGGATTTTGGATAGGAAGATATGAAGCCGGAATAGAAGGAACAACAGGAAATGATTTAAGTAATGCAAGAACATCACATACTGATATTGTAGATGGTTCACCTAAAGCAATAAGTCAAAAAGATGCAATACCATATAACTATGTATATTGTAGTGAAGCACAAAAATTAGCAAATGGAATGACACCAGATAGTAGTAAAACAAGTAGTTTATTATTTGGAATCCAATGGGATTTAGTATGTAAATTCATAGAAGTAAAAGAAGTAGCAAAACAAGGAGAAGAAGAAAAAACAAATATAATAGAAAGTATCAATACAGATAGCCAAAGTTGGGGAAATTATGAAAATACGACTTTACAAATAACAAGTTCTAATGCAAAAGCAAATATAGAAGATGATGATGAAGGAACATATAATGTGCCATGGGCTTCTATAACAGAAAATAAAAAATCTTATGATGATTCTTATGATAGTGCAAAAGCAGTAGGTTTTTATACTTTATTATCAACAGGTGCATCAGACAAAACTAAAAAGCTAAATATATATGATTTAGCAGGAAATGAATTTGAATGGACATTAGAACATGCAACCGCGACTGCTAGCTTTCCTTGTAGCGATAGAGGAGGCTATTTCAACGGTGACAGTTCTGGTAGTCCAGCTTCTTACCGCAGCTACAGCAGTACGGCCGGTGCCTACGACAACACTTCGTTTCGCCCAGCTTTGTACTGAAAATTTAGTATTTTCAGTACAAGTAGGACTGAACTCTGTGAAAACCAAAATTTAAACAATAGAAAAAGTAGCTTTAATATGCTATAATTGAATAGGAAAGGCTTGGGTGGCAAATAGGCCACTCAAGCAGGAAAATTTTCTGCTTGATGCCATATGAGTTTACTCATAATGGTATCAGTAGGAAAATTTTCTGTACTCTCGTGGCGCCACTGACGTGGCGTTTTTTGTGCATTTTAAAGCACAAAAAACGCGAGAAAGGTGGTGAATTTTTTGAGTTTTAGTCAAATGATGGAATTTTTACAAGAAAAAAATGAAAGTAAAATAGTACTATGCAATGTAGGAAAATTTTATACAGCTATAGGTAGAGATGCAATATTATTAAATAAAATACTTGGTTTAAAGTTAAATTGTTTAAAATCAGAAATATGCAAAGTTGGTTTTCCAATAAATTCATTAGAAAAATATACAGATTTAATATGTCAGCAGAGATATAGTTTTATAGTTTTTTATTTTAATCAAGAAAGTAATAAACTAGAAATTTTGATGGACTATAATGGTAAAAACAATAATAAAATTTTTCAATACAACAATAATTGCTATACTTGTTTAAAAGGAAAAAAAGAATATAAAAAGCCAGATAAATACATGGAAGCATTAAAGGAATTGTACAAATGTAAAAGTCAATATAAAATTGATAAAAAAATACAAAGTTAAATTGATAAAAAAATTCAATGTCCTTTTACCAGAAAATGGTATTATGTTTTTACCATTTTCTGGTATTTATATTTTTTATTTTCTATTTTCAATTTCATCTAATTTATCTTTTAATCGATAAGATTGTCCTGTTATTTTTATTACACTGGAATGATGTAATAATCTGTCTAATATTGCATTTGCTAACGTATTATCACTAAATACTTCACCCCATTTTGAAAATGGTTGATTTGTTGTTATTATTGTTGAATTCTCTTCATATCTTTTTGCTATTAACTGAAAAAATAAATTTGCTCCATCTCTATCTACTGGTAAATATCCAATTTCATCTATTATTAACAATCTATATTTACAAAATTGCTTTAATCTTTGTTCTAATCTGTTTTCATTATGTGCTTTCTTTAATTGCATTATTAAGTCATGACATGAAATGAAATATGTTAAATATCTTTTTTTGGCTGCTGCTATCCCTAAACTTATTGCTAGATGAGTTTTTCCAACTCCACTCGAACCAACAAATAGTACATTTTCTTTATTTTCCATAAATCTTAAACTCTCTAATTCTAACATTTGTTGTTTATTTATTCCAGGCTGATATGAAAAATCAAAATCTTTTATTTCTTTCTCAAATGGAAATCCTGCTACTGATACTTGTATCTTTGATGCTCTTTCATCTCTGTATTTTATTTCTTCTTCAGTTAATCTATACAATATATCTACTATTGATATATCTTGTGTTTTTATGCTTTCTAAATAGTTTGGTAAAAAATTTACCATTTTATCTAATTTTAATGTTTCTAAATTGTTCATTAATTTATTGTAATTAATCATTTTATATTTCATCTCCTAACTTAAAAATATATCCATTTTTTTTAAATTTTCTTCTATAAATTCATCTATTTTTTCATCTGATTTTGTTTTTAATGCATCAGATTTTAATATTTCATGAACATGCTCTTTTCTGTAATTTAAATATTTTCCGTGAAATTTTATGACTTGCAATCAAATCTGTTGTATAATATATATTAAGAGTATCTTCATTTTCAGAAACTGTTAGGTACTCACCAATATATTTAATGGGAACAGAATATTTATGTTTTTTATATGTAATCATAGATTCTTTAGAAACTTTATAGCCTTTATTTTGGCGGAAATATTGGCTTATACAATCTATTGATGGTAAAGAACTTAAATACTTCTGTTCTTCCTTTAATCTATCAACAGGTTTCTCTACAAAATTAATATCTTCATTATTTATTTCTTTCATTAGTTTATTAACAATATCATCTAATTCTTCAATTGTTACAAATTCTTTATTATATACTTTAAGCCTATCCATTAGTTTAGCAACACACTCAACTTTACCTTTTGTTTGCGGTCTATATGGTCTACAAGTATTTACAACAAAACCTACATCTTTTGCAAATTGAGCAAATTTTTTATTTATTACAACTGCTCTATATGTAGAAGATAATCTATCAACAACAGTTGCCATATTATCGAAAAGAACTTCATGAGGTACTCCACCGAAAAGCATTACAGGCATGAATAATACATTCAAACAAAGTATCTTGTGTTTTATCTAATGTTAATTCAATATATTTATATCTTGAATAGCCTAAAATCATTAAAAATATATTTATTTCAAATTCTTTTCCATCTTTATTTATTATTTTAAAATTTTCTTTCCAGTCAACTTGTGCCTGAAAACCAGGTGTAGTTTCAAATCTCATTGTAGCTTTATTTTGTTCTTCTTGTTTGTGTTCCTTGATAAATTTTGAAACAGTTCCGTATGAACCGGTAAATCCTTTATCTTTAATGAAGTTAAAAATTGATCTACCATTTGCAGAATAGTCATCAACTTTTTCAATTACAATACCTTTAAAATCATCTAATTTTGAATAATACTTTCTAGTTGATTTATTATTTTCTTGAATATTTAAATATTTATTTACAGTATTTATTGAACAATTAAATCTTCTAGCAATTTCCGATTTATTAATCAAATTTTTCACCTCCTCCATTTGAATTATTGAATTTAATACATCTTTTCTCATAAATTACCAACTCCTTCCATTTTTATTTCTTTTTTCAAAAGAGAAAAGATATATTAATTATACTAAATTTTGCATCAAAAAAACTGATAGAATTCTATCAATTTTATTTTGAATTTTTCTATCAGTTTTATTTTAACATTTACACAAAGATGAAATAGAAAATTAAAGGGATGAAACAATGAAAGAAAAAGAAAATAAATTAATATTAATACCAAAAACAGAAAATTATATAAAATATATTTTACAAATAATTTTTAAGCTACCAAGAACGGAAAAATTTAGCATAGGAACAGAATATAAGTCTAGCATGTATCAAATGTTACAAGACATTATGATGATAAATAAAATAGAAAAAAATAAAATAATGTATTATTTAAACAAAATAGATAGTAATTTAAATGCACAAAGAATTTATTTAAGAATAATGAAAGAAAATAAATGGATAGATAAACATAAATTTCAAATAGCAATAGAGCAAATATATGAAATAGGAAAAATAATAGGGGGACTTATAAAATATTATGCCAAAAACAATTAGAAATGTTTATTATAAAAATTTAACATATGAAAAATTAATGGAAGCACATATAAAATCAAAAAAGGGAAAAGGATATAAAAAAGAAATAATACAATTTAATTTAAAACAAGAAGAATACATATTATGGCTATATGAACAATTAAAAAATAAAACATATAAGCATGGAGGATACACAGAATTTTATGTAACAGATCCGAAGTTGAGAAAAATAGAAAAATCCAAATATATAGATAGAATTGTTCATAGATGGGTTGTAGATAATTTTTTAATACCAGTATTTGTACCACAATTTATTTATAATTCTTATGCCTGTTTAAAAAATAAAGGAATGCATAAAGCAGCAATTTCTATGCAAAATATGCTAAAACATTGTAATATGATATGGAAAGAATATTATATTTTAAAAATGGATGTTTCTAAATATTTTGATAATATTAATAAAAATATATTATTAAAAATACTAGAAAGAAAAATAAAGGATAAAAATTTATTATGGCTAATAAAAGAAATTCTTTTTGCACAAAAAAGAGTAAAAGGGCTAGAAATTGGAAATTATACATCACAAATGTTTGCAAATATATATTTAAATGAAGTAGATCAATACATAAAACATAATTTGAAAATAAAATATTATGTAAGATATATGGATGATAGCATTTTAATAGTAGAAACAAAAAAACAAGCCAAAGAAGCATTAGAAAAAATAAAAAGATTTTTAAAAGAAAACTTAGAACTAGAATTAAATAAAAAAACTCAAATTTTTAAAGCAAAGCAAGGAGTGAATTTTTGTGGATATAAAATAAATGCTTATCGAATGAAAATAAGAGACAAAGGGAAAAGAAGATTAAAAAAGAAAATAAAATTTTTAAAACAAGAAATAAAAAATGGAAATATAGGGAGCAAACAAGCAAAAAAATATTTAGCAGGTCATATGGGATATATAAAATATGCAAATACAAAAAATTTATTAGAAAAATTATTTTATGTAGAAAAATAGGGACAAATCAAAACCGCGAATACTAACAATCCTTGTAGCAATAGAGGAGGCAATTTCAACAATGACAGTTCTAATAATCCAGCTTCTAACCGCAACAACAACAATACGACCAATGCCAACAACAACAATTCGTTTCGCCCAGCTCTAATATTTTTCTAGATTATATTTTTTAAGGAAAATATACAACGAAGTATTAGATATTAAAGGGATTTGTTCCTTCCAAATAAAAGGTAAAAAAGTATCAATAAAATAGATATTAGTAGGAATAAAAATTCTAAATATATCTATTTTATGAAAAAAAATTATACAAGGAGAAAGTCATGAATAGATGTTTTTTAATAGGAAAAATAATAAGTAAAGTGGAATTTCAATTTATGTTAGACAATAAAAAAATTTCAATTTCAAAATTTATTTTACAAGTAAATAATGAAAAAATAATAATAAAATCTCATAATAAAATAGCAGATAAATGTTATAATAAATTAAATAAAAATAATATAGTTGCAATAGAAGGAGAATTAGACAGTAAAATGGAAGTAATAGCAAATGAAATATATATTTTATAAAAAAATGAATAAAAAATAAATAAAGTAAAAAAATATAAACAAGGAGGCAAGAAAATGGAAGAAATGAAATATAAAGATATGATAGAATTAATATATCAAGCAGAAGAAAAAACATTAGATGAAAAAATAAAACAAGCAAACAAAAAAATAAAAGAACAAATAAAAGATATTAATATAGACAAATTAATAGAAAACACATCTAAACCTAATGACTTAAATAAAGCATTAGAAAAAATCGAAGAAAATTATAGTATAAAAATATCACAATATACCAAAGATTTTTATAAGCAAGGATTTATTGATGGTGTTAATTTAATGATTAATTGTATAAAGCAATAAAAGAGAAAGATTTAGAAGAATTTTGTACTTCTAAGTCTTTTTTTAAAAAATAAATAAAAAAAAAATAAATAAAAAATTTAAGTAAAAAAGTATAAATGAAAACTCAAAAAGTTAAAAAAGTAAAAAACAAAAAAGATACTATAAATATAAAAAAGTAATAAGAACATTATAAATGCAGACTCAGTTTACAGCGATCCAAACAAAAAGAAGTGTTTATACAGGAAAAAATAGAAAGCAAAGCTAAGGGAAAAAAGTAAAAGAGGAGAAATTGGCAAAAAGTCCAAACAGTAAACATAACAACAAAATAAAATGAGAGAGGAATCGTATTAAAAAGAAAAAAGACAAAAATGGAATAAAATGGAAATTGCAAAATCTAAAAATTTCTATAATATTTTTTTTTAAGAAAAGCTATTGTAAAAACAAAAAGGAAAAATAAAAAATTAATTTTATTATAATAAATAATAAAATAAAAAAATAATTAATTAAATTATAAAAAAATAAAAATTTAAAAGTGGATAAATATTATTTAGACAAAAATAAAATTAAAAAAAGCAAATAAAAAATTAATTACAAGAATAGATTATAAAAATAAGATAAAAAAATAAATTAAATAAAAAAATAAATAAAATTAAAAGTAAAATTAGGTAGAAAAAAATTTAAAAAAATAAAAAATAAGAAAGAAAAAATAAAATATAGTAAATAAAAAATAAAAATATTATTGGTACAAAAAATAAAATAGAAAATTAAAATTAAAAAATAAAATTTATTATAAAAGTAAATAATAAAAAAATATAAAATAGGAAATTAATTAAAAAATATAAAAAAATAAATAAAAAATTCAATGAAGAAAGTATAAATGAAAAATTAAAAAGTTAAAAACATAAAAAAAGAAAAAGATGCTACAAATACAAAAAAGCAATAACAACATTATGAATGTGAACGCAGTTTACATTGATCAAAAAGAAAAGAAGTACTTTTATCCAAAAAAATAAAAAGCAAAACTAAGGGAAAAAAGTAAAAGCGGAAAAATTGACAAAAAAACTAAGTGGTAGACATAACAACGAAATAAAATGAGAAATGAATCATTTCAAAAAGAAAAAAGACAAAAATGGAATAAAATGGGAATTGTAAAATCTAAAAATTTCTATAATATTTATTGAAAGAAAAGCTATAGTAAAAACCAAAAAAGAAAAATAAAAAGTAATTTTATTTTAATAAATAATAAAATAAAAAAATAATTAATTAAATTATAGAAAATAAAAGTTTGAATGTTAATAAATATTAATTATAAAAAAAATAAAATTTAAAAAGTAAATAAAAAATTAATTATAAGAATAAAATATAAAAATAAAATAAATTAAATTGTAAAATGGAAAAAAATTAAAAGTAAAATCAGATAGAAAAAATTTTAAAACATAAAAAAATAAGATAGAAAAAATAAAAGATAGAAAATAGTAAATAAAAGGAAATAATAAAAATTAGGGCAAAATAAAATTGTACAAAAAGGACTAAATAAAAATGTACAATTTTGTACAAAAATATTTTACCCAAATTGTACATTTTTGTATTGACAATAACAAAAATAAAAAAATAAGTAAAAAATATAAAAAAATAAATAAAAAATTTAAGAAAAAAAGTATAATTGAAAACTCAAAAAGTTAAAAACATAAAAAAGGAAAAAGATGCTATAAATACAAAAAAGTAATAAGAATATTATAAATGAGAACTCAGTTTACAGTGATCTAAACAAAAAGAAGTGTTTATACAGGAAAAAATACAAAGCAAAGCTAAGGGAAAAAAGTAAAAGAGGAGAAATTGGCAAAAAAATCAAACAGTAGACATAACATCAAAATAAAATGAGAAATGGATCATATAAAAAAGAAAAAGACACAATAATGGGAAAAAATGGAAAATGAAAAAGCGTAAATTTTCTATGCTATATATAAAACATTATTTGAACGAATAGAAACTTAATAGATAAATAATTAAAATAAAATATATTTATAAAAAAATATAAAAATAATTATAAAAAAATAAGATTAAAAAATAAAATAAAAAATTAATTATAATCGTAAATTCTAAAAATAAGATAAAAAGAAAATAAATAAAAATATTATAAATGCTAAAAAATAAAATAGAAAAAAATTTTGATAAGAGTAAATAATTAAAATTGTAAAAATAAAATTTTGATAAGAATAAATAATTAAAATTGTAAAAATAAAATTTTTTATAAAACTAAATAATTAAAATTATATAAAATAGAAAATTAATTAAAAATATAAAAAATTAATAAAAAAATAAATAAAAAATTTAAGTAAATGTAGATTTGCGAATTAAAACATACATATATTTTCAAACTAAAAAAACAGCAAATTAGCTATGTTTCACAATAAAG
>CANQHU010000003.1 GCA_947623945.1 uncultured Clostridia bacterium | reverse complement strand
AGTTTTTATTTTATTGTTTTTTTTATTTGAGAAAATTTGAATGTTTTTATGTGGTTTAAATAGCAAATCTACAAGTATAAAAAAATATGGAGGATTTTATATAGCAAGATATGAAGCCGGAATACCATCAAATGCATCATTTTATACAGCACCAGATAGTGAAAACTTAGAATACAAAAAAGATGGAGGAATAAGAGGAGAAACCACTAAAGTAGGATTAGAATCAGTACAAAGTTTATCACCAGTAAGCAAAAAGGGAGTACAAGTATGGAACTTTATAACACAGCCAAATTCAAAAATAGTAGCAGAAAACATGTATAAAGCAAGTTCAGAAGAAACAAGTGTAGGAAGTTATTTAATAGATTCACAAGCATGGAATCATATATGTGAAAATATATATGGAGCTAATGCAACTAAAACAGGAAAAAGTATAACAGATTCAAGTGCATGGGGAAATTATAATAATAATAGTAGTGTATACAATAAAGCGATAGATGGCCTATGGGCAATACATGCCGGTAGTGATGCAAGAGATTATAAAAAAGGACTAGTAACGGCAAAGGCAGGAGAAGCAAATAATGAACTCGGAGGAACAAACAGAATAGAACTTCCGACAGGAGCGAGTGAAGACTTCAAAAATTATAATATATATGATATGGCTGGAAATATGTGGGAATGGACAACAGAACATAATATAAAAGATAAAATAATGTTTGGTGTTCCTCGAGGTCGGTGGAATATATTATGCTGGATCAGAGCGTCCAGTTGTGTGTGCACACGGTTACGAAGAACTAACTAAACAATACCAGACTGTAGGATTTAGAGTTATACTTTATATAAAATGAAAAGATAATAGAGAAATGCCATAAATACTTTTTTGATTATATTTATTATATCAAGAAGGTATTTTGTAATCTAAAAATGTAAAAGAGTTTTTTTGAAAAAATGTTTACAAGGAAAAAATATTGTGTTAAAATTTGAATACAAAATATTAACACAAACTCAACATAATTTAAAAAATGTACAAACTAAAACCAAAGAAAGCGAGGAAACAAATAATGGAGAAAAAGAAAAAAACTCAAGCAAAAATATTTGGAAGAAAAAATTCATTTGTAACAAGAAAAAATGAACCAGGAGGAATAACACTAATAGCGCTAGTAATCACAATAATAGTGTTATTAATTTTAGCAGGAGTGAGTATAGCAACATTAACTGGAGATAATGGAATATTAACAAAAGCACAAAATTCAAAAGATTTAACAAACCAAAAAACAGCAGAAGAAGAGGTACAAATAGAAGTATTAGGAAGTTTAGATAATAGTGGAAATATAAATATAGAAGACTTAAATTCAAATTTGATTAGTCATTTAACAGGAGTAAAATATAATGAAGAGGCTTTATCAAAAACAAATAAAATAGAAAACTTGCCAGCAGTAGTAGAGTATAATGGATATAAAATACTAATCTCAGGAGATACAAGTACTTCTTTAGGAGATGCATTAAAGCCAGGAGAAGAAGCAAAAGAAACAAAGAAATACAATTACACAGATGGAGTAGATGTAGCAACAATTCCAGAAGGATTTGCAGTATCAGAAATAAAAGAAGAGCAAAAAATAGCAAATGGGTTAGTAATAAAAAACAAAACAGATGGAAACGAATTTGTATGGATACCATGTACAATAACACAATATCAAAATGCCAAAAATGCAGTAATGAAAAATAAATGGACTCATGATTCATATTATGAAACAAATGGAGGTAGTGATGGCTCAGCATGGAGTGATAATTACACTGAAGAAGACTTAAGTAATATAAATGCATTATATGAAACAAATGGAGTAGATAATGCAACAATAAGTAAAATAACAGAAAGTTGGGAAAAAAGGCAAACAGAAGTAGCAGAAGAAAGCATAAAAAAATACGGAGGATTCTATATAGGAAGATATGAAGCAGGAATACCATCAACTGCAACATTTTATACAGCACCAGATAGCGAGGGGGATAATTTAAAATATAATGCAACAGGAAGAGGAGTTACAAACAATGAAGGACTTACATCAGTAAAAGGACTATCCCCAGTAAGCAAAAAGGGAGTACAAGCATGGAACTGCATAACACAACCAAACTCAAAAATAGTAGCAGAAAACATGTATAAAGCAAGCTCAGAAGAAACAAGTGTCGGAAGTTATTTAGTAGATTTACAAGCATGGAATCATATATGCGAGAATATATATGGCGCTAATGCAAATAAAACTGGAAAAAGTATAACAAATTCAAGTACGTGGGGAAACTATTATAATAATAGCAGTGTATATAACAAAGAGATAGAAGGATTATGGGCAAATCATGGGCTTAGAAAATCACCATGGGCATTATTTGCTAGTTCAACTTATAGTAAAGGTACTGTAAATGTAAAAGGAGATACAAAAAAAGATGGAACAGAAGATCAAGTCAATGTAATAGAGCTTCCAACAGGAGCAAGTGAAGACTTCAAGAATTACAATATATATGATATGGCAGGAAACGAATGGGAATGGACAACAGGACACAACATAAACAACAAAATGTTCGTTGTTGCTCGTGGTCGGTAGCTTTAGTTTAGACATCGACGGTATAGACAGTCCAGTTGTGCATGCACACGGTGGAGATTCACTTGTTAGCTGGTATTTACATGTTGGGTTTCGCGTCGTACTTTATATTAAATAAAAAAGATGTTCATAATTAACGGAAAACAAAGTTAAGAGATGTAATAAAATTTCTTAACTTTATTTTTTTAGTAGATAAAAAATAAAAACGATTTTAGTAAAAGGTGAACAAGATATGACCAAAAAATAAAAAAGTATTGAAAAAAAATAATAAATATAGTAAAATACAAACATATGTTAGGAAAAATTCAAAAAAGTGTAACTATTAGTGCTTGGGGGTAATTAGTGCCTGTGTGTAACTAGTGCCTGTCCCCACGTTGACGAAAATGTGGTACTAGTGCCTGTCCCCACGTTGACAAAAATGTGGCATTAGTGCCTGTCCCAACATTGACATTAAGAAAAAAGAAAGGAAAAGAATAAATGCAAGAAATATTAAAAGAACTAAACGAAGAACAATATAAAGCAGTAGTTAATACAGAAGGACCATGCTTGGTTATAGCAGGAGCAGGAAGTGGAAAAACCAAAGTGTTAACACATAAAATAGCATATTTAATAGGAGAAAAGCAAATAAAACCATGGAATATTTTAGCAATTACATTTACAAATAAAGCAGCAAATGAAATGAAAGAAAGAGTAGCAAATTTAGTTGGAGATAATGCTTCAGAAATTTGGATGGGAACATTTCACTCAATTTGTGTAAAAATCTTAAGAAGATTTATAGATAGAATTGGTATGGAATCTTCTTTCATTATATTTGATGCAGGAGATCAAAGAACACTAGTGAAAGCATGTATCAAAGAATTAAATATAGATGATAAATTATTTTCAGATAGAAGTGTATTATCCGAAATAAGTAATGCTAAAAATGAAATGCTAGAGCCAGAAAACTATGCAGTAAAAGCAAATGGAGATTTCCGTAAAGAAAAAATAGCAACAATATATGAATTGTATCAAAAAAGATTAAGAGAAAACAATGCAATTGATTTTGATGATATTATAAACTACACAATAAGAATTTTAATGGAAAATCCAGATATATTAGAATACTATGCAAATAAATTTCAATATGTTTTAGTAGACGAATATCAAGACACAAACAAAGCTCAATTTACCTTAATTACATTACTTGCATCAAAACATGGAAACATTACAGTAGTAGGAGATAATGACCAAGGAATATACTCTTTTAGAGGAGCAGACATTAGTAACATACTAAACTTCGAAAGAGATTTCCCAGGAACAAAAATAATAAAATTAGAGCAAAACTATCGATGCACTCAAAATATATTAAAAGTCGCAAATAGTGTCATAAAAAATAATGAAGTAAAATACAAAAAAGAACTATGGACCAAAAACGACGAAGGAAATCTAGTCCATGTATATCAAGCAAAAAATGAATATGATGAAGCAACCTATATTATCGAACAAGTTGAGCACCTAAAAAGAGAAGAATACTATAAATACTCAGACTTTGTAGTATTATATAGAATGAACACACAATCAAGAGCAATAGAAGACATTTTAAGAAGAGAAAACATTCCATACAAAATTGTAGGTGGACTAAAATTCTATGAAAGAAAAGAAATAAAAGATATAATTGCATATTTAAGATTAATTCAAAATAGTTCAGACAACTTAAGTCTAAAAAGAATTATAAATGAACCAAAAAGAGGAATTGGAAAAACAAGCCTTGATAAAATAGAACAACTATCAGAAGCAACAGGAAAATCAATGTATGAAATAATAAAAAAATCAGACGAATATGGACTAAACAGAGTATTTTTAAACTCAAGAGAATTTATTAACACAATAGAAGAACTAAAACAACAAAAAGATAAACTATCAATATCAGAATTAATCGAACTAACATTGAAAAAAACAGGATACACAAAAGCATTAGAACAAGAAAATAAAATAGAAGCAGAAAATAGAATAGCAAACCTAGAAGAATTTTTAACAGTAGCAATCGAATTCGAAAAAGAATCAGCAGAAAGCACATTAAGTGAATTCTTAGAAGGAATAACCCTATCAAGCGACCTAGACAATATGGAAGAACAAGAAGATTCAATAACACTCATGACACTTCACAGCGCAAAAGGACTAGAATTTCCAGTTGTATTCTTAGTAGGAATGGAAGAAGGAATATTCCCAGGATACCAATCACAAATGGAACCACAAGAACTCGAAGAAGAACGAAGATTATGCTATGTAGGAATTACAAGAGCCAAAGAAAATTTATATTTAACTTGTAGCAAACAAAGAACAATATTTGGCTCTACAAGTTATAATCCAATCTCAAGATTCTTAGAAGAAATACCACAAGAACTATTAGAAGGATATGAAGAAGCATTTGGAGAAACATCAAATAAAGAAGAAATGTTCAAAGACTCTAATTATGTATGGACTTATGGCAGTAACACAACTAATAACGAAATAAAAACTTACAAAATAAAAGAAAAAGAACCAGTTACAAGTTTTGCATTTAGAACAGCAGAGAATTTCCTAAGCAATTTAGGAAAAAAGCAATCAAATAATAATGAAGTAAATTTATCACAATATAAATCAGGAGTTCGAATATTCCACAAAAAATTTGGAGAAGGCACAATTGGAATAGTAGAACCTGAAGGAGATGACTTAAAAGTAGATATCGACTTTGACAAAGTAGGTCATAAAAGATTAATGGCAAAATACGCAAATTTAGAAGTAATTGATTAAAATAATTATGCGGAATTAAATTTTCTTAGCAGTTTAAACTGTATAAAAAAATTTAATTCTGTTTTTTATTATTTTAGTATAAAAACTAAAAAAAAGGAAACAATAAAAAAGAAATAAACGAAGAAAGGAAGGAGAAAAATGGCAGACTTAAATCAAATAGAATTACAACATTTAAGACACTTAATTGGAGCACATGAAACTGCATATCAAAAATTAAATACTTATTCATCACAAGCAGTTGATCCACAAATAAAGCAATTATTTGCAAAATCAGCACAAGATGCATTAAACACAAAACAAAAATTAATGACATTTTTAAATAATTAAGGAGGGAAAAAACAATGGATGAAAAAACAATGGTAAATGACATATTGGGAAGTGTAAAAGCAGACTTAAATTCATACCAAACAGCAATATCAGAAACTGAAAACATGGTTCTAAGGCAAACTTTTCAGCAAATTAGAAATAATGATGAAAGTTTCCAATATGAACTATTTAAAATTGCACAAACAAAAGGATACTATGTACCGGCACAAAAAGCAACAACAACAGAGATAAGCACTGTAAAAACAGAATTACAAAAATAAAAAGAAAGACACCCACAAAAAATTATCTTTGCAGGTGTCTTTTTGGATAGGATATGCCTTACCACGAAACAATCTTAATTATAAATTTGCCATCTGTCCGTCTCCAAGCCAAAACAGTAGCATCATTACTCTGAACGGCGTATATTTCCATATTTGTGCCGCTGCTGTTCAATTTTGTTACCATCTCTGGCTTGATATAGAGAGTCAATCTCTTAGACATTTCTTTTGCGACCTTTATGGCCATATTGCTAGTTGCTTTGCTTTTTCCATCCATACAATTTTCCTCCTGTTAATTTCTAAAATGCTAATAAATAAGATAATAGCAATGCTATCTACTATATAATATATCATATTTACATAAAAAAATCAAATTACAAAACGAAAATAGGAGATAAATGGAATAAAAAAGAGATAAAACAACAAAATCCAAATAAACCTACGGAAATTGGAAAAGCAATATTGTTGCAAAAAAACAAATATTACAATATTATTACAATATACTTTTGTAAATTTAACAAAAGCACAAAGGAGGTAAAAACATGTTAAAAAAAGTAATGATACATACTAAAAGAAGTATAAAGGTTATCATTCTTTTTACAATTTCGGCATTTCTAATAATAGGCTCAATTGCATTCCTATACAAACCAACCTATAGTGTATACATGAATGGAGAGCAAATAGGTTACACAGAAAACAAATCAGAATTACAAAATAAAATAAACAATTATATAGAAAAAGGTGAAGAAGAAAGTCAAAATGTAGCATTCGTACAAGTAGACAACCTTCCAAAATATCAACTATGCTTATTAAAAAAAGACATTGTTCCAAATGATGAAGAAATATTTCAAAAAGTAAAAGAACAAGGAATACCATATTACCGTTACTATGCAATATTAGACAATAACGAAGAAAAAGTCTACGTTTCTAACTTTGAAGAAGCGGAAAAAGTAGTAAACGGATTAAAAGAAAAAAACAGCAATAACCAAGACAAAATCTCAATAGTAGAAAAATATGAGCAAAACCTAGCAGAATTTGTAACTTCAGAAGATGCAATATCAAAACTATATGTAGCACCACCTGCGCCAGTAGTGGTAGCAAGTCAAAAAAGCAATGTAACAAAATACGCATCATCAGGAACATACAGTAATGCATCAACAATATCAACAGCAAAAGTAGATTTAGGAATAAGTTTCATAAAACCAGTATCAGGAATAATATCATCTAGATATGGAAGTTCAGAAAGTGTTAGAAACTATAGAACACATGGAGGATTAGACATTGCAGCAGCATCTGGAACACCAATTTTAGCTGCAGCCTCAGGAACAGTAACTTACTCAGGATGGATGAGTGGATACGGAAACTTTCTAATAATAACACATGCAAACGGAGTACAAACATGTTATGGACATTGCAGTAAACTATATGTATCATCAGGAACAAGCGTATCACAAGGACAAAAAATTGCAGCAGTTGGTTCAACAGGAAACTCAACAGGACCACACTTACATTTAGAAATTAGAAAAAACGGAGTAAGATACAATCCACAAGGATATATATATTAATATAAAAAAATAAGCTGACCCCCAATTATTAGACAAAAATAAGTTACCAAAATTTGTGGCTTTAAATATAATACAGTATGTAGTATAATAGAATTAATAGGATTAAGGGGGTTTTTTCTTTATGAAAATTGAAAAACTTACAGACAATAAAATTCGTGTAATTATTCACACAAGTGAAATATCGACAAATGATAATGACATTAACAATATTATGCGTGATGCAATGAAATCACAAGAACTTTTTTTAGATATTTTAAAAAAAGCAGAAAAAGAAGTATCATTTTATACAGATGGCTGTAAATTACTAATTGAGGCTTTTTCTTCTTTTGAAGATTCGTTTGTTTTTACTATTACCAAGTATTTGCCAAACCCTCCTACAAAAAAAGTAAGCAAGCCAACTGTAAAGCCAAAATCCTTTGCTAGCAAATATAAAAAGGTAATATGTTGTTTTGATGATTTTGATGTATTTTGCGAATTTTGTCAAACAATTAAAAATTTACATAAAATTAATGATGATAAATTAATTCAAAACTCTTCACTATACTTATGGAAAGATTCTTATTATTTAATATTGAAGAACATAAATAAAAAATCTGAAAATAGTTATTTGCTATATTCTATTTTATCTGAATTTGCAAAAACAATTTCTTTTTCTAACGATTTTGAATCGAAATTATTAGAATATGGGCAAACAATTATGAAAAAAAATGCTATAATTACCGGAATGAAATTTTTTGCTAATTAATTTTGAAAAAGGCAGTTTAATCAGCTGTCTTTTTATTTTTAGAGGATTTGCAACAAAAGCATATATTAAAAGAGAAAATAAAAAATATGCAAAAAGCATAAAATAATTTACAAAAAGTATTGAAAAATACAAATGCTTAAAGTATAATTTTTATATATGTTGTTTGCTATTTTTATAAATAGTAGTGAACCTTGAAAATTTAATATCCTTATAAAAAATAAAAACAAGCAGAATACTATTAATGAAAATGGAAATAATGTAAATAATAAAAAACAAATATCAAAACTAAGGAGGAGGAATGTAAGAAAAATGGAAAAATTAAATGTAAAAACAAAACCAAAAACTAATAAGGGTATTACATTAATAGCGTTGGTAATTACAATAATTGTACTTTTAATTTTAGCAGGAGTGAGTATAGCAACATTAACTGGAGATAATGGAATCTTGGCAAAGGCACAAACAGCAAGAGAGAAAAGTGAAACAGCAGAAAAAGAAGAAACACAAAAGTTACTACAAGCAGAGGCAAATATGAACTTTGAAGAAACAGAATATAATGGAGTAAAAATTCCAGCAGGAATGGCACCAACTAAAAAAGAAGGAGAAAGCACAGTTGATGAAGGGCTAGTTGCAGTAGATAAAAACGGAAATGAATGGGTATGGGTTGAAGTACCAAAATCAGAAATGCCAGCAGATTTAACTTTTGCAAATGAAACAGGATATTCTGAAGCTGATCAAACAAATTGTGATTCCATAACAGCAGCACTAAAAGCATATGCAGCGCCATATACAGAAGGAAAAAAAGAACAAGGATGTAATTGGACAGATGAATGGTATGCAGATAAAGGATCAAATGATAATCATAATGTTGTAACAGAGGACACAGTAACAATAGAATCACAAAAAAATTTAGATACAGGATGTGGATTAACATTAAGTCAATATAAAGAGACATATCAAAAAATGATAAAAAGTGTATACAAAAATGGAGGATTTTGGATAGGAAGATATGAAGCAGGAATAGAGGGAACAACAGGAACAGATGAAGAAAGTTTAAAATTAGGAAGAACAGAATCAAGTGCAAGAATTGATAATGTTTCTACTGCACCAAAAGCCATAAGTCAAAAAGATGCAATACCATATAACTGGATTTATTGTAGTGAAGCACAAAAATTAGCAAAAGAAATGACGCCAGATAGTAGTAAAACAAGTAGTTTATTATTTGGAATACAATGGGATTTAGTATGTAAATTTATAGAGGAAAAAGAACAAGGAGAAAATAATAAATCAAGTATAATAGCTAGTATTAACTCAGATAGTGGAGAATGGGGAAACTATAAAAATCAAACAGTTGGAATTAATAGTGAAAATGCAAAACAATATAATTCTAGTCAATGGAGTACTATTACAGTAGAAAAACCAGCTAGTAGTAGTATCTTATTATCAACAGGAGCATCAGACACCACTAAAAAGTTAAATATATATGATTTAGCAGGAAATGAATGGGAATGGACATTAGAACATGCAACCGCGAATACTATCCATCCTTGTAGCTATAGAGGAGGCTATTTCTACAATAGCAGTTCTAGTTATCCAGCTTCTTACCGCGGCAACTACACTACGACCTGTGTCGACAACTTCTATTCGTTTCGCTCAGCTCTGTACTGAAAATTTAAGTATCAGTACAAGTAGGACTGAACGCGGTGAAAACCAAAATTTAAATAATAGAAAAAATAGCTTTAATATGCTATAATTGAATAGGAAAGGTTTGGGACGCCACTGATGTGGCGTTTTTTGTGCATTTTAAGGCACAAAAAACGCAAGAAAGGAGATAATTTTTTTGAGTTTTAGTCAAATGATGGAATTTTTACAAGTAAAAAATGTAAAATATTTCCAAAAACTATTGACAATTTTATAAAAAAGTATTAACATAAACATACAATCAAAAAAATTCAAAGAATTTTTAAAATCAAGATTTTATTTTTTATTCAAAATCAAAAAATCCAAAAAAATTCAAATTAAAAACTAAGAAAAAAGCAAGGAACAAGACACAAATGAAAAATATTCATTACTTTACTTAAAAATAAACATTGACAAACAAATCAAAAAGAATTATAATAAGGAGGAAGAAACAATTTGAAAGAATTCAACTATCAAGATTATTTAAAATACGAAAAATTAAAAACAAAAGAACAACGAGGAGCATTAGAAGTAAGCACCAAAAGTAAAAAATCCACATATAAAGTACATCAGCCACACGATAAAATATTTAAAATAGTATTAGAAGAAAAGAAAGAAGTAATAGGGCTATTAAATAGAATTTTAAAATTAAAAGAGGAAATAAAAGAAGAAGAAATAGAAAAATATGATAATGAATATATAAATTATATGTTTCAAGACAGTGAATCTGATATTGTATACAAAATGAAAACAAAGCAAATATACTTTTTGATAGAGCATCAAAGCAAAGTAGATTATGCAATGCCAAAAAGAATATTGGAATATGAAACAGGAATAATAAGTAAAGCAATAGTAGGGAAGAAAATGACTAAAAAAGATCATAAACTGCCAAGAGTAATACCAATAGTAATATATACCGGAAGCAGAAAATGGGATGTTGAAAAATACATAGAAGAATGTCAAGAAAAATTAACAGAGTCAGAACAAATAAAATTAGGGAACTATTATGTATTAGATGTAAATGATTACACAAAAGAAGAATTGGAAAAGGACAAATTGTTTTTATCAACAATGATGTTATTAGAAAAAATAACCACAGAAGAGGAATTAGTAGAAGAGTTAAATAAAGTAATAGAAAAGGAGAAGAAAGAAAAAAATCGAGATTTTTTGAGAAGACTAATAAGATTTGTATTAAAAGAAAAAATAAACTTAGAAGACAGAGAAAAATTATTAAAAAAATTGGAGAAGGAGGGTGAAGATATGATATCAGAAGTACTTAGAAAAGAAAATGAAAAACAAAGAAGAGAAGGACGAAAAGAGGGAAGGCAAGAAGGAATTAAAGAAGGAATTAAGGAAGGAATTAAGGAAGGAATTAAAGAAGGAATTAAACAGGGCGTTTTAAGAATCGCCAAAAATCTTCTAAAATTGGGAATAGATATAGAAGACATAAAAAAAGCAACAGGATTATCACAAAAAGAACTACAAAATTTAGCAAAAAACAACAACTAAAATTTATAGCTAAAAAATCACTTGAAATACTAGTAAAAAGCACAAATAATCTATCAGAAAGATATTTAAGACCAATAAAAACGAAGAAAAAAGTATCTGGATGCTATAGAAGTTACAGAGAGCTAAAAGATTGCTGTAATATACGTTCTATCATAAGTACCTGTAAAAAGCAAGGGATAGATTATTTTAAAGAACATGTCAATATAGAAAAAGGTAACCCCGTCACAATTTTTTAGTGAATAGGGCTACCTTTTTATGATTTAGGGCTGAGTAGTAACTTAAAAAGAGTTTTTGTCATATTTTATATTAATTATATTGACTTTAATATTTTTTAAGTATAAAATAAGACTAAATACGACAAAAATGTCATACATAAAATACAATTAAAGGGTAAATACTAAAACAAAAGAGGGGAGATTTTAAAATGAGAGAAAAAGAAGACAAAAGAATTTGTACAAGACAAAATTCATTATTTAAGCTAAGAAAAAATTTATCAAACAAAAACGGAACAAGAGGAATTACACTAATTGCATTAGTTATTACTATTATCGTGTTATTGATCTTAGCAGCAGTGTCAATTGCAACTTTAACAGGGGATAATGGGATTTTGACAAAGGCGCAAACGGCAAAAGAGAGAAATGATGCAGCAGAAAAAGAAGAAACACAAAAGTTGCTACAAGCAGAAGCAAATATGAATTTTGAAGAAACAGAATATAATGGAGTGACAATTCCAGCAGGAATGGCACCAACTAAAAAAGAAGGAGAAAGCACAGTTGCTGAAGGATTAGTTGCAGTAGATAAAAACGGAAATGAATGGGTATGGATAGAAGTACCAAAATCAGAAATGCCAGCAGATTTAACATTTACGAATGAAACAGGTTATTCTGAAGACGACCAAGCAAATTGTGATTCCATAACAGCAGCACTAAAAGAATATGCAGCATCATATACAGAAGGAAAAAAAGGACAAGGATTTAATTGGACAGATGAATGGTATGCAAAAGATGGAGAAAGTTATATAACAGAAAATACAGCAACAGAAGAAAGACAAAAAGAATTAAAAACAGGATGTGGATTAACATTAAATGAATATAAAGAAACATATCAAAAAATGATAAAGAGTGTATACAAAAACGGAGGATTTTGGATAGGAAGATATGAAGCAGGGATAAATGGAACAACAGGAACAGATTTAAGTAATGCAAGAACATCACATACTGATATTGTAGATAATTCACCGAAAGCAATAAGTCAAAAAGATGCAATACCATATAACTATGTATATTGTAGTGAAGCACAAAAATTAGCAAGTAAAATGACACCAGATAGTAGTAAAACAAGTAGTTTATTATTTGGAATCCAATGGGATTTAGTATGTAAATTCATAGAAGTAAAAGAAGTAGCAAAACAAGGAGAAGAAGAAAAAACGAATATAATAGAAAGTATCAATACAGATAGCCAAAGTTGGGGAAATTATAAAAATACAACTTTACAAATAACGAGTTCTAATGCAAAAGCGACTTCATATGATGATCATGAAGGAACATATAATATGCCATGGGCTTCTATAACAGATAATAAAAAATCTTATGATGATTCTTATGATAGTGCAAAAGGGGCAAGTTTTTATACTTTATTATCAACAGGGGCATCAGAAAAAACTAAAAGGCTAAATATATATGATTTAGCAGGAAATGAATATGAATGGACATTAGAACATGCTACCGCGGATACTGGCAATCCTTGTAGTTGGAGAGGAGGCTATTTCTATAATGATAGTTCTATTAGTCCAGCTTCTGACCGCTACTACTACGGTGCTACCAATGGCTACGGCGACAGTTCGTTTCGACCAACTTTGTACTGAAATTGTTTAAAAGTCAAGTTATGTAAATAAAAGAAACTAAAAAACGGAATTAAGATTTTCTAAACAGTATAAACTGCTAAGAAAATCTAAATTTCGCATATTTATCTTCTACGGAAAGGCTATCATTACTAATTCTGCCTTTCCTAGAATATAAAAAAAATCACTCAAAATACTAGTAAAAAAATGACTAAAATGATATAATGAAAGCATAGAAAATACAAGTAGTTTGAGTGATTTTTGCCTTTTTCATTTTTATTATAATCTTGTTGTTGTAGAGATACCAATTACAAGTAGTAATGCAAAAAGTGCATATTTGTATTATAATAATAGTGATGAAAAGTATTATTTTTCAAATAAATGGACAAAAATGACAGAATTAACGAAACAAGCAATTACTGATAGAACAGTAGAAAATTGTATTTTATTGTCTACAGGAGCATCAGAAACAACAAAAAAATTAAATATATATGATTTTGCAGGAAATTGATTTGAATGGACATTAGAACATGCAACCGCGTCTACTAGCAATCCTTGTAGCGGTAGAGGATGCAATTTCTACAATGCCAGTTCTGGTTCTCCAGCTTCTAACCGCAACAACTACACTACGACCAATGCCGGCGACAGCTATTCGTTTCGCTCAGCTTTGTACTGAAAATTTAAATATCAGTATAAAGTAGGAATGAACGCTGTGAAAACCAAAATTTAAACAATAGAAAAAATAGCTTTAATATGCTATAATTGAATAGGAAAGGCTTTCGTGACGCCACTGATGTGGCGTTTTTTGTGCATTTTAAGATACAAAAAATGCGAGAAAAGAGGTAATTTTTTTGAGTTTTAGTCAAAGATGAAATTTTTACAAGCAAAAAATGAAAAAATATCAATCACTTTACTTAAAAATAAACATTGACAAACGAATCAAAAAAGAATATAATTTAGAAGAAAAAAGAGACATATTAAGAAGAATAATAAAACTAATATTGAAAGAAAGAATAAGCATAGAAAATCAAGAAAGATTGTTAAAAAAATTAAAGAAGGAGGGAAACGATATGATACTAGAAGTAATCAGAAAAGAAAATGAAAAACAAAGAAAAGAGGGACGCAAAGAAGGAAGAAAACAGGGAATTCAAGAAATCACAAAAAATCTTCTAAAATTAGGAATAAACATAGAAGACATAAAAAAAGCAACAGGATTATCACAAAAAGAACTACAAAATTTAGCAAAAAACAACAATTAAAACTTATATTTCAAAAATCACTTAAAATACTAGTAAAAAGCACAAATATTATTAAATGTGTCAGATACTAATATTATAGAGTGATTTTTTATGCAATACCACTTGAAAAATTTACTAATTCAATATATAATACAAAAGTAGAATAAAAAAGGACAAGCCGTAAGAAAAAAAAGAAAAAATGGAGGTAGCAAAAAATGGCAACAAAAGAAAAAAACATATGGATATTATTAATATTTATACTATCAGGACTAGTAATAGGGGGACTATTAGGAGAGCTAGCCGGAAAAGTAGACTGGCTTTGGTGGTTATCATACTCACAAAGTTTTGGATTAGAAAATCCAATAGTATTAGACTTAAGTGTAGTAAAAATCACCTTTGCATTAATGTTTAAAATAAGTATATCAAGCATCATAGGAATGGGACTTGCCATATTTATTTATAGAAAAATATAAGATAGGGGCTAAACAGAACAAGAAAGGAAAGAAAAAATTTGACAACAAAAATAAAGCAACTACCAGAATTAGAAAGACCATACGAAAAATTAGAATGGTATGGAGAAAAAACATTATCAAATGCAGAATTATTGGCTATAATAATAAAAACAGGAACCAAACAAGAAACATCAGTACAACTAGCACAAAAAATCTTAAACCTAAATAATAACACACAAGAAGGACTTAATTTTTTACGAAATATAAGCATAGAAGAATTAATGCAAATAAAAGGAATCGGAAAAGTAAAAGCAATACAACTAAAAGCAGTAGGAGAATTAGCAAGCAGAATGACAAAGCCATCAAGTTGCAAAAAAATAGCAATAAAAAGTCCAAAAGACTTGGCAAAAATATTAATGGAAGAACTAAGATTTGAACAAAAAGAAATTTTAAAAATAGTAATACTTAACAATAAAAATGAAATACTAAAAATAAAAGATATATCCATTCGGAGGTAACAACTTTATTAGTATAGAAGCCAATGAAATATTAGATGAACCAGTAAAAATGAAAGCACCTAAGATAATCTTAGTACATAACCATCCATCAGGGGATGCAAGCCCAAGTGAGCAAGACATGGAATTTACTGATAAAATATACAATGCATCCGAATTATTAGGTATACAACTAGTAGATCATTTAGTAATTGGAAATGGGAAATTTACAAGCATTTTTTCAAAAATAGTTGCAGACACAAAAGACTAAAATATAGGAAAGTTTAGAAAGGAAAGAAAAAAATGAAATTTTTTACATTTGGATCAAAAGACATAGGGATTGACTTAGGAACAGCCAATATTTTAGTAACCTTAAAAGGAAAAGGAATTATCTTAAAAGAACCATCAGTAGTTGCAATAGATAGAAAAACAGGAACAATAGTAGCTACTGGAAACGAAGCAAAAGAAATGCTTCGGAAGAACACCAGAACAAATTAAAGCAGTAAGACCACTAAAAGATGGAGTAATAGCAGACTTTACAGCAACACAATTAATGCTAAAAAATCTAATAGAAAAAATAGGCTCAAGATACAATCTTGGAAAACCTAGAGTAGTAGTTGGTGTACCATCAGGAATAACAGAAGTAGAAGAAAGAGCAGTAGAAGAATCAGTTATGCAAGCAGGAGCAAAAGAAGTATACCTAATAGAAGAACCAATGGCAGCAGCAATCGGCTCAAACCTAGATGTAGGAGAACCAAGTGGTAGCATAATTGTAGACATAGGAGGCGGAACAACAGAAGTAGCAGTAATATCACTAGGAGGAATAGTAGTAAGCCATTCTCTACGAATAGCAGGAGACGAATTAGACGAAGACATAGTAAACTATGTCAAACATGAAATGAATTTAGCAATAGGAGAAACAACAGCAGAGCAAATAAAAATGGAAATAGGTTGTGCAATGCCACTAATGACAGAAAAAACAATGGAAATAAGAGGAAGAGATTTAGCAGATGGCTTACCAAGAAATGTAAACATAACATCAACACAAGCAGAAGAAGCAATGAAAGAATCAATATCTAAAATTGTAGAAATAGTAAAACTAACACTAGAAAAAACACCACCAGAACTAGCATCAGACATTATGGAAAAAGGAATTGTATTAGCAGGAGGAGGAGCCTTAATAAAAAACTTAGACAAACTATTAAGCATGGAAACAGGAATGCCAGTATATATAGCAGAAGAACCATTAGATGCAGTAGTTCGAGGAACAGGTAAAACATTAGAAGACTTAGAAAGACTAAAAACAGTTTTAGTAAATAGTAGAAAAAGAAAATAAAAACTTAAGTAGAGAGGTAAAAAATGTATAGAAGTAAAAAAGCCGGAATGATAGGTGTAATAATAACTATTATTATTTTAATATTCATTGTAATATTTTCAAATGGAGATTCAAACAACACTTTTTTTGAAAACGTTGCAAGCAATTTAGTTATGCCAATTCAAAACGGCTTAACTTATTTAAAAAACCAACTAAGTGGAAATGACACATTTTTTACAGACATCAATAACCTAAAACAAGAAAACCAAGAACTAAAACAAAAAAATAGTGAATTAGAACAATCATTAAGAGAACTAGAAAACATAAAAACAGAAAACGAAACACTAAAAGAATATTTAAACTTAACAGAAAAATACGGAGAATACAAAACAATTCCAGGATATGTTATAAACAAAGACATTAGTAACTATTCAAAAACAATAGTAATAAACATAGGAAAAAAAGACGGAGTAGAAGAACAAATGACAGTAATAGGAGATAAAGGATTAGTTGGGCATGTAATATCAGTAACAGACTCAACAGCAAAAGTGCAAACAATAATAGACACAGCAAGTTCAGTTAGTTGTTCTATGAGCACAACCAAAGACAGCATAGTATGTAAAGGAACATTAGATGACATGTCTTTACTAAGAGCAATGTACATTCCAACAGAAGCAAACATAATCCAAGGAGACAGCATAGAAACATCAGGACTTGGAGGAATTTATCCAAAAGGAATTCATATAGGAACAGTAAAAAAAGTTACAAACACGCAAAACTTAACAGATAGATATGCATTAATAGAAACAGCAGTCGACTTCAACAAACTAGACACAGTATTAGTAATAAATAACAAATAAAAACAACAGTTAACCTAAAAACAATAAAATACAACAAATTAGAATAAAAGAGGTGAACCAATTGAAAAAAGTAATCATAAATATTGCATTAATAATATCAACAATAATAATATACCTTTTACAAACAAATCTTTTCGATTGGTTTACAATAGCAGGCGTAATGCCAAACTTATTTATAATATTTGTTTTATTCATAGGACTATTTGGAAACAAAACAATGGGAACAATTTATGGATTAGTAATAGGTCTATTTTTAGACTTACTCATAGGAGCAAAAGTAGGAATAAACTGTATAGGGCTAGGTCTAATTGGACTTTTAGCAACAATATTTGACAAAAACTTTTCAAAAGACAGTAGAATGACAATAATGGTAATGGTAATGGCAGCGACTATAATTTTTGAAATATTGGTATATATATTAAACTACATCATAACACCAATCAATATAGAACTAGTCAACTTTATAAAAATATTAGCAATAGAAGTAATATACAACGTAATTTTAACAATCATAGTATATCCATTAATACAAAAAGCAGGATACTATATAGAAAACGAATATAAAGGAAATAAAATCCTAACAAGATACTTTTAATTAATGCAAAATCACAGAAAGAAGGTGAAAATTTGGGAAAAAGAACACAAAAAAAAGCCAACATTAATTTAAGATTCAACATTTTAACAGTATTAATATACATAATTGGAATTATTTTTATAGCCCAACTATTTTCACTTCAAATTGTACATGGTGCAGAATATCGAGAAGAATCAAACACCAGACTAACGCGAGAAACAACCCTAGAAGCAGCAAGAGGTTCAATATTAGACAAAACAGGAACCCCACTTGTAACATCAAAAATGGAATTCTCATTAGAAATGTATAAAAGTAAAGTAGACACACGGAAACCTAAACCAAGCAATACTTAACATGGTGCAAGTATTAGAAAAATATCAATGCCCATATTCAGATCCATTTCCTATAAAAATAGATCCATTTGAATTTACAATAAGTGGAGAAACATTAGAAAAATGGAAAGAAACAAACAAACTAGAAACAAACATTTCAGCAGAGCAAGCATTTAACAAATTCAAAGAAAAATACCAAATAAGCAACACAGATATACAAGAAGCAAGAAAAATAATGGGAATTAGATATTTACTTGTACAAAATGGATATAGCAGTACAAAATCAGTACAAATTTCAAAAAGTATTACAAGAGAAGCGGTATCAGAATTTAGTGAAAGCTCAGAAAAATTTGCTGGAATCAATATAGTAGTCGAACCAGTCAGACAATATCCATTAGGAAACTTAGCATCACACATACTAGGATATGCTTCACAAATTGATGCGGAAGAATACGAAACAAGAAAAGAAACATATGGTCAAAACGACTTAATAGGAAAAACAGGGATAGAATATGTATTTGAAGAATACCTAAAAGGAAAAAATGGAATAAAACAATTAGACATGGCAGTAGATGGAACAACAACAGCAGAATACGTATCAAAAGAAGCAACAGCAGGAGCCGACATTGTACTTACAATAGACGCAAACCTTCAAAAAATCACAGAAAATGCTCTATCAGCGAACATTCAAAAAATAGCATCAGGAGGATTTGGACAAAAATTCAATACAAATGCAGGAGCATGTGTAGTAATGAATGTAAATACAGGAGAAATTCTTGCAATGGCAAGTTATCCAGACTATTACCCAGAAGACTTTGTAGGAGGAATAAGTGAAGCAAACTGGGCAAAATACAGAGATAATGCATCAAAACCATTAGTAAACAAAGCAACACAAAACTCTTACTCACCAGGTTCAACCTTCAAAATGGTAACAGCAATAGCAGGACTAGAATCAGGAACAATTAACTTACAAACAAGAATAAATGACACAGGAACATATAGAAAATACAGTGATTACCAACCAAAATGTTGGAATCGTTCAGGACATGGATATATGGATGTAACAAGTGCAATAGAACAATCTTGTAACTACTTTTTCTATGACACAGCAGATAGAATGGGAATAGACACTTTGGCAAAATATGCAAAATACTTTGGGTTAGGCTCAAAAACAGGAGTAGAACTACAAAGTGAAACACAAGGGGTACTAGCAAGCAAAGAAACAAGAGCCATAGTACATCCAAATGATGCATATTGGAATCCAGGATTCACATTGCAAGCAGCAATTGGGCAAAACGACAATGAATTCAGTCCAGTACAAATGGCAAGATATATAAGCATACTTGCCAATGGTGGAAAACAAATAGATGTAACATTAATAAAAACAATCAGAAAATCAGATGGAACAGAAGCATCAAAAGAAGAAATAGACCAATTTGTAAACAAAAAACTTGGTTTAACACAACAAAACAATGATGAAGGAATACAACTAAATCAAAAAAATCTAAATGCAATATTACAAGGAATGAAATCCGTAACAAGTGATGGCGCAGGAACAGCATATGCAACCTTTAGAAACTTTAACATCAGCGTTGGAGGAAAAACAGGTTCAGCAGAAGCACCAAACAATCAAACACATGCATGGTTTGTTGGATTTGCACCATTTGAAAAGCCAGAAATAGCAATTGTTACTGTAGTAGAAAATGGTGGACATGGAAACTATACAGCAGAAGTAGCAAGAGACATAATGGCAGAATACTTTGGAATGAACACACAAAATATAGAAGAAAATATGACTGCTGTACCATATATTGAAATAATGAGATAAGGAAGGATGTCAAAATGAAAAATTGTATTAGTATTAATTTAAGAAAAAATGAAATTATAATAAAACTAAGTGAAGGAGCAGAACAAGCAGATATAATAGCAAGCCTAAAAAAGAAACTACCAGAGCTAAAAAAATTATATCAAGATGAAAAAACACCAATATTAGTAACAGGAAAAATATTAAAAAACAAAGAAATGGACCAAATAAAAGAACTAATAAAAGAAAAAATAGATGTAGAAATTGACTTTGACACGCCAAAAGGCCTAGGGCTACACAGCATAAAGAAAACCTTTGAAAAAGAAATAGCAGTATCTGAGACAAGATTCCATAGAGGTTCATTAAGATCAGGCCAAAAAATAGAAACAGAAGGAAGCATAGTAATCCTTGGAGATGTCAATTCAGGAGCAGAAGTAATGGCATCAGACAATATTATAGTACAAGGAGCACTACGAGGACTAGCACATGCTGGAGCAAAAGGGAATAGACAAGCAATTATAGCAGCAGGACTAGTAGACACTGTACAAATTAGAATTGCAAACATTGTAAAAGAAATAAATAGAGATGAAGAAGTAATGCACAAACAAGCATATATATCAATTCAAAACAATAAAATAATAATCGAATAAAATAATTAGCCTACCAAAAGTAAAATCAAAGCAATATATAAAAGTTCGTCTTGTACACCTTCCTTATAAAGCAAAAACAACAAACCAATAATAATAATATCATCTAGATATAACTCAATTCCAAAAATTTCAAAAATAGGTTCTTCTATATCATTAGTAAATATAGGATTTTTGAAATGTATTGGTCCAAAAGAAGAATAGCTAGATGATTTTTCGTTATTTTGAACATCATCATTTTTATTATAATTTGGATAAAATGGTCTTGGTATGTAAGGGGGATAAAAATAACTCATTTATTATTAATTCTCCTTATTATCATTCTTTAACAACTCAGCAATCTTAGCAATATTTAGCATATTTGCATATTGATCCAACTTCTCTTTTTTATTTTCACGCAAATAAGGCTTCAAAGAATAAAGCAAATTTGACCTTGGATCATTTGAATCATTCAATTTTTCCATAATAGACTTCATCTTCAAAATTGTATTCATATCTATTTTATTAAAATCAAAATTAGAATTATTATTAGAATTAGAATTTCCGTTATTATTATTCATCATAGAAGAAAAATTTTTCATCATTTCAGGTGGAATTTGAGAAATAACATCATTAAATTCTCCTTTATTTATCATATCTTTTAATTTATTAATTGTATTTTCATCAAAATTCATATTATTCAAAAAAATCACCTCTTTAATAATATATGAAGAAACAAAAAAAAATTTACTATATATGCATAAAATGAGAAAAATTTTAAAAATTACAAAAATTTACATAAAAAGTTAAAAAAATCTTGTAAAACCATTGAAAAATCTATAAAATTATTGTATAATAATAGGTAGTTATGTAAAAAATTACAAAATTTTAAAAAAATACAAGGAGGAAACTATGAAAAATAGTATTTTTAAAATTGGCGTTATTTTATTAATCATTTTATCAATGACCGCAACAAATTTAATATTTGTAGGAAAAGGATTAATAACTTACGCAGCAGATAGCAACTCAACTAATCATAAAAATGTTGAATTTGAAGCATATTTCAAAGACAAGGACAACAATAAAATTACAACATTAGAAAACGAAAACAACCAAGAAGAAAACTCTTTATACCTAAAACTAAATGTAAAAAGAGAAGGTTACTTCAAAAATGGAGAAATTTCGTTAGAAAAAAGTAATTTTATATTAAAAGATTCAGACAGTGAATATGTAAACAAAATAGAAAACAATACAATCTATCTAAACCAAATAAACATAGGAGAAGCAGAAATAAAAATAAAAATAGAACCTATAAAAGACGAGAACTTTAATATAGGTCTATTAAACATGGAAAGCCAAATCAATTTAAAAGGTATATATAGAGATCGTACAGAAAAAGACATAAACATAAAAGCAAGCAGAAAAGTAGAACTAAAAGTAGTAGAAAACAACAACGCAGAAAACATATTAAACGAAATGCAAATAATTACAAACAAAATAGCTCAAGTAGAAGGAGAAGAAAAAAGAATAGTTCAAATCTCTTATAACCTAGGGCTAAAAGAAAACAACTACCCAATAAAAGAAATAACATCAAAAATAGAAATCCCTACAATAGACGAAGACAAACCAGAAATCACAAATGTATGCTACCTTAATAACATGACATCATATGACTATAAAAATAAAGGAACAGAACTAACATTAACATTAAAAAATGAAACAAACAATGAAAATAAAGCAAAATGGAAAATGCAAGGATCAGAAAATATAATAATAACACTTGTTTACGAAAAAGACACTAATATAGAAAATGCAGAAATCACAGCAAACGAAAATGTTACACTATATAATAACAAAACATTAGAAACAAAAAACACAACAAAAATAGGATCAGAAGAATTAGACAACATATTACAAGTAAACAGCCAAAACAAAGAAGAAAGCATATATAAAGGAAAACTAAATGCTGGAATAGAAAGACAATATCAAAGCAAAACAGACCTAAAAATAAACTATGCATCAGCAATATCTAATATCGAGCTATTAGAAGAAACAATCAAATATCCAACTAACATAATATACAATCAAACAAAAGTACAAAAAGAAAACTTCAATAAATTATTTGGAGAAGAAGGAATAATAACAATCTATGATCAAGAAGGAGCAGTATTAGGAACAATTACATCTAAATCAGAAACAGACTCACAAGGAAATGTAGTAATCTCTTATGAAGGAAAAAACGTAAGCCAAATACGTGTTAGAGCTACAAATCCAGTAAAAGAAGGAACATTAGAATTAGAACACACAAAAACAATACAAAATGCACAAGAAATAACAAAAAATGAAAATGAACTAAAAACAAAAATAACAGCACAATACAACACAGATCAAGGAAAACAAGAAAAAGAAATTTCTATGAAATTAGAAGACACTGTAACAGAAAGCAAAATAGAACTAAACAGAGAAGACTTATCAACAGTTATTGCAAACAATGTGGAAATGAAAGTAATTTTATTATCAAATAATGAAAAATACGACTTATATACAAACCCACAAATTGCAATACAATTACCAGAACAAGTAGAAAACATAGCAATAAATAGTATAGACTTTGTTTATGAAAATGAACTATCAATAAAAGACTACAAAATAGAAGGAAAAACACTATACATAGACATGGAAGGAACACAAACACAATATCATGAAGATGTTATTGATGGTAGTACAATCGTAATAAACGCTACAATTAATGTAAACAAAAAATCAGCAACAGAAGACACACAAATAAAAATGACATATACAAACAAAGAAAAAACAGGAAACACAGCAAAATCAATAAAAATAGTTGCACCAAAAGACATTACAACAATCTATAACATACAAGACTTAGGAATAGAAACAATAGGACAAGAAGAAACAAAACAAATAATGATGGCAAAAAGTGCCGAAAGAAAAGAAGTAGAAGCACAAATAGAAATCATTAACAACAACGAATACAGCAACGAAAACGTAAAATTATTAGGAGACTTACCAACAAACAACACAAATAACAATATGGGAATTGAAATGGTAAGTGGAATAGCAGTTACAGGAAATGAAACAGCAAAAATCTACTATTCTGAAAATCCAAATGCGACAGAAGACATAGAAAATGCAGAAAATGGATGGACAGACACACTAAATAGCAAATCATGTAAATTCTTAATAGAATTAAACAACATAGAAGCACAAAACACAATGCAAGCAAATTACAAATTTGCTGTACCTGCAAACCTAGAATACAATAAAGTAGCAAAAACAGCATACACAGTAAAAAGTACAGATAGTAAAACAAAAGTAGAAAGAGAAATAACCTCTACTGAAATTGAAATGCAAACAGGAATAGGACCAGAAGTACAAGTAAAATTAACAGCAAACAAAGGTGGAAAAGAAGCAAACGAACCAATAAAAAACGGAGAAGTAATCCAATACAATATAGAAGTAAAAAACACCGGAACAGAAGACATCACAGACATTTCAGTAAAAGGAAAAGTACCAGAAGGAACATCACTTGTAAAACCTGAAGAAAACTACGAATACACAGGAGCATCTTACTATAAAGAATTAGAATACAAAAACTATGAAACAAAAATAGAAAACTTAAAAGTAGGAGAAACTGTAAACGCATCATATGAAGTAAGAGTAAATAGCAATACAAAAGCAGGAACAGTATTAAAAAATATAGCAGAAGTAAAATATGGAGAAGTAACAAAACAAACAGAAGAAATAGAAAACACAACAACAACTGGAAACTTAAGAGTTACAGTAAAACGTGTAACAGACAGAAGTGTAGACTTATATACATCAGGAGCAGTACAATATTTTGCAATTATAGAAAATATCTCAAATGAAAAACAAGAAAACGTAAAAGTAAAAACAAACCTTTCAGAAGGATTAGACGTAGAAAGAGTAATACTAACAACAAATATGCAAATAGAAAATGGAGAAATTTACGAAGTAAATCAAGAAGCAGAAAAGACTGAAAGCACACAAGCAATAAGTTTAGAAATTCCAGAAATAGACGTAAATGACATACCAAAAACAGAAGAAATGGAATACAAAGAAGAAATGAACATAGGAACTTTAGAACCAGGACAAAACAAAGTAGTAAGTTATGACTTAGTAATAAACAAAGCACGGAAAAGGTATGCCAATAGCATTCTCAGTTGACATAGTAAAAGGAAACGAAGACTACAAATCAAATAATTGGCAAGACTCTGTAAAAAATATTGACATTAATCTATCAATGAAATCTAACATACAAGACGAATACGTAAAAGAAGGAGAATCTATTGTATATACAATAGAAATACAAAATAAAACAAATGCAAATACAAAATCATTAATAGTAAAAGATGCAATACCAAAACAACTAAGCATAAATAAAGTAACACTAAATGGAGAAGAAATTCAAATACCAACATCAAATGAACTAAACATATCTTTAGAATTAGCTCCAAACGAAACAAAAACAATATTAGTAGAAACAGTCGTTGACTATTCAGAATCAAGAAGAACACCAGAGCCAATTACAAACACTGTTTCAGTAGAATTATTTGGAGAAAACATAGCAACAACAGCGCCAGTTAACCATATTATCCTAGCAGACCAAATAGTATCTGAGAATCCACCAAGACCAATAGAACCAAATAATTCAAACGAAGAAAACAACAACATCATGGGTACAGCATGGTATGATGAAAATGCAAATGGAAAGAAAGAACAAGATGAAAAATTACTAAGTGGCATAAAAGTAAAATTACTAAATGTAGAAACAAACAACTTTGTAAAAAACGGAGAAGGACAAGTAATAGAAGCAACAACAAATGACAATGGAGTTTATGTATTAGATAACATACCAAACGGACAATATATTGCAATATTTGAATATGATAAATCACAATACAATCTAACAAAATATAAAGCAGAAGGACTAGTAGAAGCAGAAAATTCAAATGTTTTATTAAATCAATTATTAATTGAAAACGAAACAAAAGAAGTAGCATCAACAGACATATTAAAAATAGAAAATCGTAACATATCAAATATAAATATAGGTCTAGCTAAAATACAAAAATTTGACTTAGAACTAAATAAATCAGTAAGCAGAATTTTAGTACAAAATGCAAGTGGAACAACAGTAAAAGAATATCAAAACACAAACTTAGCAAAAATAGAAATACCAGGTAAAGAACTAAATGGATCAACAGTTATCATTGAATACAAAATCAGTGTAACAAACAAAGGCGAAATAGAAGGATATGCTAAAAAAATAGCAGACTATGTATCATCAGACTTAAAATTCAGTTCTGAACTAAACAAAGACTGGTATCAAGTAGGAAACACATTATACACAGAAAAACTAGCAAACGAAAAAATAAAAGCAGGAGAAACAAAAACAGTAGTACTAACATTAACAAAAGCAATGACAGAAAACAATACAGGATCTATTCCAAACATAGCAGAAATAGCAGAAAGCTACAACGAATTAGGACAAAAAGATATAAACTCAACACCAGGAAATAGATCAATGAAAGAAAACGACTACAGCTCAGCAGAAACAATTATAAGTGTAAAAACAGGTGAAGAAGTAGTATATACAGGACTAGTAATTGGAGCAATAGTAGCTTTAGGAGTAGTAGCAGTAGTAATTGCAATAAAAAAGAAAAGTAACAAGGCAATTATAGGAAAATAAGGGGAAGGAGGAAAATAAAATATGAATAAAATAACAAAACTAGCAATTAGTATGGCAATAGCATTTCTTGCTGTAATAGGAATATGTGCAAGTTCTAATGCATACTATGTAGGACAATACTTAGATGTAACATACGCAAACTACGAAAGCAATGGAAATATTTACTGTGTAGAACACGGACAAGCATTAAGAGATCATAACTATTACAGAATTATCTCACAAGTAAATATAGAAGGTAGAAAATCAACAGATCATATGGGAAATACAATTGATAGTTGGCACAATGCAAAACTAGCATACATATTATCATCATGGGATACAGGAGCAGTAAAAAATTCTGTATGGAATTATATGTATACATGGTTAAGTCAAGTAGGAAAATATCATAGTGGGTTATACCAATCTTTCTCAAATGGTGTAGGAGGATATGGAACATACTTAGATACACTTTCTACAGAATATGCAAACAATATTGAAAACACAGCAGAAATAAAATCAAATACTGAAAAAGATGACATAAAAATAGTACCTTATGAAAAAGACGGAAAATCTTACATACGAGTAGGACCATTTAACTGGACCTTCCCTGGAACAATGAAAAACATAGAACTAAATGACCAAAACGGAAATAAAGTAGAAAATATTTTATACAGCACATTTAAAGGACAAGAAGAAAAATTTCTTAACATAAATGAAATAACATCAGGAAAAAACTTCTACATATCAGTACCTGCAAATACAAAAGTATCAAAACTTACAAAAATTACAGGAACAGTAGAAACAACAATAAAAGGTGTAACAATATGGTTCTTAGAAGCTACAAATGGATACAAACAAAACTTAATAATAAGAAGTCCTTACGATGCACCATTAGACATACAAACACCATTTGACATTGATGTTGATTTAATAGGAAACCTAAAAGTAATAAAAGTAAATGAAGACAACCATCAAGTAAAACTAAAAGGAGTAAAATTCATCTTCCAACACAGAGAAACAGGTGAATACTTAGCAAAAACCAAAGAAGGAAAAATAACATATGTAAATGGAAGAGAAAATGCATCAACATGGGAAACAGATGAAAATGGTGAAATATTACTAAAAGACATCCTAGTAGGAACATATATGGCATATGAAACAGAAAATCCAAACTACGGATACGAAGTAAAAACAGAAGGAACACCAAAAGAAGTAGAAGCAGGAGAACAGGCAAGCGTTATAGTAATAGGAAACAAGCAAATCTATGTAAAACTATCAGGATTTGTATGGAAAGATGTACCAGACAGCAAAACAACAGATGGTAACGATAGAAACAGCCTATTTGCAGAAGCAGACGAAACCAGAGACATACTATTTGATGGAATAGTAGTAAGACTAAAAGACAGAACAACAGGAGAAACAGTAAAAGAAACAAAAACAGCACAATTACCTAATTCAGGAAGATACAAAGACGAAAGAGGACATGACGGACATGGAGAATACTTATTCGAAGACGTATTAATTGAAAAACTACAAGATTACTACATTGAATTCGAATATGATGGACTAACATACACAAACGTTGTACCACACCTAGACAAAAACAATGGTTCAAAAGCATCAGAATCAGAACAAGGAAGAACGCAATTTAATAACAACTTCTCAAAAATAGAAGGAAAAACAAGAAACGAAGGAATTACAAGAGACGCAAATGGAAACGAAAAACATGCACTAACATATAATATAGACGAAACAAAAAGAGAAGCAACATTAATAAATAATGGACAATATGTTATTACAGCAGATACAGATGTAACAAACTACATTATAAGAGACCACTTCACATATGGACAAGAAGAAATAAAACACATTAACTTAGGCTTATATGAAAGAGAAAAACCAGATCTTGGAATAGCAAAAGACATAAAAAATGTAAGACTAACAATAAATGGATATGAGCATACATATGAATATGCACAAAGAATAGTAAACCAAGGAGAATATGAAGATGGCTTTAATGTAGGAGTTAGATTTGGATTACCAACAAAACCATATACAGCAGCAATCTACAAATCTGATTATGACTATATTAACCAACAAGACAAAAGTAAAGAGCTAAAAGCATACATTACATATAGAATAGCAATAACAAATAAATCAGAAAACCTAACTGCAAAAGTAAATAGCATTGTAGATTACTTTGATAGCAGATATAGTGTTGTAAATGTAGGAACTAGCCTAGACGAAAAAGGAAATATAGCAAACCCTATAGACTATCATGAAGACGAGAATTTCCAAAACAGCAAATACAAAAAAATGATTATTAACAACAACACAACTGTAGAACCTTTGCAAATGAATGGAAAACTATATGTACAATTTGCATTAAGCAGAGAAGCAATTGCAGAAATCCTAGAAGATGAAGCAACATCAGACGATACAATAAAACTATTAGACAATGTAGTAGAAATAAACTCTTACTCAATATATAAAGATGGAAAAATCTATGCAGGAGTTGATAAAAACTCTGCACCAGCAAATGCTGTACCAGGAAACAAAGCAACATACGAAGACGATACAGATGTAGCACCAGCACTAAAACTAGAAGTAGCAAATGCAAGAGAAATGTCAGGAAAAGTATTCTTAGACGAAACCCCAGAAGAACTAATGACTGGAAAAATAAGAGAAGGTAGCGGAAAATACGAAGACGGAGAAAAAGGAATAAAAGAAGTAGATGTTACCTTAACAGAAACCTCTGGAAGCGGAAAAACATACACAGCAAAAACAAACGAAGACGGAGACTTCCTAATAACAAATTACATTCCAGGAAACTACACATTAACATACACATGGGGAGATAACACATACACTGTACAAAACTATAAAGGAACAGTATATTTAAATCCAGAAAGACAAAAAAATAAAAGCTGGTATAAAGAAGATGTAGACACAAGATTGAGTGATGCAATAGATAACTACAAAGAAAGACAACAAATAGACGAAGAAATGAAAGAAATAAACAAAAACACAAATAGTTCTTTCACAATAAACAAAATGAATTCTACAACACCAACAATGGGAATAACAATAGAAAATGTAAAAAACATAGCTGAATATATTACAACATCATCATATGGTGACGAACTAAAATATAGAGTAAACAACGTAGACTTTGGTATTGTAGAAAGAGCAAGACAAAGTATAGCATTAGAAAAACGTATAAAAACACTAAAACTTACATTAGCAAATGGTCAAGTAGTAAGTGACTTAACTGTAAACAAAGACGGAACATTATCAGGAAACACTAACAATGTAACATACATGAAACCAGATGCAAAAAACAACCCAAAAAACGGATATATCAGACTAGAACTAGACAACGAAATGTTACAAGGATCAAAACTAGAAGTAGGATATTCTATTACAGCAATAAATCAAGGAGAAATTGACTATGTATCTGAAAGCTATTACAAATATGGAAGTCAAGTAAGAGAAGCACAAAGAGGACCAAAAATTACTGTAACACCATCAGGAATAATTGATTACCTAGATAATGATTGGTCATTTGATGAACAAGCAAATCCAGAATGGCAAATAAAAACACTAGACCAAATAAAAGAATTAGTAGCACAAACAGTATACAACAATCAAGAATCAACAATAAAAGCAAAGAAAATTCTTTATACAGAAGCATTAGCAACACCATTAGAACCAGCACAATCAAAAGAAGTACAATTAAATGTTTCAAAATTACTATCAGCAACAGACGAAATTTCATTAAACAACGAAACAGAAATAGTAAAACTAAGCAAAACAGGAGGTTCTAATATAAGAACAAGCATACCAGGAAACTATGTACCAGGACTAGACAGTCATGAAGCAGATGACAGCATGGCAGAAACAACAATAGTAACTCCAAGTACAGGTGAAAATCAAAACTATGTAATGCCAATAACATTAGGAATATCAGCACTAATCATATTAAGCCTTGGAATTGTAATCATCAAGAAAAAAGCATTAGACAAAAACAATAATGCATAAAATAAAAAACTACTAAAGGAAACTAAAAACCTTTAGTAGTTTTTTTTCGCTTAAAACATACGCAAACATGGGATTAAAGGATAAAATAAAAAAACTAAAAAAAAATTATGACAAATGTTACAAAATTGTAAAAAAAAATATAAAAAAGAAAATCAAAAAGCAAAATTTAAACTTCCCTAAATACATACCAAAAGCACCAAAAAATCGAAAAAAAATTACTATTTACAATAAGAATAAAAAAATATATAGTAAATTATATATAATTTATATTTGGAGGTTTGCGCAATGAAAAACAAAAAGGGATTAAAAATAGCATCTGTAATTTTAATATTAATAGCTACTTTTAGCATAATATTATCATCAAAACTGTTAAAAAGAACGAGTTTTGGAATTGGTGATATAGAAATAAGCATAAAGCCAGAATTGCAAAAATACATAAACTATTATCTAACAGAAGAAGATAATGGAACACTAGTGCAATATGGCATAGAAACTCAAGTAAAATCTGAAGAAGAAAATGAAAGACAAATAGAAGTAGCATTTAATCAAATAGAAGGAAAATACCCAAAAGAGGTAAAAGTGATCACAAAAAGTGACGTAGAAAGACAATGTGAATATGATAAAACTACAGGAAAACTAAAAATTCAATCTTTGGGTAATGAATATATTGTAATATGTTATTATGATACCTATACAGACGAGAATAAACAAAGAGAGTTAGATGCAAAAATCACAGTAAAATCAACAATAAGCAAAGAAGAAGAAATAAAAAACACAGTAACCGAAAATATAGGAGAACTAACAACAATAAAACATGAATCCCAAGAAATCTATAATGGATATATAAAATCTAATATAATAAATGGAACCAATTATACAACCAAATATGATGAAATTGAACAAATAATGATAAGCAAAAAAGAAGCACAAAACACCTTAGAATTAGAAGAAGCAGAAAACTTTATGAATCAAGAAGCAAAAATAGTATATAAAAGCAGTAAAATACAAAAATCAGTAATTGATGAAGTATTAGGAGAAGAAGGAAAAATAGAATTCATAGATGAAGAAGGAAATATAATAGAAACAATAAATAAAGAAACAAAATTTGACGAAAATGGAATCTATGAAATTGTATATGAAAACGAACCAGAAAAAATAAATATAAAAACAAGTGAAATAAAAAATGAAGGAATAATAAATATAAGACACACAAAAGAAATAAAAGAAAACGCAAAAAATGTAGAAGACACAATAAACACAAATATAAAGATCAATGGAAAAGAAGAAGCATATGAATTTAAAAACGAAATAAAAGAAGCAACAACAGACATTACTCTAAATGTAGAAAATTTAAATTGGAGTAATAAAAGCCAAAATGAAGTAGAATTTGATATTAATCTAAAATCAAATACAATACAAAATAATATGTTTAAAAATCCATATATAAAAATAGAACTTCCAGACCAAGTAGAAAAAATCATTTTAGGAGAAAGTCATATATTATATGGAAACGAATTAAAACTAGAAGAACCATATGTAGAAACAAATGAAAATGGAAAAAAAGCAATAATTGCAAAATTATCAGGAACAGAAACACAATATAATGAAAATACATTAGACTTAGTAACAAATATAAAAATACCTGCAACTATAATTTTAAATAAAGATTTTGAAACAACAAAAAATGAAAAATTAAACATAACTTATGCAAATCAATATACAATAGATAACACATATGAAATAAAAAATGAAGAAAAAGAATTAAAATTAGAAAATTATAAAGAAGAAAACAAAAAAGAAGAAAGCACAGTATATGATGTAGCAAAACAATTATTAGCAGAAAATAGTGATGGATTATTATTAGAAATAACACCAACAAAAGCATCAACAGTATTAGAAAACAATGATGTTGTATATGAAGGTGAATATATTAAATACAATATAAAAATAACAAACGTAAGCCAAGAAGATATGCAAAATGTAAGAGTAGAAGCAACAATTCCAGAAGGTGTAACATATGGTGAATTGCAAGCAGATTACTACAATTTTCGTGGAGAATATAAATATAATTTTAGCCCTGAACTTAGAAAAGAAACAATAGATATAGGAACAATAAAACAAGGAGAAACCATAACCAAATTTTATGAAGTAAAGGTGGATGATTTAGCAGAAGAAGTAGAAACAAAACAAATTACAACAACTATAAACACATATATAGGAGAAGGTTTAGCTAAAACTTATGAAATTAACAATACTATAAATAAAGCAGAAGTAAAATTGTTTATGGGAACATTTATTGATTATGGACCTTTTACATACTTCTTAAGTGTTCATTCAAGTGATGATTCAGAAGTTGAAACAAAAATACATTTTCCAAAAGGATTCCAAGTATATCAAGTTTCATATACAAACCAACCACTAGACGAATATATAATTGCGGAAAGTACAGGAGAAGTTAATTATAAAATTGTATATACATCTGATTTGTTATCAAGAGAAGAAGAACCAAATAATGAATTAGAAATACAAACTGCAGAAGACGGCTGTGTTACTGCAAAATTACATGGTAACAGTCAGTATGTGTTTGCTGGTGGATTACGTACTGATGAAAACGAAAGTACAATTACAGCCTATGCAGAAACTACAATTAATGACAAAACTTATTTATCTAATGAAAACAGATTTAATTTTAACAATCAAAGTATTAATATTTCAATGTCATCTCCTAATGAAGGAGAAGAAGTAAAAGCAGGAGAAGAAATTAACTATGAAATAGAAATAAAAAATGAAGGAAAACCAAATGTCAGCTTAAGTGATATACAATATATAGCTTTAAATATTAAAGACTTTTTACCAGAAGAAGTAAAACCACAAGAAATTATATACAATAATTGGGAAGTAGAAACAGAAAATAATGTAGTAACAGGACTAAAAAAGCAAGAGGGAATTGTAAAAAATATTTCTAGTGAAATAGCAAATGAAGACAATGAAAAATTTCCTAACGTAGATTTAGCATTAAATATACCAAGTGATGAATGTGTAAAAATATTGGTAAAAACTAAAGCAGGTTATTTGGAAGAAGAAACAAAAATAGAAAATAGTGCAATATTAGAATCAGAAGAAAAAACAAAGACAAGTAATATTGTATCACATACTATACTTCCAAGAGACATTGTGCAACAAATAGAAGATCCAGAAGAACCAGAGCCAGATTATGAAAAGCCAGAACCAGAGCCAGGATATAAAGATATAGACGATCCAGATGATGAAGATAAACAAGACGAATCTGAAAATTTTGATGAACAAATAGATCCAGACGACCAGGATAACCCAAATAATCCAAACAACCCAAGTGATCCTAGTAAACCAGATACTCCAGACAAACCAGATACTCCAGATAAACCAGAAACAGAAGAAAAATACAGTTTATCAGGACGAGCTTGGCTTGATGAAAATGAAGATGGTGAAAGAACATCAGGAGAAAAGTTAATTAGCGGAATTACTACGATGTTAGTAGATATGAAAGATACAACTAAAGTAAAAGAAATAACACAAACAAATGCAAATGGAAAATACGAATTTAAAAATATTCCAAAAGGAAAATATGTTGTATTATTCCAATATGATACTAACACTTATAAATTAACAGAATATAAAAAATCAAACATAAGTGAAAATGTAAATTCAGATGTTGTTAATAAAAATGTTACTTTAGATGGAAATAAAACATTGGTAGGAACAACAGATACTATTGATTTGCAAAAAGAAATTACAAATATTGATATAGGATTAATAAAAAATAAAGTATGTGATTTTAAAGTAGATAATTATATTGAAACAGTTACAGTACAGACTAAAAATGGAACAACAAAATATGATTTTAACAATCAAAACTTACCAAAAATAGAAATTAAAGGAAACGAAATAGAAGGAGCAACTGTAACAGTAGAATATAAAATTATAATAAGCAATGTAGGAGAAGTAGAAGGAACAGTAGGAAAAATTGTAGACAAACTGCCAGAAGGATTTAACTTAAATAGTTATTCAAGTTTATGGACAAAAGATAATAAAGGGGAAGTAATAAATAGTAGTTTAGCAAATAGAAAAATAAAAGCTGGAGAAAGTGTAGAAATAACTTTAAAAGCAGATAAAAAAATGACAACAGAAAGTACGGGAAGTTTTAAAAATGTAGTACAAATTCAAGAAATTACTAGTTCAGCTAATATTACAGATAATAATACAAAAAACGATGTAGCAAATATAGAATTGTTAATTTCAATTAAAACAGGAGTTATTATATATACTTCAATCACGATAGGATTAATTGCTATATTAAGTATAGTATTTGTATATTTACACCAAAAAAGAAAAATTAATTTCAAAAAATTAACTAAAAATATGTTTTTAGCTATAGTATTTGCAATTGTAATTTTTGGACAACAAAATATTGCTAAAGCCTATTGGTGGGAAACTAGTAGAAATTTCTATTATGGAGAGCCAAATTCAGGAACATTTACTGATGACTATGGAAATCCTGGATATTGTGCAGATGCTAGCGGAGGTGCTTGCTATGGAATACATTATTGGAGCGGCCTTTATGGTACTGCTTATGGAGTGCATATTACTGGGATGCTGTTTCCAGGTTACGCTTGGAAGCGTGATTATTGGATTGATGAAAAGGATTTAAGATTTTATAACGCAAATAACTATGAATGTATTTCTATGCGTGTGTCAGGAAATAATTTGATATTAGGACCTTTTCACTTCAATGTTAGTGACGATACAGATAGTGTAAGACTTAATTGTACAGTGCTAAATTATAATAATACATCAATATATTATGATATTATAGATGGAAGTTTAAGTAGTGGTAGTGGAGAAAAGACTTTCTATATTAAGGTTAACAAAAATGAAGTGGTAAAAACGGTACGAGTAAGCGGAAGTATAACATATACGCGAACCAGAGTTGAAGATTTCTATGGATGTCCTTACTATACTTGTGGTGCTGGTAGCGGACAAGAGGATAGGGCATATGGACAACCAGTTATTACACCAACGGTAAATTGGGAAAAAAGAGGAATGCCAGAGCTTGCTGAAAAAAGAGATTCTGTTGAATGGAATTATTTTGAAGGATCAGCATTAATAACCAAAATCAGAAAAAATAGACCAGATGTTAAATTACCAGAAGTTAAATTTAGAATAACAGGACCAAATGGTTATAATGAAGAACTAGTAACAGACTCTAATGGACAAATATTTCTTGAACACATGGTTCCAGGTAATTATCAATTAGAAGAAATAGAAAATAAACACTATGGATATACAGTACTAAGTACTTTTAATGTAGCAATTAATTCAGGAGAATATGTTGAAAGAAACTTAGAAAATACATTAAATTTAGGAAGAATCGTACTTGCAAAAAGAGGAGAAGATACAGGCGAAAGATTAGCAGGAGTAACCTTTGTTTTAAAAGGAGCCAAGGGATATGTTCAAGGACGAGATACCAATAAGCGCGGAATAATACAAGCTACTGGAAGTGCAGATTTTATAGAAACAGGATTTACACCTAATATAGGTTCAGCAAGTAAATTCACAACAGATTCAAAACGGAAACTTAGTAATAGATCACATATTATCAGGAGAATATCTATTAATAGAAGTTGATTCGCCATACTATAGGTATGATCCTAAAATTTCAATGGAAGTAGAAGTTCCAAATTCAGAAACAACGGTATATGTAGAGTTTAAAAATCCACCAAGAGTAGGAAACTTAACAATTAAAAAAATAGGAAGACCTAACAACGAACCATTACCAGAAATTGAATTTAAAATAAAAGAAAGAACACAAGGATATGTAATAGCATGTGACGATAATGGATCAGTAGATAGAGTAACAGAAAGTTTTACATTTAAAGACATTGGATTTACAAACGACGAAAGTGCAGGAACAACATTTGTAACAGATTCTAGAGGATACATTGAATTAATAGATATTCTAGAAGGATATTACGACCTAATAGAAGTAAAATCACCATATTATAAATATGATGTCGAATACAGTGGATTTGTAAAAATTATACGAGGAGAAAGCAAAGAAGGATTTGCAGGCAATCCACAGAATGGTACAGACTTAATAATAGATAAAATAGATGCAGATGGCACAGATGTTGAATTTGAAGGAGTAAAATTCAAACTAAAAGGCTCAGAAGGATATGTTATTGCTCATGATGATAATGGACCAGTATTATCAGTAAATGGAAATATAACGTTAAAAAATATGACTTATTCGCCAACAATAGAAGGAGGAACAACATTTAGTACAGATAACAAAGGACATATAGAAATTATAGACTTAAAAGAAGGTAATTATGAAATAATAGAAACTGAAATCCCAATTTATGGTTATGAAGCTAAATTTACAAGTAATATAACAGCTCAAAGAAAGCAAAAGAAAACAGATAAAGTAGACCAAACAGTAGTAAATGAAAAACAAACAGGAAACTTAAAAATAAAGAAAATAGACACAGATAGTGGAAAACCATTAGAAGGAATAACCTTTAAAGTAAAAGGAGAAAAGGGATATTTAATAGCACATGATAGTTCAGGAGCATTAGAAACAGTAGAAGGAGAAATATGTCTAGAAGATGCAACATATACATCAAACATAGAAGAAGGAACATCATTTGTAACAAATAGTGAAGGAAACATAGGAATTTACAACATATGGAAAGGAACATATGAAATAATAGAATATTCTGTTGGAGACAATTATACATATGAACTTGATCCAGACTACATTACATGGGAAACTGAAGGCAGAACAGGAAAAGGAATGACAGCAACAATAGAAGTAAAAAGACAAAAATCACAATATACAACAAAGTCAAATGAACTAGCATTTCAACTTGCAGACAGTATAACATTCAAAAATAGAAAGAAATATATAAAAATTTCTGGATATGCATGGGAAGACATACCAGACAGCAAAACAGAAGATGGAAATGACAGAGATAATCTATATCAAGAAGGAACAAAAGACCAACTATTAAAAGGAATACCAGTCGAACTTAAAAAAGCCAATGGAGAATTAGTAACAATATATGACCCAATAAATAAAACAACAAGTAAAGGTTCAACTATAACAGGAGATAACGGCAAGTATGAATTTAAATATATGTTAATTGATGACATACCAGAATCTTATATAGAATTTGAATACAATGGAATGGGATACGAAAATGTAGAAGTAAAAATCAATAAAGAAAGCAGTAACCCAGAAAATGGAGATGTAGAAAACGGAAATAAAGCATCAGAAGGCAATCTAAGAACAGAATTCAATAATAGCTATGAAACAATAACATACCAAAAATCAAACAGATATGCTCTAGAATATGAGACATCAAACCATGAAAGTAAACTAGTATATGGAGACAAAGCATCATTTGGTTATGGATATAGTGGAGACGAAGAAACAAGAGCACCGTTTACAGGAGTATATGAACAATACAGAATAAAAGCAAACACTATAAATGGATACGGCGGATATTTAAGTGAAATATTAACACCAGAAGAAGTTAGAAAAAGAGATGTAGACGAATTTAAAAACATCAACTTAGGACTAAAAGCAAGAGAAGAAGTAGACTTATCAGTAATAAAAGACTTACAAAGTGTAAAAGTTCATATAAACAAAGAAAACCACGTTTATAGATATGCAGACAGATTCAATAGAGACTTATTTGCAGATGAAAATAATGGATACAACATGTCACCAGCAGTAAAATTCGGAACAGAAAGTAGTTACGGAAAAATGTCATATACAAGAGCACTATATGCATCAGACATATTCTATGAAGGAGATGACAAATTATCAGTAACAGTAACCTACAAAATGGGTATAAAAAATATTTCGAACCTAATTGCAGTAGTAAATGAAGTAGTAGACTACTATGATAGTAAATATATAAGTCTAAAAGCAGGAACAGAAATAAATGACGATGGAAGCATAAAAGAAGGAAGCGAATTAACAACACAAAACGGAGAAGCATCAGGAAATAATCAATATCAAAAAGCAAGAATAAAAATGCAAAACTTCGAAATACCAAGTCAATCAGAAAAATATATTTATGTACAGCTAACAGTAAATCCACAAAACATAATAGATATATTAGGAAGAGATAAACAAGAAGTAAAATTAGACAATATATTTGAAATAACATCTTACTCAATCAAAGACCAAAATAAAGCAACATATGCAGCAATAGATAAAAACTCACAACCAGAAAATACAAAAGCAGGAGATATAGACACATATGAAAATGATACAGATAAAGCACCAGGAATGAAATTAGTATTACAAGAAGAAAGAAAGGTATCTGGAACAGTATTTGAAGACAAAGTAGAAGGAAAAAATACAAACGAAATAATGGAAGGACAAATACGTCAAGGAGATGGAGTATATAATGCAAACTCAGGAGACAAAGGAATAAAAAATGTAGCAGTAACAATGAAAAATGCAAATGGAGAAATAGCAAAAGTATGGAATGGTAATGATTGGGTAGAAGGTAGAGCAACAACGGACGAAAGCGGAAACTTTACAATAGGAGGATTTATCCCAGGAGAATACGATTTAGTATACACTTGGGGAGACAAAGAATATAAAGTACAAGACTATAAAGCAACAATAGTAGACGAAAATTCTTATAACGCAAAAGGAAATAGCCAAGGACAAAATGAAGAATGGTACAAAAACGAATTTAAACAAAATTATCCAAATGTAGAGTGGGACAAAGCAAAAAATACAGAAATAAGAAGATCAGATGCATTAGACGACTATAAGAAAAGACAAGAAATAGACAATCAAACATCAATAATGACAAATGAAAATAAACAAGTTGTAGAGAATTACGAAGGAGAAATTGAATTAGAAAACGGACAAAAACAAGAGCTAATTAAGAAAATGGATTCAAGCACTCCAATCTTCAAAGTAAATATAGAATACGAAAATAGTCCAAGTAATGCAAGAGATGAGTATAAAACTAAAGAAGATGGAACCTTAGACATGAATGGCATTTACGTTAAAAAGAAGGAAGGAAAAGAAAACTACTTAAGAAGCATAGACTTTGGAATAGTAGAAAGAGCAAGACAAGCACTAGAATTAAGCAAAGACTTAAAAAATGTACAAATTAATTTAGCAAGTGGAAATAACTTCATTAATGCAGAAATGGAAAATGGACAACTAAAACAACCAGTAAACAATACAGTATTTCTTCCACAATCAAATGGAACAAATGCACAGTTAAAAATGGAAATAGACAGTGAATTAATAGAAGGAGCACAATTAAAAATACAATATGGCTTAAAAGTTGAAAACATAAGTGAGTTAGACTATACAAACGAAGAATTCTATCGTTATGGAAAAGGACATGGAGAAAACGAGAAAGATATGGTAACTTTAGAAGCACAAAATGTAATAGACTACTTAGACAATAATGTTAGCATAGAAGAAGAAGTAAGCGAATTTGGAGAAATAATACAAGGCTCAGAACTAAAACAAAAATTAATCGAAGAAGGCTTATTAGATAATACAAAAGAAATGCAAGAATTATTAGATAGTATAGATCAAGTCTTAATAGTAAAAGACAAACTATCAATAAAATTAAAACCAATACCAAATGCTAACAAAGCAGCAGAAATTCCATTAACTACATCAAGATTACTAGCAAACTTAGCAAGTGAAGATGTAAATATAGGAAATAGTGCAGAAATTATCAAAATTAAAAAATCAGGAGGCTCAACAATAGAAACAACACCAGGAAACCATATACCAAAAACAACACAATCAGAATACGATGACGATAGCTCAGAAGATGTAACAGTAGTTCCACCAACGGGAGAAAACTTAAACTATATGCCAATAATACTACTATCAGTTAGTACACTAGCAATGGTAACAGCAGGAATAATCTTAATTAAGAAATTCGTATTAAAAAAATAAAATAAATGCCTTCATTTCTATGAAGCAGTAAAATGAAAGTAGACGAAAAAAGTCTGCTTTCATTTTTTTGTTAAAAAATGCTCAAATGTTACGCATACAAATACCATATCAATAACAGTATGAGAAATATGACAAATGTTACAAAATTGTAAAAAAAACTTAAAAAAAAAGAACAAAATGCCTATAATGAGCTTCCCTAAAAAGAAAAAAAGCACAATAAAAAATAGTAAAATATTGCTATTTACAATAAAAACAAAAAATTGTATAGTAAAAATAATAAAAAATATTTGGAGGTTAGCAATATGAGTAGAAAGAGAAACACTTTATTAATTATCTATGCTTTTTTAGTATCTATAATACTTTTATTACCATGGATCAGCTTTGGAACAGATACAACAACAATGACAGTATCTAAAGAACTAGAAAAGTATATTAACTATGATTTGTCTGAAGAAGACAAAGGAACATTAGTGCAATATGGAATAAGCACAAAAGTAGAATACGGAGAAGAAATTCTACCAGTAAAGGGAAGTGAGGTAACAGTCAATTTAGGGCAAATTGATGGAAAATACCCAAATGACGTAAAAGTCATATCAGAAAATGACTTTGAAAGTACAAGTAAATACGACCCTGATACTGGTACATTAGTAATTTCTGTAGACGATCAAAAAGGAAAAATAGAAAGCAATTATATTGCTATTTGCAATTATGATACCTTTACTGAAGAAAATGAAGAAAGGCAATTAGATTTAGGAGTAAAAGCAAAAGCTATTTTTTCTAGTAGTGAAGAAAAAAACATTACTCAAGAAGAACAATTTAGTGATAATGTAACTGAAAATATAGGAGAACTAACTTCTGTGTATGGAGAAACACAAGAAGTTTATAATGGTTACATTAAATCTAATTTTATTAATGGAACAGATTATACAACACCATTTGAGCAAAAAGAGCAGGTAATAATAAGTAAAAAAGAAGCACAAACTAATTTAGAAATTAAAGAAAATGCATCATTATTAGAAAAAGAAACACAATTAGTAAACAACAACAATTTAGTATATAAAAGTACACAAATACAAAAGGAAGACATAGAAAATTTATTAGGTGAAGAAGGAATTGTTGAAGTATTAGATGAAAATGGGGAACTAATTGAAACCATTAATAAAGACACAAAATTTGATGAACAAGGAAATTACACAATAAACTACAAAAACGATCAAAAAGAAATTACAATAAAAACAAGTGAAATAATTAATGAAGGAATTTTCAATTTAAAACATGAAAAAGAAATAAAAGGAAAATTACCAACTGTAAAAGAATTATTTACAAAAACAGCAATCCAAATAAATAATGAAGAAAATACTTATGAATTAAAAAATGAGATAAAAGATGCAACAACAAAAATAGATGTCAAATTAGATAATGTAGATTGGAGTAATAGATGGCAAAACGAAGTGACATTTGATATAACATTACAATCAAACAATATGCATGATAACATGTTCAAAAATCCATATATTAGAATAGAACTTCCAAATCAAGTTGAAAAAGTAATATTAGGAGAAAGCTACATTATATATGCAAATGGATTAGAATTACAAACACCTTATATAGAAACTAATGAAGACGGAAAACAAGTAATTGTTGCACAATTAACAGGTGCTCGGAACACAATATTATGAAAATGATTTAGATTTGCACACAAGTATAAAAATACCAGCAACCATTATTTTAAATAAAGATATGGAGCAAACAACAGAAGAAAAATTAAATGTTATTTATGCAAATCAATATACTATAGATAATACAAATGAAATTGGAAACAAAGAAATCCAAGTAAAATTAGAAAACTATAAAGAAGAAACCGACAACTTAAGTACAGTTTATAATGTAGCACAACAAATAGTAGCAGAAAATGCAAATGGATTACTATTAGAAGTAACACCAACAAAAGCAACCACTGAATTAAAGAATAATGATATTGTATACGAAGGAGAATATATAAAATACAATATTAAAGTTACAAATGCATCAGAAGAAGATATGCAAAATGTAAAAATAGAAGCAAATATTCCAGAAGGGGTAACTTATGGAGAATTATATGCAGAAAGTAATGAATTTCTTGGAGAATATAAATATAATTTTAATACAGAATTAAAACAAAAAGATATAGAGATTGGTAATATAAAAGCAGGAGAAACTGTAACAAAATTTTACGAAGTAAAAGTAGACGATTTAGAACAAGAATCAAAACAAATTTCTACAAATATTAATGTATATATTGGGGAAGCATTAGCAAAAACATATGAAATTTCAAATACAATAAACAAAGCAGAAGTAAAAGCATTTATGGGAACATTAATTGATTATGGAAGATGGGAATATTACTTAAATTTATACTCAGATGAAAAAGGAGAAATAGATGCAAAAGTACACTTACCACAAGGATTTAAAGTAGAAGAAATTATTTACTCATCAAAGCAAATTGAAGGAGATATAAGTACTAACCAAGACCATACAACACAAGGCAAATTAGTTTATAGTGATTATGAAATATTACCTCCAAATATGAGTGAACAAAAAAGAGATTTAGATGTACAGATTTCTGAAGACAATGTCCTAACGGCAAAATTACAAAAAAATGGTTATTATGCATTTCGTGGAAATATAAATGCAAGTGAAATGAAAAAACCTTCAAATCAAGCTAATACTGAAATAATTGCTTATACAGAAATAATTGGTCAACATACATATTTGTCAAATGAAAATAGATATAATTATAATTATGAAAATGTTGATATTAGCATGTCTTCACAAAATGAAGGAGAAAACGTTAAAAATGGAGAAGAAATAAATTACGATATAAATATAGAAAACATAGGCGGAAGTAATGTAAAGATTGGAGATGATCCAGCATACATTAATATAAATGTAAGTGATTTTCTACCAAATGAAGTTATACCAAAGGAAATAATTTATAATAACTGGGAATTAACAGGAGAGGAAGATGCTCCTACAGAATTAATAAAAAAAGAAGAAATTGTTAAAGATATTTCTACAATATATACAGATGATAATAACAATAGACTAGCAAATATAGATTTAAGCCTAATAATACCAAAAGGTGAAAAAGTAAAAATAACTGTAAAAACAATAGCAGATTATTTATATAAAGATACAAAAATAGAAAATAGTGCTGTTGTAAGTGGAGAAAAAATAGATACAAAAACAACAAATGTAATTTCACATACTATACTTTCAGCACAAGAGCAATTCGAAACACCTAATGATCCGGAAACACCAGGTGAACCAGAAGATCCATGGAATCCAGAAGAATCTGAAAATCCAAATACACCTGAAAATCCAAGCGATCCAAACAATCCAAGTAATCCAAATAATCCAGACAATCCAACAGAACCAAAAGAAGACAAAAATAATATAAGTGGAGTCGCTTGGTTAGATAATAACGAAGATGGTGAAAGAGCTGCTAATGAAAAATTATTATCTGGAATAACAGTTATGCTAATAGATATGAATAATGCAACGACAGAAAAAGCAATGACAAAAACTGATAATAATGGTAAATATGAATTCAAAAATATAGAAAAAGGAAAATACATAGTATTATTCCAATACGATACAGATAAATATAGAGTATCACAATATCGCAAAATGAATATAAATGATTCTGTAAATTCAGATGCAATTGGAAAAACAGTTACTTTAAATGGAAAAGAAACAAATGTTGGAGTAACAGATATAATAGAATTAAATAAATCAATTAGTAACATAGACATAGGATTAATTGAAAACAAACTTTGTGATTTTAAAGTTGATAATTATATTTCTAAAGTCACAGTTAAAACTACACAAGGAACAACAGTATATGACTTTAGCAATCAAAGCCTTCCTAAATTTGAAATAAAAGGAAATGAAATAGAAGGAGCAAATGTTGTAATTGAATATAAAATAATTGTAACAAATGTAGGAGAAGTTGCAGGAACTGTAGGTAAAGTCATAGATTATTTACCAGATGGTTTGAACATGATTTCTAACTCAAACAATAATTGGGCTAAAGGTTTAAACAATCAAATTATAAACACAAGTATTTCTAATAAAAGAATAAATGTAGGAGAAAAAGTAGAATTAACTTTAAATGCAACTAGAAAAATGACAGCTAATTCTACAGGAACTTTAAAAAATAGAGTAGAAATACAAAATATAAACAGTGTTATAAAAACGACAGATGAGAATAACAAAAATGATTCAGCTACTATAGACTTAATTATTTCTATAAAAACAGGAGTTATCTTATATACATCAATAATAATTTCTGTATTAGCTATTCTTACTGTAATTGCTATTGTGTTATACAAAAAACGGAAAAATTAATATAAATAAAATTGCTAAAACAACATTTGTATTTGTAACGTTTGCTACTATGGTATTAGCACAAAGTAGTGTTGCAAAAGCATATTGGAGTGATCCAGGCCCTTCAGCTTACTTTACACATTCAAAATTTGTAGGCCCTTGTATATATGGTGTGTTCTATGGTGGAAGACATGGTGAAGGTCGGATATTGTGGAAATCATGATGGAGATGAATGTAAGGGAACACATTACCTATGGACTTATTGGAATGTTTCTATTGACTGGACAGATTGGAGTTGCTCTGATGAGGAATTACAAGAGCAAGTTAATTTTACTTTATCAAAGAATGGTTCAGATGATGATATAGGAACTGAAATATTTGGTTCAAGTGAATTTATTATAGGACCATTTAGCTTTAATTCATCAAAAGATGTAACTAGAGAAAATTATGCTGTACAAATACTTGATGGTAATGGTAATATTGTTAATGGATTTGCAACATGTGACAGAAATGGACAACCTATAACCTTACAAGGTAGTCGGAAATAAAACATTTTATATAAGACTTCCTCAAAGTAGCTGTGAAAACGAAATTTCATCTGTTACATTAACAGCAAAAAGAGAATTTTCAGAAAGTAGAGTACGGAATTATGCATGGTAATCCATATTATGCTTGTACTGGTTCAGATATTCAATTAGATGATGGAACTTGGGGACAACCAGTTGTATCAAACGATCAATATGTTATTCCTGGAGATGGATCACCAGGAAATCCAGATGCAAATGGACGTATAGTAGAAACAAGAAGAAAAGATTGCAATCGTTCTATAACATGGAGACAAATTCCAGGAAAATTAATAATTAGAAAATATGATGAAGATCATCCAGAAAAGAAATTAAAAGATGTAGAATTTAGAATTACATGTAGTGAACTTGGATATGATCAAACATTTAAGACAGATTCAAATGGAGAAATTGTTCTTAACAGGTTAAAAAGAGGAGTTTATAGAATACAAGAAATTTCTAATCCATATTATGGATATACAACAATGGCAAAAGACAATGCAATTGTAAAAGGTGGAACAGTTCAAGTAAGAGGACTAGGAAACCCTAGAAACGTTGGTAAAATAGAAGTAGAAAAAGTAGACACAGACACGCAAGAACCATTACCAGAAATAAAATTCAAACTACTTTCATCAAAAGGATATGTAGTTGCACATACAGGAGAAGATAAAAGAATAGTAGAAGAAGTAAAAGGAAGCATCACACTTACAGACGAAACATTCTCAGAAACAATGGAAGGTGGAACAACATTTGTATCAGATAGCAACGGAAAAATAGAAATAAACGATGTATTAATTGCAAACTATCAAATAATAGAAATAGAAAATCCACACTATGGATACAAAGCAGAAGGAAAATTCAATGTTAAAGTAACAAAAGGAGACACAACACAAAGAACAGCAATAAACACAAAACAAACAGGAAACCTAGAAATAGAAAAAGTAGATGCAGACAGTAACTCACCAATAGAAGGAGTAAGTTTTAGAATTAAAAATGCAGAAGGATACTTAATAGTAAATGACAAAAAAGGAGAAGAAGTAATAGGTAATATAGACATAGAAAAACTAGAAACAGGAACAGTAGATGAAGCAACAATATTCACAACAGATAGTAATGGACATGTAGGAGTATATGACTTATGGATAGGAACATACGAAGTAGAAGAAATTTCTGTAGGAGAAAACTATGAATACGAATTAGACAATGACTATATTACATGGAAAGAAGGAACTAAAACAGGAAAAGGAAATACAGCAATTGTAGAAGTAACAAGACTAAAATCACAATATACAACAGCATCAAACCCATTAGCATATAGATACGCAAATGAATTAACATTCCAAAATAAAAAGAAATACATGAAAATTTCAGGATATGTATGGGAAGACATATCAGACAGCAAAACAGAAGATGGAAATGACAGAGATAGTCTATATCAAGAAGGAACAAAAGACAAACTATTAAAAGGAATACCAGTAGAACTAAAAAAAGCCAACGGAGAAATAGCAGATGTATACAATCCAATTGACAAAACATGGAGTAAAGGTGTGGCACAAACAGATGACAACGGAGAATATGAATTTGCATACATACTAATTGATGACATACCAGAGCTATATGTAGAATTCGAATACAATGGAATGGGATACGAAAATGTAGAAGTAAAAATCAATAAAGAAAGCAGTAACCCAGAAAATGGAGATGTAGAAAACGGAAATAAAGCATCAGAAGGCAATCTAAGAACAGAATTCAATAATAGCTATGAAACAATAACATACCAAAAATCAAACAGATATGCTCTAGAATATGAGACATCAAACCATGAAAGTAAACTAGTATATGGAGACAAAGCATCATTTGGTTATGGATATAGTGGAGACGAAGAAACAAGAGCACCGTTTACAGGAGTATATGAACAATACAGAATAAAAGCAAACACTATAAATGGATACGGCGGATATTTAAGTGAAATATTAACACCAGAAGAAGTTAGAAAAAGAGATGTAGACGAATTTAAAAACATCAACTTAGGACTAAAAGCAAGAGAAGAAGTAGACTTATCAGTAATAAAAGACTTACAAAGTGTAAAAGTTCATATAAACAAAGAAAACCACGTTTATAGATATGCAGACAGATTCAATAGAGACTTATTTGCAGATGAAAATAATGGATACAACATGTCACCAGCAGTAAAATTCGGAACAGAAAGTAGTTACGGAAAAATGTCATATACAAGAGCACTATATGCATCAGACATATTCTATGAAGGAGATGACAAATTATCAGTAACAGTAACCTACAAAATGGGTATAAAAAATATTTCGAACCTAATTGCAGTAGTAAATGAAGTAGTAGACTACTATGATAGTAAATATATAAGTCTAAAAGCAGGAACAGAAATAAATGACGATGGAAGCATAAAAGAAGGAAGCGAATTAACAACACAAAACGGAGAAGCATCAGGAAATAATCAATATCAAAAAGCAAGAATAAAAATGCAAAACTTCGAAATACCAAGTCAATCAGAAAAATATATTTATGTACAGCTAACAGTAAATCCACAAAACATAATAGATATATTAGGAAGAGATAAACAAGAAGTAAAATTAGACAATATATTTGAAATAACATCTTACTCAATCAAAGACCAAAATAAAGCAACATATGCAGCAATAGATAAAAACTCACAACCAGAAAATACAAAAGCAGGAGATATAGACACATATGAAAATGATACAGATAAAGCACCAGGAATGAAATTAGTATTACAAGAAGAAAGAAAGGTATCTGGAACAGTATTTGAAGACAAAGTAGAAGGAAAAAATACAAACGAAATAATGGAAGGACAAATACGTCAAGGAGATGGAGTATATAATGCAAACTCAGGAGACAAAGGAATAAAAAATGTAGCAGTAACAATGAAAAATGCAAATGGAGAAATAGCAAAAGTATGGAATGGTAATGATTGGGTAGAAGGTAGAGCAACAACGGACGAAAGCGGAAACTTTACAATAGGAGGATTTATCCCAGGAGAATACGATTTAGTATACACTTGGGGAGACAAAGAATATAAAGTACAAGACTATAAAGCAACAATAGTAGACGAAAATTCTTATAACGCAAAAGGAAATAGCCAAGGACAAAATGAAGAATGGTACAAAAACGAATTTAAACAAAATTATCCAAATGTAGAGTGGGACAAAGCAAAAAATACAGAAATAAGAAGATCAGATGCATTAGACGACTATAAGAAAAGACAAGAAATAGACAATCAAACATCAATAATGACAAATGAAAATAAACAAGTTGTAGAGAATTACGAAGGAGAAATTGAATTAGAAAACGGACAAAAACAAGAGCTAATTAAGAAAATGGATTCAAGCACTCCAATCTTCAAAGTAAATATAGAATACGAAAATAGTCCAAGTAATGCAAGAGATGAGTATAAAACTAAAGAAGATGGAACCTTAGACATGAATGGCATTTACGTTAAAAAGAAGGAAGGAAAAGAAAACTACTTAAGAAGCATAGACTTTGGAATAGTAGAAAGAGCAAGACAAGCACTAGAATTAAGCAAAGACTTAAAAAATGTACAAATTAATTTAGCAAGTGGAAATAACTTCATTAATGCAGAAATGGAAAATGGACAACTAAAACAACCAGTAAACAATACAGTATTTCTTCCACAATCAAATGGAACAAATGCACAGTTAAAAATGGAAATAGACAGTGAATTAATAGAAGGAGCACAATTAAAAATACAATATGGCTTAAAAGTTGAAAACATAAGTGAGTTAGACTATACAAACGAAGAATTCTATCGTTATGGAAAAGGACATGGAGAAAACGAGAAAGATATGGTAACTTTAGAAGCACAAAATGTAATAGACTACTTAGACAATAATGTTAGCATAGAAGAAGAAGTAAGCGAATTTGGAGAAATAATACAAGGCTCAGAACTAAAACAAAAATTAATCGAAGAAGGCTTATTAGATAATACAAAAGAAATGCAAGAATTATTAGATAGTATAGATCAAGTCTTAATAGTAAAAGACAAACTATCAATAAAATTAAAACCAATACCAAATGCTAACAAAGCAGCAGAAATTCCATTAACTACATCAAGATTACTAGCAAACTTAGCAAGTGAAGATGTAAATATAGGAAATAGTGCAGAAATTATCAAAATTAAAAAATCAGGAGGCTCAACAATAGAAACAACACCAGGAAACCATATACCAAAAACAACACAATCAGAATACGATGACGATAGCTCAGAAGATGTAACAGTAGTTCCACCAACGGGAGAAAACTTAAACTATATGCCAATAATACTACTATCAGTTAGTACACTAGCAATGGTAACAGCAGGAATAATCTTAATTAAGAAATTCGTATTAAAAAAATAAAATAAATGCCTTCATTTCTATGAAGCAGTAAAATGAAAGTAGACAAAAAAAGTCTGCTTTCATTTTTTTTTGTAAAAAAACGCTCAAATACTACGTACACAAATACTGCACCAATAATAGCGTAAAAAATATGACAAATATTACGAAAATGTAAAAAAAACGTAAAAAAAGAGCAGGAAATAAGAAATATGAAAATCCCTAAAAGTAAAGAAAACACCAAAAAAATTTAGCAAAAGCAGATATTTACAATAAAAGCGAAAAATTATATAGTAAATATATATAATTTAAATATTTGGAGGATGGCAAATGATAAAAACAAAGACATTCAAAGTAATTGAAACAATTTTAATAATAGCAATACTTATGATACCATTTATTAGTTTTGGGGTAAAAGAGAAAGAAACTCCAACAATTAGTATTGAAAACAAATTAGAAAAGTACATTAACTACAATTTATCTGAAGAAGACAAAGGAACATTAGTGCAATATGCTATAAACATAGGAATAGAAGGAAAAGAAAACATTTATCCTATTAAAGAAAGTGAAATATCCATCAAATTTGATCAAATTGATGGAAAATATCCCTATGCAGTAAAAACAATAATAAAAAGCACTAAATTAACAAATGGAAAAACATTTAATCTAGAAGATAAATGTGAATATAATTCAACTACCGGAAATCTAATAATAAAAGCAAATAATGATAATAAAGACAGACTAATAAATATAAACGATAAAGACGAATATATAGTTATCGGCTATTATGACACTTATATTGAAGAACCAACAGAAAGGCAAATTAGTTTAAAAATATTTGCAAATGCAAAAACATTTTCTAATGACAATAATATAAATACAAAAGAAAATTTATTAGAAGTAAAAGTAGCAGAAAACATAGGAGAATTAACATCTCTTGAATTTACAACAGATGAAATTTACAACGGATATATAAAATCAAATAGCATAAACGGAACACAATATAATACACAATATAAAGAATTAGAAAAAATTCGGTGTAAGCAAAAAAGAAGCAATAAAAAACATACAAATATCAGAAAGCAATACAATAGAAAAATCAGAAAAAAATCTTATTTATAAAAGCACAAAAATGTATAAACAAGAAATACAAAAACTTTTAGGCGAAAATGCAATTATTGAAATTACAGATAATTCAAATAATGTAATATTTACAATTGATTCTAATACTCAATTTGAAGAAGATGGAAGCATAACAATAAATTACGAAAATGAACCAGAAAATATCATAATAAAAACAAGTGAAGTAAAAAATGAAGGAATACTAAACATTGAACACATAAAAGAAATAAAAAATACATTACCATATCAAAAAGATATAAAAATAAAAACAACAAATCAATTTAATGAAATTCAAAAAGAAAACATAATAGACATTAAAGACTCACAAACTACAGTAGACTTAAAAATAGATAATGAAAACTGGACAAATGAAGAACAAAATGATGTTACATTTGATATTTATTTAGATGCAAGTACGGTAAAAAACAACATGTTCAAAGATCCATCATTTGAAATTAATCTTCCAAATCAAGTAGAAAAAATTATAATACGAAATTATTCTATTTTTGCTGAAAATGGGTTAAAACTACAAGAGCCATATGTTGAGCAAAATCAATATGGAATGTCAAAAATAAAAATTAATTTAGAAGGAACTCAAACACAATACTATGAAAACAATCTAGATTTATTAACTGACATAAAAATATCAGCTACAGTAATTTTGAAAAAAGATATAGAAACAGAAAATACTAATATTAACCTAGCATATACAAATCACTATAGTGTAGATGGAAACGCAGAAGAAGGTAATATAGAAAAAAATATAAAACTTGAAAATTATATTGAAGAACAAGTGCCAGAAAGCATTGTATATAAAAATATAGAACCAATAAACACATCTATAGAAGGATTAGAAGTACAAGTTGCACCAATGAAAGGTGATGCAAACATTTCAAATGGTGACACTATATATGAAAAAGAATATATAAAATATAATGTGCAAATAACAAATACAACAGAAAATCAGATGGAAAACGTAAAAATAGTAGGAAACGTGCCAGAAGGAACTACCTATGGAGAACTATATGCAGAACATAGCGTTTCTGTTGGAAAATATGAATATCATTTTGATGAAAATGTAAAGACAAAAGAAATAGAAGTAGGAACCTTAAAACCAGGAGAAACAGTAAATAAATTTTATGAAGTAAGAGCAAATGAATTAGAGAACAATCAACAGCAAAAAGAAATTACTTCTCATATAAATGTTTTTATAGGAGAAACAGAGGCTTCAATATTTGAAATAAAAAATGTAATAAAACCAGCACAAGCAAGTATTTTCTTAAAATCATTTGTTGGTGAAACTAGAGATCAATGGTACTATATGTATACAATAGAAAATGCAGAAAATAAAGAAGTAGAAGTCACATTAAAAGTACCAGAAGAATACGAATTACAATATTTTATTATAAATGCTAAAAAAATACAACCAGAAGAAATTGCAACAATACAAGAAAACAACATAATAAAAATAAAAAGTAAAACAAATGAGCAATATATTGTATTGGGAGAAATGAATCGTGCAAAATTAGCACAAAATGGAAAAATATCATCTGAAGAACAATTAATGACTACAGCAAGTGTTGAAGTAGATGGTGTAACTTATCATGCCAATGAAAACATTATATTCTTTAGTCAAGAAGATGTAAAAATAACTATGGAATCTGAAAACGAAGGAGAAGAAGTACATTATGAAGAAGAAGTTAATTATGAAATTACAATTGAAAATATAGGAAGAACAAATGCAGATGCCCCTGCCTATAATTCTATGAATATAAATGTAACAGATTTCTTACCAGAACAACTTGCTCCAGTTAGTATTACATACAATAACTGGAAAGAAAAAGTAACACGGAACTGATGAAGGTGGAATTATTAAAACAGGAGAATTTGAAGAAGTAGAACCAGTTACACGGAAATATAGGTGTTAGAAAAGATGAACAAGGAAATAGAATAGCAGATGTCAACTTGAATTTTTTAATACCATATGGAAAAAGTATTACAATAAAAGTAAAAGCTATTGTAAATCCAATTGAAGAAAGAACAGAAATACAAAATAGTGCAACAGTAACAGGTGAAAAAATACAATCAAAAACTTCTAACATAGTAAAACATGTAATCTTACCATATAAAGAAGAACCAACAAAGCCTAGCATAGATGATCCAAATAATAAACCTGGAGTAGTCGACCCATTAGATCCAGATGAACCATTTAGTCCAATTGTACCTGAAGAAGATCCAGATGATCCAAGTAACCCAAAACCACTGGAACCATCCCAAACAGATCCAACTGAACCAACAGAACCAACAGATCCAACTGATCCAACAAATCCAGTAGAACCAAGTGATCCAACTGAACCAACAGATCCAGTAGAACCAAGTAACCCGGAAGCTCCAGAAAAATCAACTTATAGTATTGAAGGAATTGCATGGCTTGATGAAAATGTAGATGGACAAAGACAAAACCAAGAAGAAAAATTAAACAACATCAATGTTATGCTAGTAAATACTAAAAATTCAGTAAAAATAGAAAAAGAAACTAAAACAGATAAAGACGGAAAATATAAATTTACTGAATTAGAAACAGGAAATTATGTAGTTATATTTCAATACGATACAAAAACATATGCATTAACACAATATCAAAAAAATGGTGTAGATGCCAGTGTGAATTCAGATGCAATTTCAAAAGAAATTACCCTAAATGGATACAATATAGAAGTTGGAATTATTAGCATTACAAACTTAAAATCTTCAATAAATAATATGGACATAGGCTTACTAAAAAATCAAGAAGCGGATATAAAATTAGATAAATACATATCTAAAGTTACTGTAAACACAAAAAATTCAGCTAAACAATATGCATATGAAAATGCTAAATTAGCCAAAGTTGAAATTCCAGGAAAAGAAATTGATGGTACAGTAGTAGAAATAGAATACAATATAATTGTTACAAATCAAGGAAAAACCCCAACAAGTGTTAATAAAATAGTTGATTATTTACCAAGTGAATTACAACTTTCTTCAAAATCTTTAACAGATTGGAAAGCACAAACAGATGGAAGTTTAATTTGTACAAGCATTGCAGGAAGAAAAATTGAACCAGGAAAAAGTATAATATTAAAATTAGTAGCAACAAAAACAATGACAGCAGAAACTACAGGAACATACAAAAATGCTGCAGAAATTAAAGAAATGTCAATAAATGACATAGACTCTATACCAGGAAACAAAGCAAAAAACGAAGATGATTATTCAGAAGCAGAAGTAATTGTTTCTATAAAAACAGGTGTATTTACTTATATATCTGTAGGAATGATTATTATACTTATAGCAATTGCTATATCACTATTAATATTTAAAAAACAAGGATGTTCAAAAACACTAAAAAGATTTACATTTATCATGATATTTGGATTACTATGCATCTATGGTGTAAATAATATAGATGCTTGGTCAGCACCATATTATGCTACATTTACATGGGTTCCAGATTCAAACATTACAAACGATTTCGGATCTATTTTCTTTAGCGGTGTTGAAGCTGGAAATGGAAAATGTATTCATGCAGGTGATGCACCCTATGATGGACGATATACGCTTAGTTATTATAGTAATAAAACAACATCTACAGAAACATATAGAGATGACATCTCATTTAGTTTAGTAAAAAATAATGGAAATATTCATGTAAGAAATCTACAATCTACAGATGAAATTTTATATGGACCATTTACAATAGCAAGTACTAGTGATTTAGTTTACAGTATTGATGTTATAGGTAATGATGGCTACAGAATTACTAATTACACTATTTATGATACTTCAAACAGAGTATTTACCCCACGAGGAACTTGTACTTTCTACATAAGACTTCCATTCAGTATAGCTAGAACTGGTATTAAAAAAGTAACAGCAACAGCGACAAAAAGTGGAAAAGAAACAACATATGTAAACACAATTGGAACAGCTGTATATATACCTCCTGATGTAACGATGCAATGGGTTGAAACATATGCATACTTTGATGTACCAGGAGAATCATATTCATATAAAAGAGACATTTATGAAACACACTCTGTTATTTGGACAGATTTTAATACTATATTAACTATGAGAAAAGTAGATACAGATACAAGAAGACCATTAAAAGGAGTTACCTTTAGTGTTTCAGGACCAGGATACAATGGAAATGTTGTTACAGATGAAACGGGAAAATTTATACTTTCTGATATAGAACCTGGATATTATTATGTAAGAGAAATTTCAAATCCATATTATGGATATACAATTATGGTTAAAGCAGATGGGGTTGTTGATGGTGGAGCAGTAGTAACTTTAACAATGGAGAACGATAAAACTATAGGAGACTTAAAATTTAATAAAATAGATCAAGATACCAATGACCCATTACCTAATGTTAAATTTAAGATATATTCACTCAGTGGATATGTAGTTGTTTATGATAGTAGTGGACGAAGAAGTACAGTAGTAGGAAGTGTTACTTGTACAGATTTAAAATATACATCAAATGAGGCTGATGCAACAACATTTATTTCAGATAGTAGTGGATGGGTTAAAATATATGACATAATATCAAGAAATTATCAAATAATTGAAATAGACAATCCACATTATGGATACAAAAAAACAGCAACTTTTTATGGCAATGTAACAAGATTGGATACAACTGAAAGAGAAGTACCAAATCCGCAATATGTTGGAAACTTAGTAGTAGAAAAAAAGGATAGAGATACCAAAACACAAATGCCAAAAATAGGATTTAAAATAAGATCATCAAAAGGCTATGTAGTTGCACACGATAGTAATGGACCAGTATATGAAGTAACAGGAAGTATAACGTTAAAAGATATGTCATATGCAAGTAAAGAAAATGCAACATTATTTATAACAGATAGCCAAGGAAGATTAGTTATAAATGATATATTAATAGGAGACTATGCAGTAGAAGAAGTATCAAACCCATATTATGGATACAAAGTAGAAGGAGTAACCTATTATACAGTTGAAAGAAAACGAACAGCAAAGCAAGAGGTTCTAAATACAAAATATACAGGTCATATTAAGATTAATAAGCAAGATGCAGATTCTAAAAAACCAATGTCAAAAATAGGATTTAAAATACGAGCAGCAAATGGACAATATGTAGTTGCACATAATAGTAAGGGACCAGTATATGAAGTAACAGGAAGTATAACATTAGAAAACATGTCATATGCAAGCAAAGAAAATGCAACATTATTTATAACAGATAGTAATGGAACAATAACAATTAATGACCTGTTATTAGGAACATATGTAGCAGAAGAGGTATCGAATCCATATTATGGATATGAAGTAAAAGGAAGCGCAACATATAATATAATAAGAGCAAAAACAGTAGAACAAGCAGTATTAAATGAAAAGCAAACAGGAAATATAAAATTAACAAAATTAGATACTGATAGTAGAAAACCAATTGAAGGAATAAGTTTTAAAGTAAAATGTCCAAATGGACAATACCTGGTTGCATATAATAATTCTACGCAATTAAAAGTTGTAGGAGAAATAACTGTAACAGAAATGAGATATACATCAAATATAAATAATGCAACAGAATTTATAACAAACAGTAACGGAATTATAGGAATTTATAACATATGGAAAGGAAACTATCAATTAATAGAAACATCAGTAGGAAACAACGAAACATATGAATTAGATAAAAACTATATTACGTGGACGACAGGAACTACAAGTGGTTCAGGAATGACAGCATCACTAGAAGTAGAAAGGCAAAAATCACAAAATACGGATGGAAATACAGCATTATCAGCTCAAAATGCAAGCAATATAACATTTAACAATAAAAGAAAATATATTAAAATTTCAGGCTATGCATGGGAAGATTTATCTTGGCAAGAAGGAAAAGAAACAGAAAGAAATGATAAATATAAAGATAATTCAAGAGACATAAATGATAAACTTTTAAGCGGAATACCAGTTACATTAAAAAAAGCAAATAATGAAATTGCAGACATATATAATCCAAAAACTAAAACATGGAGCAAAGCCTCAGCAGTAACTGGAAGTTCAGGAGAATATAACTTCTCATATCTATTAATAGAAGATATTCCTAATTGCTATATAGAATTCCAATATAATGGATTAAGCTATGATACTGTAGCAGTTAATACAGATTTATCAAATGGTAACAAAGCAGCAGAAAAAGGAAGACAAGCATTTAATGATAAATTTAATACAATCAAATTTGGACAAGCTACTTACAGTAATGGACAAAAGTCATTAGATTTAAAGTATGACACATCAAAAAATAATATAAGTCAGTTATACTATAGAGATGATAGAAATAAATCATTATATAACTATGGATACAGCGGAAATGAAGCAACAAGAGATCCAATTACAGGAGTAGATTCTAAATATACAATTAATGCTAGTACATTTGAGGCATACAATGGAAGATACTTAAATGCAATAATGGAAATAGATGAAATTAGAAGACAGGGTGTAGCCGAACTAAAAAATATAAACTTAGGAATTAAAGCAAGAGAAAAAGTAGATTTATCAGTAGTAAAAGACCTAGAAAAAATAAAAGTTCATATAAATGGACAAAATCATATTTATAACTACGCAGATAGATTTAATAAAGCACTATTTACAGATGAAGATAGATACAACATGTCACCAGCAGTAAAATTCGGAACAGAAAGCAGTTATGGAAAAATGTCATACACAAGAGCACTATATGCATCAGACATATTCTATGAAGGAGATGACAAATTATCAGTAACAGTAACATACAAAATAGGAATAAAAAATACAGAATCTAGTAGTACAAAAACAATAGTAAATGAAATAGTGGATTATTATGATACAAAATACCTTGATTTCAAAGTAGGAACAACTATTAATGATGATGGAAGCATAAAAGATGAAATCAGAGCAACAACAGGAAATGAAAGAGTAGGAAATTACATAAAGAAAAAAATACCTGTAAACTTAGAACTTATGGGAAATGAAGAAAAATTTGTTTATATAGCATTACAAGTAAATCCACAAGACATAAAACAGATTTTAGGAGACAGAAAAGAAATAGTAAAATTAGACAATATTGTAGAAATATCATCTTATTCTGTAAAAGACAAAAATAATAATTCATATGCATCAATAGACAAAGATTCTCAACCAGATAATATAGAGCTAAACAATATACAAAAGTATGAAGACGATACAGACAAAGCGCCAGGAATAAGATTAGTATTGCAAGAAAGCAGAAAAGTAACAGGAATAGTATTTGAAGATAAGGTAAATAAAAATAATAGTTCCGAAATTATGAGTGGACAAATACGTCAAGGAGATGGAATATATGATGCAAGCTCAGGAGACAAAGGAATAAAAGACGTAACTGTAACATTAAAAGATAAAAAAGGAAATACAGCTAAAATATGGAACAATACAGCTTGGGTTGATGCTATAGCAAAAACAGATTCAAATGGTAATTACAAAATAGAAGGATTTATACCAGACGAATACAATTTAGTATACACTTGGGGAGATAAAGAATACAAAGTACAAGAATACAAATCAACCATAGTAGATGAAGACTCTTATACAGCAAAAGGAAAAAATATAGAATGGTACAAAGACGAATTTAAAAAACAATATCCAAATGTAGAGTGGAACACAGCAAAAAATGCAGAAATAAGAAGATCAGATGCAATAGATAACTATGAAACAAGGCAAAAAATTGATAAGCAAACTTCATTAGTAACAAATTCAAACAAACAGACAATTGAAGATTACCAAGGTCAAATAGAATTAGAGGATGGAAATAAAGAGCAACTGCAAGATAAAATGGATTCAAGCACTCCAATCTTTAAAGTAAACATAGAATATGACAATAGTCCAACTAATGCAAGAGATGAAGTTTATGAAACAAACAGTGATGGAACATTAAAAATAAATCCAACTACTGGATTTGTAACAAAGAAAAGTGGAAAAGAAAACCATTTAAAAAGTATAGACTTTGGAATAGTAGAAAGGGCAAAACAAGCAATAGAATTAAATAAAAGTCTTAAAAGTGTAAAACTTATATTAGCAAATGGAAATACATATATAAGTGCAAAAATGGAAAATGGTAAATTACAAGAAGAAACCAATAGTGCTGTATTCCTTCCAGCAGAAAACGGAAAAAGTGCACAACTAAAAATGGAAATAGACAGTGAAATAATTGAAAGTGCACAATTGCGACTTGAATATAGTTTCGAAGTAAACAATATTAGTGAAATAGACTATAACAACAAAAACTTCTATATGTATGGCAAGGGACATGGAGAAAAAGAAGAAGAAATGGTAACCTTAGATCCAACAGAAATAGTAGATTACTTAGATAATTCATTAGGAATAAATGAAGAAGAAAGCATAAAATGTAAGGTGTTACGATCTATTAATGAAAAATATAATTTAAGAGAACAAGGGTTATTAGATAAAGGAAATGCAATGAAAGAGTTGTTAGATAAAACATCAAGAGTACTTTTAATAGAAAATGAATTATCGCAAAAACTAAAACCAATAGGAGAAGTAAGCAAAAAAGCGGAAATGACTCTTATAGTATCAAAACTACTATCAAACGTTACAGGTGAAGACACTATGATTAGTAATAATGCGGAAATTATCAAAATTCATAAATCAGGAGGAGCAAATTTAGTAACAACTCCAGGAAATTACATACCAAATGTAACAATATCTGAATCTGATGATGATAGAGCAGAAGATGTAGTAGTACTTCCACCAACAGGTAAAAATCTAAATTATACATCAATCATTTTATTAGCAATAAGCATACTTGGAATATTTACTTCTGGAATTATTCTAATAAAAAAATATGTACTAAAAAAATAATAATATAATAAAAGAAGAATCAAAAAAAGATTCTTCTTTTAATTCTTACGCAAATATAAGATTGCAAGAATATAATAAAAAAACAAAAAAATTATGACAAATGTTACAAAATTGTAAAAAAAATATAAAAAAAAAATCCAAAAGTCAAAAATTGAAGTTCCCTAAAGAGATACAAAAAGCTAAAAAAAATTGGAAAAAGTCACTATTTACAATAAAAATAAAAAAATGTATAGTAAATTATATATAATGTATATTTGGAGGTTTGCATAATGAAAAACAAAAAGGGATTAAAAATATTATCTTTAATTTTAATATTAATAGCTACTTTTAGCATAATATTATCATCAAAACTGTTAAAAAGAACAAGTTTTGGAATTGGTGATATAGAAATAAGCATAAAGCCAGAATTGCAAAAATACATAAACTATTATCTAACAGAAGAAGATAATGGAACACTAGTGCAATATGGCATAGAAACTCAAGTAAAATCTGAAGAAGAAAATGAAAGACAAATAGAAGTAGCATTTAATCAAATAGAAGGAAAATACCCAAAAGAGGTAAAAGTGATCACAAAAAGTGACGTAGAAAGACAATGTGAATATGATAAAACTACAGGAAAACTAAAAATTCAATCTTTGGGTAATGAATATATTGTAATATGTTATTATGATACCTATACAGACGAGAATAAACAAAGAGAGTTAGATGCAAAAATCACAGTAAAATCAACAATAAGCAAAGAAGAAGAAATAAAAAACACAGTAACCGAAAATATAGGAGAACTAACAACAATAAAACATGAATCCCAAGAAATCTATAATGGATATATAAAATCTAATATAATAAATGGAACCAATTATACAACCAAATATGATGAAATTGAACAAATAATGATAAGCAAAAAAGAAGCACAAAACACCTTAGAATTAGAAGAAGCAGAAAACTTTATGAATCAAGAAGCAAAAATAGTATATAAAAGCAGTAAAATACAAAAATCAGTAATTGATGAAGTATTAGGAGAAGAAGGAAAAATAGAATTCATAGATGAAGAAGGAAATATAATAGAAACAATAAATAAAGAAACAAAATTTGACGAAAATGGAATCTATGAAATTGTATATGAAAACGAACCAGAAAAAATAAATATAAAAACAAGTGAAATAAAAAATGAAGGAATAATAAATATAAGACACACAAAAGAAATAAAAGAAAACGCAAAAAATGTAGAAGACACAATAAACACAAATATAAAGATCAATGGAAAAGAAGAAGCATATGAATTTAAAAACGAAATAAAAGAAGCAACAACAGACATTACTCTAAATGTAGAAAATTTAAATTGGAGTAATAAAAGCCAAAATGAAGTAGAATTTGATATTAATCTAAAATCAAATACAATACAAAATAATATGTTTAAAAATCCATATATAAAAATAGAACTTCCAGACCAAGTAGAAAAAATCATTTTAGGAGAAAGTCATATATTATATGGAAACGAATTAAAACTAGAAGAACCATATGTAGAAACAAATGAAAATGGAAAAAAAGCAATAATTGCAAAATTATCAGGAACAGAAACACAATATAATGAAAATACATTAGACTTAGTAACAAATATAAAAATACCTGCAACTATAATTTTAAATAAAGATTTTGAAACAACAAAAAATGAAAAATTAAACATAACTTATGCAAATCAATATACAATAGATAACACATATGAAATAAAAAATGAAGAAAAAGAATTAAAATTAGAAAATTATAAAGAAGAAAACAAAAAAGAAGAAAGCACAGTATATGATGTAGCAAAACAATTATTAGCAGAAAATAGTGATGGATTATTATTAGAAATAACACCAACAAAAGCATCAACAGTATTAGAAAACAATGATGTTGTATATGAAGGTGAATATATTAAATACAATATAAAAATAACAAACGTAAGCCAAGAAGATATGCAAAATGTAAGAGTAGAAGCAACAATTCCAGAAGGTGTAACATATGGTGAATTGCAAGCAGGTTACTACCAATTCCGTGGAAAATATAAATATAACTTTAACCCTGAACTTAGAAAAGAAACAATAGATATAGGAACGATAAAACAAGGAGAAACCATAACCAAATTTTATGAAGTAAAGGTGGATGATTTAGCAGAAGGAACAGAAACAAAACAAATTACAACAACTATAAACACATATATAGGAGAAGGTTTAGCTAAAACTTATGAAATCAACAATACTATAAATAAAGCAGAAGCAAAATTATTTATGGGAACATATTTAGATTATGCATCTTTTGTATATTATTTAACCATTCACTCAAAAGACAATTCAGAAATTGAAACAAAAATACATTTACCAAAAGGATTCGAAATATACAAAATTTCATATGTAGATCAACCATTAGATGAATTTATATTTGGTGAAAGTACAAATCAACACACATACAAAGATGTATATGCTTCTGACATTTTTTCAGAAGAAATAGAAAATCCATTAGAAATACAAACTGCAGAAGATGGGTGTGTTACTGTAAAATTACATGGAAATAGTCAATATGTATTTTCAGGTGGAATAAAATTTGATGGAGATGAAAGAATAGTTACAGCTTATGCAGAAACAACAATTAATGACAAAACTTATTTATCTAATGAAAACAGATTTGAAAGAAGTCATCAAGAGACTATTATTTCAATGTCATCTCCTAATGAAGGGGAAGAAGTAAAAGCAGGAGAAGAAATTAATTATGAAATAGAAATAAAAAATGAAGGAAGACCAAATGTTAGTTTAACTGATTTACAATATATAGCTGTAAATGTAGTAGACTTTTTACCAGAAGAAGTAAAACCAGAAGAAATTATATATAACAATTGGGAACTAGAAACAGAAGATGATAGAATAACTGGAATAAGAAAGCAAGAAGGAATTGTAAAAAATATTTCTAGTGAATTAAGAAATGAAAATGATGAAAAACTTCCAAATATAGATTTAGCATTAAACATTCCAAATGATGAAAGTGTAAAAATACTAGTAAAAACAAAAGCAAATTATTTAGATGAAAAAACAAAAATAGAAAACAGTGCAACAGTTGAAGAAAATGGAGAAGATGTAAAAACAAGCAATATTGTATCACACATTATACTTCCAAGAGAAACATTGCAAGACGTAGAAAATCCAGAAGAACCAGAAGAACCAGATTATAAAGACCCAGAACCAGAACCAGGATATAACGATATAGATGATCCAAATGATGATGGAGATACAGAAGATCATTCTGAAAATTTTGATCAAGACATAAATACAGAAGATCCAAACAATCCAAGCGATCCAGATAATCCAAATAATCCAAGCAATCCAAGCAATCCAAGTGATCCAAGTAATCCAAATAACCCAAATAATCCGGGAGGAGAGGGTACTCGGAGATAATCCAACAACAGAAGAAAAATACAGTTTATCAGGACTTGCATGGCTTGATGAAAATGAAGATGGAAAAAGAGCATCAGGAGAAAAACTTTTAAATGGAATCACAGCTATGTTAGTAGATATGGAAAACGGGGCTCAAGTAAAAGAAACAACACAAACAGACGAAAATGGAAAATACGAATTTAAAAATATTCCAAAAGGAAAATATATTGTATTATTCCAATATGATACTAACACTTATAAATTAACAGAATATAAAAAATCAAACATAAGTGAAAATGTAAATTCAGATGTTATAAATAAAACTGTTAGTTTAGATGGAAAAAGAACACAAGTAGCTTCAACAGACACAATAGATATACGGAAACAATATTACTAACATTGATATAGGATTAATAGAAAATAAAATATGTGATTTTAAAGTAGACAATTATATTGGAATTGTTACAGTACAAACTAAAAACGGAACAACAAAATATGATTTTAACAATAAAAATTTGCCAAAAATAGAAATAAAGGGAAATGAAATAGAAGGAGCAACTGTAACAGTAGAATACAAAATAATAGTAACTAATGTAGGGGAATTAGAAGGCACAGTAGAAAAAATTGTTGATCAATTACCAGAAGGATTTAGCATAAGTAATAATTCAAGTTTATGGGCAAAAGACAGTAATGGAGAATTAATAAATAATAGTTTAGCAAGTAAAAAAATAAAAGCTGGTGAAAGTGCAGAAATAACTTTAACAGCAAGTAAAAAAATGACAACAGAAACTACAGGTAGCTTTAAAAATACAGTACAAATTTACACAACAGATAATAACACAAAAAATAATACAGCAAATATAGAATTATTAATTTCAATAAAAACAGGAGCTGTTGTATATACTTCAATAGCAATTGGATTAGTGGCTATATTAAGCATTGCGTTTGTATTTTTACACAAAAAGAGAAAAATTAATGTAAAAAAATTAACTAGAAATATGTTTTTAGCTGTAATATTTACAACTGTTGTCTTAAGTCAAAATGCTGTACAAGCAGCAGCAACATGGTGGGAATCTCGGACGTGTTTGGCACTATATAGGAGTAGACTCAGGACATTTTAACGATGAGTATGGACATGATGGATGGTGTACAGATGGTACTAAAAAATCTTGTGATGGATGGCATAAATTTTCTGGAAAATTTGGTTCATATAGTGCAAAATCCACATATGGAGATTTATCATCTAATGGTTGGATGCAAAGAGGCGGAGCATGGGATGTTGAGGAAAGTTTCTATTTTTATAGTGCAAACAATAGCCAGAGAATAAATATGGAAATATCAGGTGATTATGCTATTATAGGTCCATTTTCAGTTTATGTATCAGACAGTACTAATTCCATTCCAATAAATTGCACTGTTTATGGTTATAGCAACAATAGCACAATACCTTATCAGATTATAAATGGAAGTTTAAATAGTGGTAACGGAAGAAAACAATTCTATATTAGAGTTAGCAAATATGATGCAGTAAAAAGAGTAAAGGTATATGGAAGTTATTCATACTATCATAGATGGGAAGAGTTATGGGGAGGATACCCTTGGTATGAATGTACAAACCAAGTTAAAATACTTAATGGTGAAAGTACAGATGAAGGACAACCAGTTGTATCATCTGAAATGAGAAGATGGTGGGTATATGAAGAATGGGTAAGAGCAACAGTATCTGATTATGTTGAATGGAACAACATTGATGGAGAGCTATTAATAGAAAAAGTCAGAGCAGATAAGAAAGAAGTTTCTTTACCAGGTGTTGAATTTAGAATTGTAGGACCTGGTTATGATCAAATTCATACAACAGATTCTAATGGTAGAATATCAATTAAACATATGACACCAGGAACTTATCAAATAATAGAAAAAAATAACCCTAATTATGGATATACAACCTTAAGTACTTATAGTATAAATGTTTATTCAGGAGCATATAGAGAAACATATTTAAACAATGTATTAAATTTAGGAAGAATTGTACTTGGAAAAAAAGGAGAAGATACAGGCGACAAATTAGCAGGAGTAACCTTTATTTTAAAAGGAGCAGGGGGATATGTTCAAGGACGAGATACCAATAGGCACGGAATAATACAAGCTATTGGAAGTGCAGATTTTATAGAAACGGGATTTACGCCAAATATCAATTCAGCAAGTAAATTCACAACAGATCAAAATGGAAACTTGGTAATAGATCACATATTATCGGGTAAATACCTATTAATAGAAGTTGATTCGCCGTACTATAGGTATGACTCTAAAATTACAAAAGAAATAGAAGTTCCAAACTCAGAGAAAACGGTATATGTAGAAGTACAAAACCCACCAAGAGTAGGAAAATTAACAATTAAAAAGATAGGAACGCCTAATAACGAACCATTGCCAAATATTGAATTTAAGCTAAAAGAAAAATCAAAAGGATATGTAATAGCATATGGAGACAATGGATCAGTAAGTAAAGTGACACAAAAATTCACATTTAAAGACATCGGATTTACAAATTACGAAAGTGCAGGAACAACATTTGTAACAGATTCTAGAGGATATATTGAATTAATAGATATTCTAGAAGGATGTTACGACCTAATAGAAATAAAATCACCATATTATAAATATGATGTAGAATATCAAGGCTATGTAAACGTGGTAAGAGGAGTGCCAAAAGAGGGATTTGCAAGTAACCCGCAAAATGGTACAGATTTAATAATAAACAAAGTAGATTCAGATGGTACAGATGTTAATTTTGAAGGAGTAAAATTCAAAATAAGAGGATCAGGAGGATATGTTGTCGCGCATAATGATAGTGGACCAGTATTAACAGTAAATGGAAGTATAACATTAAAAAATATGACTTATTCACCAACAATAGAAGGAGGAACAACATTTAATACAGATAGTAAAGGACATTTAGAAGTTATAGACTTAAAAGAAGGTAATTATGAAATAATAGAAACTGAGATTCCAATTTATGGTTATGAAGCAACATTTAGAAATAGTGTATCAGCTCCTAGAAAAAAATACAAAAGTGATAAAGTAGAACAAAGAGTACCAAACGAAAAACAAACAGGAAACTTGAAAATAAAGAAAGTAGACACAGATAGCGGAAAACCATTAGATGGAGTAACCTTTAAAGTAAAAGGAGAAAAAGGATATTTAATAGCACATGGCAGTTCAGGACCTGTAAGAACAGTAAATGGAGAAATATGCTTAAAAGGAGCATCTTATACAGGAAACATAAATGAGGCTACATCATTTATAACAGATAAAGATGGAAACATAGGAATTTATAACATATGGAAAGGAACATATGAAGTAACAGAATATTCTATTGGAGACCATGACACATACGAACTTGATCCAAACTACATTACATGGGAATCTTCAGGAAGAACAGGAAAAGGAATGACAGCAACAATAGAAGTAAAAAGACAAAAATCACAATATACAACAGAGTCAAATCCTCAAGCATTTCAACTTGCAGACATCATAACATTCAAAAATAGAAAGAAATATACAAAAATTTCTGGATATGTATGGGAAGATATAGCAGATAGCAAAACAGAAGATGGAAATGATAGAGACGATGTTTATAGAGCAGGAACAAAAGACCAACTATTAAAAGGAATACCAGTCGAATTAAAGAAAGCAAATGGAGAATTAGCAACAATATATGATCCAAAAACTAAAGCAACAAGTAGAGGTTATACAACAACAGGAAACAATGGAGAATACAGATTTGCTTACATATTAATCGAAGATATACCACAACTATATGTAGAATTTAAATATAACGGATTAAGCTATGATACTGTAGAAGTTAAAACAGATTTATCAAATGGTAGCAAAGTAGGAGAAGAAGGAAGACAAGCATTTAATGATAAATTTAATACAATTAAATTTGGGCAAGCTGTTTACAGTAACGGACAACATGCACTAGATTTAAGATATGACACATCAAAGAATAATATAAGTCAGTTATACTTTAGAGATGATAGAAATAAATCATTATATAACTATGGATACAGCGGAAGCGAAGATACAAGAGATCCAATTACAGGTGTAGATTCTAAATATACAATTAGTGCTAGCACACGTGAGGCATACAATGGAAGATATTTAAATGCAATAATGGAAGTAGATGAAATTAGAAGACAAGACGTAAATGAACTAGCAAATATAAACTTAGGAATCAAAGCAAGAGAAAAAGTAGATTTATCAGTAGTAAAAGACCTAGAAAGGATAAAAGTTCATATAAACGGAGAAGATCATATTTATAACTATGCAGACAGATTTAATAGTACATTATATTATGAAAATGGAAAAGATGGTTATAATATGGAGCCAGCAGTTAAATTTGGTGGAAAATATGGAACTGCTACATATACAAGAGCATTATATGCATCAGATATCTACTATGGAGATACATCAAAAGGAAGCAATGGAACTGACACACTAAAAGTTGATGTAACATATAAAATAGGCATAAAAAATACAGCATCTAGTAATATAAAAACAATAGTAAATGAAATAGTGGATTATTATGATACAAAATATATTGATTTCAAAGTAGGAACAAATATTAATAATGATGGAAGCATAAGAGATGAAATCAGATTAACAACAGGAAATGAAAGAGTAGGAAATTACATAAAGAAAAAAATACCTATAAACTTAGAACTTATGGGAAATGAAGAAAAATTCATTTATGTAGTATTAAGAATAAATCCACAAGACATAAAACAAATTTTAGGAGACAGAAAAGAAACAGTAAAATTAGATAATATTATAGAAATATCTTCTTATTCTGTAAAAGACAAAAATAATAATTCATATGCATCAATAGACAAAGATTCTCAACCAGATAATATAGAACTAAACAATACGCAAAAGTATGAAGATGATACAGACAAGGCACCAGGATTAAACTTAGTATTACAAGAAAACAGAAAAGTAACAGGAGTAGTATTTGAAGATAAAGTAAACGGAAATAATAGTTCTGGAATTATGAGTGGACAAATACGTCAAGGAGATGGAATATATGATGCAACTTCAGGAGACAAAGGAATAAAAGATGTAACAGTTAAATTAATAGACTCAAATGGAAATGTTACAAAATTATGGGATGACAATTTACATATTTGGGTTGATGCTATAAAAACAACAGATAGCGCTGGAAATTATACAATACCAGGATTTGTACCAGGACAATATAGAATAGTATACGTTTGGGGAAATAAAGAATACAAAGTACAAGATTACAAATCAACTATTGTAGATCAAAGTTCTTATAACCTAAAAACAAATAACAAAGAATGGTACAAAGACGAATTTAAAAAGCAATATCTAAAAAATGTAGAGTGGAACACAGCAAGAAATACAGAAATAAGAAGATCAGATGCAATAGATAATTATGAAACAAGACAAAAAATTGATAAACAGACAGAATTAATGATTAATGCAAATAAGGAAGCAATTAACAATTATAGTGGTCAAATAAAATTAGCAGATGGAACAACAGAACCACTACAAGATAAAATGGAATCAACAACCCCAATCTTTGAAGTAAATATAGAATATGACAAAGAACCAACTAATTTAAGAGAGGAGTTTAAACTAAACCATGTAAAAAGTGTAGACTTTGGAATAGTAGAAAGAGCAAAACAAGCATTAACATTAACTAAAAATATAAAAGACGTAAAAATTGTGTTAGCAAGTGGAAATGCACTAGTTGATGCAAAAATAGAAAATGGTGCACTAAAAGAAGAAGTAAACCATGCAGTATTCCTTCCAGGAACAAATGGAAAAAATGCACAATTAAAAATGGAATTAGATAGCGAATTAATAGAAGGTGCACAATTAAGAATTGAATATGGAATAAACATAGAAAATATTAGTGAGTTAGACTACACATCTGAAGACTACTATTACTATGGTAAGGGACACGGAGACAATGAAAGCAATATAGTAACATTAGAAGCACAAAGCATCATAGATTATGTAGATAATAGTATGGGTATAGAAGAAAGTGTAAATGAGTTTGGAAAAATCGTACAAGGAATAAATCAAAAAAATGAACTAATAGAAAAAGGATTATTAGAAAACTCAACACAAATGAAACAATTACTAAGCGGTATGGATCAAATTTTAATAGTAGAAGTCGAAACACCAAAAAAATTAAAACCAACATCAGGTGAAAATAAAGTAACAGAATTACTATTAACAACATCAAGATTATTATCTAATGCTACAGATGATGATGTAGAAATCGGTAATAGTGCTGAAATTATACAAATTCAGAAAACAGGTGGTTCAAGTTTAGTAACAACACCAGGAAATTATATACCTAAAGTAACATCAACATTTGAATATGATGATGATAAAGCAGAAGATGTAACTGTAGTGCCACCAACTGGTAAAAACGTAAGATACATAATGATTGCATTATTATCAATTAGCGTACTTGCATTATTAGGAACAGGAATTGTCTTAATAAAGAAGTATGTAGTAAAAAAATAGTTTATCAATCCTAATAGAGGTATCTCTAAAAATTTAGAGGTATCTCTATTTAATATTTACAATTTTCAACATTTGTATTGCTTTTTTTGACATTCTGTAATAAAATAAAAAAAATAAAAACAGACAATAAAGATAAAAACAAAAATATATGTAATAAAATGTAAAAAACTTTTTTAGATCAAGTTCCTAAAAAAGACAAAAACCACGAAGGACAAGTAGTAAAATATGCATATAAAAACGAAAGAGGTGGTAAGGATGTTTCAAAATGTAATAGAAAAACAAGCTCAAAAAGTAAACATTTTTTCAAATGTATTTTCTATTAAAAATATAGTTTTATACATACTTTCCTTTATGCTATCTATGGTAGGATTAGGGGGAGAATTTTCCATTTTTAGTATCAGTATGTTAGGTGCATGTTTTGCATCTTCTGTACCATTATTAGGAATCGTATTTATTTCATTAATAGGTAATCTAATAAAATATGGAGTTGGAGGAGCTTTAGGCTATTTTTTAACAGCTCTTGTATTAATTGCGAGTTTATTTATAATAAAGCCTATGTATAACGAAAAAGAAAGAAACGAAAAAATAAAAATAGGAAAAAATATATTCATATCCATTTTAATAATACAAATAACAAAATTATTCATAGCAGGTTTTACAATATATGACATACTATCAGGAATAACCCTTGCAATAATAGGGCTAGTTTTTTACAAAATATTTGTAAACTCAACAGTTGTATTACAAGAATTTTGGGAAAAAAGAGCATTTACAATAGAAGAATTAATAGGAGCAAGTTTAATACTTTCAATCAGTTTTGCAGCATTTGGAGATTTTAGTATATTAGGATTTGGAATAAAAAACATTTTAAGCATACTAATAGTAATGATACTTGGGTGGAAAAATGGAATACTAGTTGGAACAACAGCAGGAGTAACAATAGGAGTGACAATAGGAGTCATAACAGGGGCAGAGCCAATTATGATAGCAGCATATGCAATTTCAGGAATGATGGCGGGAATTCTAAACAAATTTGGAAAAATAGGAGTTGTAGTAGGATTTGCGTTAGGAAATGTAATTCTAGCATACGCTTCTAACGGATACACAGTGGAATTAATCCACTTTAAAGAAATATTATTAGCATCAATAGGATTACTTGCAGTACCAAAAAACATACATATCGAATTAGAAGAATTTATTGGAAAATCAAAATTATTGCCAGTAATGCCAAACAGAGCATTAACAAGAAGTAAAGAAGTAGTAGAAAACCTAAATCATGTATCAGATGCAATAAAAGAAATGGCAACAACATATGATGAAACAGAAAAATCATCATATGAAAGCAATAAGCAAATATTCATAGCAGAATTGCTTAGCAACTTAGAGCCATATAAAGACAATATATTATATGATGATATGGCATACACTGAACGGAAAAATAATAGATGAAATTTTCAAATTTTTAATAGATAAACAAGAAATAAACAGAAAAAATCTTTTAGAAATCTTCGCAAAATGTAATTGTTATATTGTTGGAATAGAGAATAAAGAAGATGACATATCACAAATAGTTCGAACAATAAACTTATCTTATAAAGTAGCAAAAACAAACTTTATATGGAAAAAAAGAGTAGAAGAAAACCAAAAAAACATAAGCAAGCAATTAGATGGCGTATCAAAAGCAATCAAAAAAATGGCAAAAGGAATTGAAAATGACATTAAAATAGACAACAAATACGAATTACAAGAAAGGCAAATAACCGAACTATTAAAAATAAAAGGAATAGAAATACAAGATATTTCTATAAAAAAAGAAGGAAGATATATCTTAGAAGTATACTTAGAAGAAACACAAGACAAAAATAAAATAGAAAACATCGAAAAAATTGCAACACAAATACTAGAAGAAAAAATAGTAGTAAATGAAGAAGCAAGCGTAGGAAAAAAAGTAAGCCTATTATCAGATGACAAATATGTAATGGCAATTGCTACAGAAGAAAGCACAAAAAGCAAAAGTGAAGTTTCAGGTGACACAATGCTAAGCATAAGGCTAAAAGACGGAAAATATCTAGTTGCAATAAGTGATGGAATGGGGACAGGCACAAAGGCTAAAAGAAGTAGTACACAAGCAATAAAAATGCTGGAAAACTTACTACTATCAGGATTCGAAAAAAACATATCATTAGAATTAATAAACAGAACACTTATAAATCAAAACCAAGAAACTTTTGCAACATTAGATATAGCAATAATTGACCTATACTTAGGGAACATTGAATTTATAAAAAGTGGAGCATGTCCAACATACATAAAAAACAATAAAAAAATTCAAATAATAAAATCAAGTTCCTTACCAACTGGAATGGTAGATGCAAACCAAATAGAAACATTTGATAAAGACATCACATCTGGAGACATCATGTTAATGTGTTCAGATGGAATCCTAGATGCCAACATAGAATACAAAAACAAAGAGTTATGGATTAAATACCTATTAGAAGACATAGAAACAAATAATACACGAAAAATTGCCAATTTAGTTTTAAATGAGGCAATAGACAATAACTTTGGAAATATCAAAGATGATATGAGTGTAATGGTATGTAAATTCATGAAAAAATAAGAGAGTTATGGATTTTACTTGAAACAAAAGTCGATTTATGATATATTGTAGGTGTCAAAGGAGGGCTAAATGAAAAATGAGTAAAGGAAAAAGATATGAACAAGAACCAAAGTTAAATATAAAAAAAGTAATAGCAGTCATTGTAGCCATTATAGTTATTGTTATGTCTGTATTCATTTTAGGAGGAATCCTAAAAAAAGATACAAAGCAAAATGTAATAGCAAGCAAAGCATATGCAGTAGTATATAAAGACAACAAATGGGGAGTAATAGACTCTACAGGAAATGAAATAATAAATCCTTCCTATCAAGAAATGATTATTATTCCAAACGAGAAAAAAGACGTATTCCTATTTGTTTATGATGTAAATTATGAAACAGGAGAATACAAAACAAAAGCATTAAACAGCAAAAGTGAAAAACTTTTCACAGAATATGAACAAGTTGAAGCATTTTCTAACCAAGATAACAGTAACACTTTATTATACGAAGAAGGAATATTAAAAGTAAAAAAAGACGGAAAATATGGAATAATCAATTTAGATGGAAAACAAATTTTACAAACAAAATACTTAGAAATAAAAAGTTTAGGAAAAGAAACAAAAGATGGATTTATCGTAAAAGACGAAAACAACAAATATGGAATTGTAAGTTATTCAGATCAAGTAATATTAGAAGCAAAATATGACGAAATTACCAATATATATGGAAATGACATGTATGTTGTAAAACAACAAGGAAAGCAAATTTTAGTTGATAAAGAAGGAAACGAATTACTAAAATCCGGATTTGATGAAATCAAAGCAATAATGAAAAACAAAGAAAATGGAATAATCTATGTAAAAGACGGAAAATATGGAATCATGAAATCTACTGGAGAAGTAATAATTGAGCCAGAATATGAAGATTTAAAAGAAGCAAAAACAGGATTACTAATAGCTCAAAAAAACGGAAATTATGGCGTAATAGACATGCAAAAACAAACAAAAATAGAATTTAATTATGTATCAATGTCTTACAATGAAAAAGCAGACCTATATATAGGAGAAAAAGTAGAATACACAAATGATATAATAGACAGTGGATTTAACATACGTCAATCAGGAATTTTAACAGAACTAAACAGCACAAAAGGTTACTTCAGTTTAAGACAAGGAGAAGAAGAAAAATATTATAACTTCAAATTTGAAGAAAAAAGTATAGCAGAAATTTTTACAAACAATACTATCTTCAAAAGCAAAAAAGATGGTAAATATGGATTTGTAGACAAAGATGGAAAAGTAGTAGTAGACTATAAATATGATGATGTAACAGAGCAAAACAGATTTGGTTATGCAGGAGTAAAAGAAAACGGAAAATGGGGAGCAGTAGATGCTAACGGAAAATTAGTACAAGAGCCAAAATACAATTTAGATGACTATTTACAAGTTGACTTCATTGGAAAATGGCACTTAGGAAAAGACTTAAATATGAATTACTATAATCAACTATAGAACTAAAAAAATAAAAAGAAAAAAGGTGAAAAAATGGAACTAAAGACGAACTACCAATATACATACTTTATACATCCTTTTGTAATAAAAGAAGGAAAATACCAAAAATACATTTTAAAAATGTTAAAAGATAAAAATTGCAGTTTAAAAATTTTTCAAAAAGAAAAAGACTTAAAATTATATCAATACTTTTTGCCAAAGACTAGGGAATTTTTATTCTCTAGTTTTAGATATGGAAACACAAAAATAAAAAAATTGGAAGAATTGCCAATAGAAACAAGAGCAGCATTACTTTGTAAAAACCCATGTAACATATTTGAATACAAATTAGAAAAAGACATGCAAGGAAAACTAGAACAAACAAATGGAATATTCTTTCATATTAACAAAATAGAAATCATATGTTTTTCTACGGGAATATGCTTTTTAGCAATAAAAACAAATGTAGAAGAAGATGAAGAATTTAATAATATACTAAATTTTAATTATAAATTTAGAGATATAAACAATAAATTAATAAACCTAGAAAATTATGACAATATAAGAATACAAACAGACAGTTTTGAAAGTCCAAAAACTTTTCAAGAATTCATTTATGAAATAACAGGTTTAAATGCAGAAGCAGCAAGGCTAAACATTGACACAGAGCGATTTTTAACATATTCTTATGTATGCATAAATCAAGAAGCATGGAATGAAAACAAAAACTTTGACGAAATAAAATATCAATTTATAAAATATGCAAACCTTATGCCAGCAGACAGTAGCAGAGACTATAAATATGAAAAAATAGAAACATTTACAAGGTGGAAATATGCTCAAATAGGCTTAAGCAAACAAGCAATGATGCTATTTTCATCATCAGCAGATATAAATAATTATACATTACTACCAGAAGAATACGAAAATCAATATTTTTACACATACATATTAAATTTATATAAAAAAATATACATGAGAAAAATAGAATTAGAATTCAAAAATCCAAGCAAAGTAAAACAAGCAAGAAAAAAATTTGTAGAATTCACCAAAAACTTATGGATTCAAGAAATAACAGAAGATCAAACAGGAACACTATTAAATGATAAAATGCAAGAAGTATTTGAACTAGAATTTTTATATAATCAAGTTAAAAATAAATATGACATATTATACAAAGAACTAAACTTTGAAAAAGAAAACAAATCAACGGTAATTATTATGATAATACTAATAATTTCACTAATACTAAACATTATAAACTTCATAATGTATTTTAAATAGGTGTTTTTTGGGACGGGGCAAAAAAACACCCAAAGGAGTAAAACATGAAAATTTGCTGTGGGACAGACATTATTGAAATAGAAAGAATAAAACAAAGCATAGAAGACGAAAAAACGGGGGAAACCTTTAAAAATAGAGTTTATACGCAAAAAGAAATAGATTATTGTGAAAGCAAAAAATTGCAAAAATATCAACACTATGCTGCTAGATTTGCTGCAAAAGAAGCGGTATTTAAGGCAATTTCAGAAAAACTAGAAGATAAATATTCAATAACTTGGCAAGACATTGAAATATTAAATAATGAACAAGGAAAACCGCAAATAAAAATTAAAAATATGGATATAAAAACCATAGAAAACATCGACTTAAGCATTTCACATTGCAAAAGTTATGCAGTAGCAACTGTAGTAGGGATAATGAAATAAAAAGGAATGATATTAATAATGGAACTATTTGATAGCCATTGTCATTTAGATGACGAAAAATTTAACGAGGATAGAGAAGAAATAATACAAGAAATAAAAAAGGCAGGTATTACAAAACTAATATCTGCAGGTTATAATGTAGAAAGCTCTCGGAAAAGCATCGAAACTTGCGAGCAAATATAATTTTATTTATGCAACAGCAGGAATTTCGCCAAATGATATTCCAAAAACAGAAGAAGAATTGTGGAAAATGATAGACGAAATCAAAAAAATTGCAACACAAAATAAAAAAATAGTTGCAATAGGTGAAATAGGATTAGACTATCATTGGAATCAAGATAATAAAGAATTGCAAAAAACCGCTTTTATAAAACAAATTGAATTAGCAAATGAATTGCAATTGCCAATTGTAATTCATTCAAGGAAAGCACAAGAGGATACAATACAAGTGCTAAAGCAAGTAAAAGTTGCTAAAAAAGGGATATTTCATTGTTGTGCTTTAAAAGGAGATTCAATAAAGCAAGCAATAGATTTAGGGTTTTATCTATCATTTGCAGGTCCAATTACATTTAAAAATTCTAAAAATGCAGATGAAATGATTAGCCAAACACCAAATGACAGAATTTTAATAGAAACTGATAGCCCATATTTATCACCAGAACCATACAGAGGTACAAGGAATGACCCTAGAAATGTAAAATTTATGGCAGAAAAAATTGCACAAGTAAAAAATATAGATATAGAAACAATAGCAGAAATGACATATGAAAATGCAGAAAAAATATTTAATATAAAATAAAAAAATTGTCCGAAAGACAATTTTTTTATGTATGACGGGCATGTCATAAATCTAGGGTGAAAGTCCCAAGAGGCGTATTTGTCGCGAACTCGATAGC